>NZ_JBCPSP010000026.1:0-81930 GCF_051129895.1 Pseudomonas sp. Je.1.5.c
GGCGGTACTCGATCCGAAGCTGGCGCACAGCGTGATTGTCGTCAGCGTCTGGGTCCAAGGAACGGCAGAGCAAGTGCGCGACACGCTGGTCAATGGCACACGCGCCAGCCTTGAGGAATTGAACCGGGCAGCGCG
This sequence comes from Pseudomonas sp. Je.1.5.c, assembly GCF_051129895.1. Taxonomy (NCBI): domain Bacteria; kingdom Pseudomonadati; phylum Pseudomonadota; class Gammaproteobacteria; order Pseudomonadales; family Pseudomonadaceae; genus Pseudomonas; species Pseudomonas sp. Je.1.5.c. The sequence goes on from NZ_JBCPSP010000026.1 coordinate 136, forward strand.
GGTGACGATGCTCGATCTGTCCGTCGCCGTAGGCACCCTGGAGCCGAATGCGCGCCAGGCGCTGCAAGGCCTGCGGGTGACCTCGCGACAAGCGGCGCAGTTGCTTGGCACCAGTTTCACAGGGCTGCGCGGGGTCGCGGGAAGCTGGGAGTTGCTGCTGGCCATGGGCGGGCTGTACCTGCTCAGTGACAGCCTGGAAAAGAACATGCAAAAGGCCGAGGCCGAAATTGGCGATAAGTCCATGGAAGCCTGGCTGGCATTGCAGGGCTCCAGCTTGGCGATACTCGGAGGGAGCGTTGAAACGGTCGGGTTGATTGTCCGGCAGAGCGCTTTGCAGGTTCAGAAAAGCGCGGCGTTGGCGGCGGCCGGGGCGTCAGGCGCAAGCTCGGGGGTAGCGGTGGGCCATTCATTGGTTAGAGTGGGCGCGATGATAAGTGCGGTGACGGGCGTTTTGGATGCAGCTCAAACGAGTCTGGCAGTTAAACGTACTTTTGCTGAAAGGGACACCCCTGCATGGCTCTCATATTCACTAGCAAGTTTGGTATCAGTTCTTGGCGTCCATCATTCCATTCTTGCTATCTCTCACCAGGTGTTTTTTGGCCCATTGGGCATCGCAATAGTACTTTCCCTTACTGCTTACAGCTTAACAAGGATGGGTGAGCAACTTGAGTCAACTCCGCTGGAACGCTGGGCCAAGCGATGTTATTTCGGCAAAGCGGATGAAAGCCCTGTCGTACACTGGAATAAACCCGAGCATGTCGACATTGCTATTGCTGAACTCAATGCGGCCACGCTTGGGCTCACCACCGTCCTCAAATTCATAGCTTTAAAAGCGGATCCAGCAACCAGCTCGAAAATCGGCGGACTGGCAAACTTAACCACAAAGCAATTCCTCAAATATCAAATCATTCTCCCAGGGTTTGATGAAAGCAGCTCTGCGTATCATTGGACGCTTACAGTCCACAGACACGGAGACGGAAGCTCGCACAACTACACCGGCGGAGAGATTGTCGCTTGCGGCGAGTTCAATCCGCCACCCTATTCAGCCACAACTTCAAGGCAATCCTCACTACTGCCATCAAAGATGCCAAAATTTCCTGATTACAAAAAAGACAGCGTCGTGGAGCAAAAAATCAGACATCAGACTAATTCGGAAAAACGAGGGTTCCCTTACTATGACCTTAAGGGCAGTGTCGAACTAATACCTGACATTGGTAGACACAACATCTTAGCTGCAACCTTATCCATCACCTATTGGCCTGACCGCGCCATTCCAGATGCATACGCCAAAATAGTACAGGAGCAGAATCATTCATGAAAAAGATAACACAACCACTTCCACGCCGTGCGCCAGGTTGGAAATACGACCTAAACAAACCAAATGAAAAGCCACAACCATCTTCTCCTACAGCAAGGCTTAGGACACCACCTAACCATTTCTGCGATACCTATTTAGAACTACCGCGATCTACAATTAGACTTAGGGGGGTTGGGATTTTCGGGGGGATTGTCTGTATCTGTGCAATCAGCGCTACAGCACTGATGATTATATATACGGCACTAACACCCAGCTTTGAACTCGAAGTCAAATATACGTTACTTAGCTTATTTTTCATAGCATTAATGTATTGGACTGTTATCCCTACCATCCGCATGGACATAGAATTCCCCCGCGACGAACCTATCCGCTTCAACCGGCTACGGCGCAAAGTCTATTTCTACCAATACCACTTTGACCGATTCCACCTATTCAGCCGCCAACGCTGGGGTGTACGCCCGGTTGTCTACGACTGGGATGACCTGGTCGCCGAAGCCTGCAGCGTATACGCACCGATGGGTAACGGCGGTCTAATCGAAAACGTCGTGATTTCGGTAATCAAGCCCGGCACCGAAGAGGTAATCGACCGCCTGTTCTTCACCCACGATATCGAGCAAGGAAAGCAGTACTGGGCACTTGCCCAGTTGTTCATGCAACAAGGCCCCCAGGCCCTGCCCGAGTTCGTCCACCCGCCCCGAGACTGGAACGATGATTCGCAGTTAAGCCCTATTCGGTGCATTGCCCCTAAAGTTCATTGGCCCGAAGAGATAGACCTCGAATCACGCAGCGCGCCGCGCTCCCATTGAATCAACCACATACTCCACACCATTTCTTAAGAGAGACGTCGAGTGAAAACCCACGCACCAACCATGCCGCGCCGTTCGCAAGGCTGGAAATACGATTTAAGCAAACCTAATGAGCCGCCTGAGCTCAACCTAAGCTTAAGACACCTATATCCCGCACCAAACCAAATCAACAACATCAATCTCGAACTCTCCAGGTCATCGTTAAGAATACGAGGGCTTGGCAGCCTCGTGGGCACAATACTGACTGCGAGCTATACCGTGTGGCTCTTGCAGTTCCTCTATGAGACGCTGACACACCAATGGGAGGCGGGCGTGGACCTCATAGTTTTCACAGTTGGCTTCTCTATTGTTTTATATTGGCTAGTCATCCCGAGCATCCGCATGGACATAGAACTCCCCCGCGACGAACCCATCCGCTTCAACCGACTACGCCGCAAAGTCTATTTCTACCAATACCACTATGACCGATTCCACCTATTCAGCCGCCAACGCTGGGGTGTACGCCCGGTCGTCTACGACTGGGATGACCTGGTCGCCGAAGCCTGCAGCGTATACGCACCGATGGGTAATGGCGGTCTAATCGAAAGCGTCATGATTTCGGTCATCAAGCCCGGTACCGAAGCGGTAATCGACCGCCTGTTTTTCACCCACGATATCGAGCGAGGAAAGCAATACTGGGCCCTTGTTCAGCTGTTCATGCAACAAGGTCCCCACGCCCTGCCCGATTTTGTCCATCCGCCCCGAGACTGGAACGATGATGCGCAATTAAGCTTTATCCGGCGCATTGCCCCTAAAGTTAGATGGCCCGACGCGATCGACCTCCAATCACGTACCGCACCGCTCTCGGGCTAAAGCCTATGCGGTCCGGTGTCATTTGCAAATCTGCATGAACCAGTGAATCAACACATCGTTTTTAATGTTAGGCAACATTCTAAGAGTGAGCCCGAATGAAAACTCAATCACCACCCCTGCCGCGTCGTGCACCAGGCTGGAAATACGATCTAAACAAGCCTAATGACACGCCACAGCCATGTTATCTCACGGCAAAACTTAAGACACCACCAAACCATTTTTGCAACACCTACTTAGAATTACCACGCTCTACAATAAGGCTTAGAGGTGTAAATATTTTCGGCGGCGGAATTTGCGTCGTAATAAACAGCGCCGCCGCACTGTTTTTTCTATATCTGGCACTGACAGCCAGAGAAGAGATTGGCCCTGCAATGATGATCGCTGGATCGTTATTCATAACTGGAATGTACTGGCTAGTCATCCCCACCATACGCATGGATATTGAACTCCCCCGCGACGAACCTATCCGCTTCAACCGGTTACGCCGCAAAGTCTATTTCTACCAATACCACTTTGACCGATTCCACCTATTCAGCCGCCAACGCTGGGGTGTACGCCCGGCCGTCTACGACTGGGATGACCTGGTCGCCGAAGCCTGCAGCGTATACGCACCGATGGGCAATGGCGGTCTAATCGAAAACGTCGTGATTTCGGTCATCAAGCCCGGTACCGAAGAGGTAATCGACCGCCTGTTTTTCACCCACGATATCGAACAAGGAAAGCAATATTGGGCACTTGCCCAGTTGTTCATGCAACAAGGCCCAGAGGCCCTGCCCGAGTTCGTCCACCCTCCCCGAGACTGGAACGATGATTCGCAGTTGAGCCCTATTCACTGCATCGCCCCGAAAGTTCAATGGCCAACCGATATCGACATTGAATCGCGTACGGCACCCTCTGCAGGAGCTAATCTATGAAACCCGTTGCCCTGGTGGGCCATCGCCATGACTGCCCGATACATGGTCCAGGCGTGGTGGAAACCGGCAGTACGAGCTATCGGTTCAATGGCAAAGCCGTCGCTCGAGTGGGAGATCGCACCAGTTGCGGAGCGCTGATTGTCAGTGGCACCGCGCAGTATCAAATAGACGGCCAATGCGTCGCGCGCCAAGGTGATCGCAGCGATCACGGTGGGATTATCGTCGAGGGCGATAGCGGATGGTTACTGGATGAGTAGCGGAAAAGGATCAAGCCTGGCCGTGCCCCATCTGCTTAGGCGCGAGCCAAATTCCAGGCACAAAAAAAGAGGCCCTAAGGCCTCTTTCTTGTGATCCCAGCGACGCACTGAGGATCGAATTTGGAGCGGGAAACGAGACTCGAACTCGCGACCCCGACCTTGGCAAGGTCGTGCTCTACCAACTGAGCTATTCCCGCGTCGTGATAGGTCGCTATTCTAGCGATCTAGCAAACAACGTCAACCCCTTGATTCAAAAAAACTTTATTTCTGCTCGGAACCTTCGCGCAGGTGCGGCCAGGCGGCGATCAGGTAGTGCATCATCGACACCAGGGTCAGGCCGGCGGCAACCAGCAGCAAGCCATAGCCAAGCACCACCCAGAAGGTCAGCACCGGTGGGTTGGCCAGCAGGATCACCAGCGCCAGCATTTGTGCGGCGGTCTTCCATTTGCCCAGGTTGGACACCGCGACGTGTGCCCTCGCCCCCAGTTCAGCCATCCACTCGCGCAGGGCCGAAACGACGATTTCGCGGCCGATGATCACCGCTGCCGGCAGGGTCAGCCAGAAGTTGGCGTGCACTTGCACCAGCAGCACCAGGGCCACGGCGACCATCAGTTTGTCTGCCACTGGGTCGAGGAAGGCGCCGAACGGGGTGCTCTGCTGCAGGCGTCGGGCCAGGTAGCCGTCGAGCCAATCGGTCGCGGCGGCTATCGCGAACACTGTGCTGGCGGCCATGTAGCTCCAGTGATAGGGCACATAGAACAGCAAAATGAAGATCGGGATGAGCAGGACGCGTAGAACGGTGAGCAGATTTGGAATATTCATCGGTACGACTGGCTGCGGGTTGAGCCAGGCATTCTACTCGCTATGCAGGCTGGCATAAATCGACTCGGCAAGCTTTTTACTGATTCCCGGTGCTTTGGCGATCTCGTCGACACTGGCGCGGTTGAGCTCTTGCAGGCCGCCGAAGTGTTTCAGCAGCTCGCGTCGGCGCTTTGGCCCAACCCCGGCGACGTCTTCCAGGCTAGAGGTGGTGCGGGCCTTGCCGCGCCGCGCGCGGTGGCCAGTAATAGCAAAACGGTGGGCTTCGTCGCGGATCTGCTGGATCAGGTGCAGGGCTGCAGAGTCGCCCTTGAGGGTGAACTCGTGGGCCACATCATTGAGGTACAGGGTCTCGAAACCGGCCTTGCGGGTCACGCCCTTGGCCACGCCAAGGAGGGTCATGTCGGTCATGCCCAGCTCCTGCATGACGTCACGGGCCATGTTCAACTGGCCTTTGCCGCCGTCCACCAGCAGCACATCGGGGCGCTTGCCCTCGCCGTCCTTGATCCGCCCATAGCGGCGCATCAGCGCCTGGTGCATGGCGGCGTAGTCATCGCCAGCGGTGACGCCTTCGATGTTGAAGCGCCGGTAATCGGATTTAAGCGGGCCTTCGGGGCCAAACACCACGCAACTGGCCACCGTGGCTTCGCCGCTGGAGTGGCTGATGTCGTAGCACTCCAAGCGCTGCGGGACCTCGTCCAGGCCCAGCACCTGGGCCAGCGCCTCGAAGCGCGCGGCCATGTGTTGGCGATTGGCCAGGCGCGCGTTGAGGGCCTGCTCGGCGTTGGTCACGGCCAGTTGCTGCCAGCGCGCACGGGTACCGCGCACGCGATGGGTGATGGCCAACTCGCGACCGCGCAGCGTGTGCACGGCTTCGCTGATGGCTTCGAAGTCCTCGTGCACGACATTGACGATCAGTTCGCCCGGCAGCTCGCGCTCGGCATTGCCCACATAGTACTGGGACAGGAAGGCGGCCATGACTTCGCTGACCTCCTCCTCGATACCGACCTGGGGAAAGAAGTTCTTGCTGCCCAGGACGCGCCCGCCGCGCACGCTGATCAGGTGCACACAGGCACCACCGGGGTTGACGAACGCCGCGACCACATCGACATCACCGGAGCCGCCTTCCATGTACTGCTGATCCTGGACCCGGCGCAGCAAGGCGATCTGGTCGCGCAGCTCGGCGGCTTTCTCGAAGTTCAGGGCCATGGCGGCCTGTTCCATCTCGGCGTTGAGCTCGTTGCCCAGCTGTTGGCTGCGGCCTTCGAGGAACATCACCGAGTGGCGCACATCCTCGGCGTACTCCTCAGGCGTGACCAACCCTACGCAGGGGCCTTTGCAACGCTTAATCTGGTATTGCAGGCAAGGCCGGGTGCGGTTGGCGAAGTAGCTGTCTTCGCACTGGCGCACCGAGAAGCCCTTCTGCAACAGGCTCAGGCTCTCGCGGATGGCACCGGCGCTAGGGTACGGGCCGAAATAGCGGCCCTTGGCTTTTTTCGCGCCACGGTGAATCCCCAAGCGCGGGAAGGCTCCGTCAGACAAGAACACATAGGGGTAGGACTTATCGTCGCGCAGGAGAATGTTGTAGGGCGGCCGCCATTCCTTGATCAAGGTCTGCTCAAGCAGCAGCGCCTCGGTTTCGTTGGAGGTAATGGTGGTTTCGACCTGGGCAATGCGCCCCACCAGCGCGGCGGTCTTCGGTGCCAGGCCGGTTTTGCGGAAATAGCTGGCCAGACGCTTCTTGAGGTTCTTGGCCTTGCCCACATAGAGCAGCCGCGCCTCGGCGTCGAACATACGGTACACGCCCGGGCGACCACTGCAGGTCGCCAGGAACGCGCTGGCATCAAAGACTTGGGACATGAGCGGCTTTTATAGGCTTGCGTCGACCATACCGTGGCGAACGGCCAGCAAGGTCAGTTCGACGTCACTGGTAACCGAGAGTTTTTCAAAGATCCGATAACGGTAAGTATTGACGGTCTTGGGCGACAGGCACAACTTGTCGGAGATGATCTGCACTTTCTGGCAACCGACGATCATCAGGGCGATCTGGATTTCCCGCTCCGACAGCGCATCGAACGGCGAGCCTTGGGGCTGGAACGACTTGAGTGCCAACTGCTGGGCAATCTGCGGGCTGATATAGCGTTGGCCGGCGAACGCCAGGCGGATCGCCTGGACCATTTCATCCAGCCCCGCACCTTTGGTCAGGTAACCGGCAGCGCCGGCTTGCAGCAGACGCGTAGGGAACGGGTCTTCCTCGCACACGGTGACGGCCACCACCTTGGTGTCCGGATGGCTGCGCAGCAACTTGCGGGTCGCCTCCAGGCCACCGATACCCGGCATCTTGACGTCCATCAGGACCACATCGGGTTTCAGCTCACGGGCAAGCTTGAGGGCCGACTCCCCGGAATCCGCCTCACCCACCACCTGCAGGCCGTCGATATCGGCGAGCATGCGGGTAATGCCGGTACGCACCAGATCGTGATCGTCGACCACTAGGACCCTAATCAAGCAGACACCTCGTCATGGGGGCGATTGGATCCCGCCACCTTAACAAAAAATTTCAGCCTGAACCTAGTGGAATGCGTCCTAGAGATATGCCTGACGATCTAGCCGGCGATTCCTTACAGAATCATCACTACCGGACTCCCCCAGCAAGCGTCCGACCAAGTGCCAGAGGGCTGCCTGATCGCTGGGCGGCAAACGTCGGAAGGCGCCCAACAGGCGGTCTTCGTCAACGCTGAGGCTGTCCAGCGGCGCCGGTGTGTGCTGACCACTGAGAACATACAGCGCATCGACCCCTTTAGCTGCGACTGCGGCCAGGTAATCGACTCGCGGGGTTCGCTCACCGCTTTCGTATTTGCCCTGGGCGTTGGGTTCGACGCCACCAATGTCGCCGAACACGCGCTGAGTGAGCCCCAGCCGTTCGCGTTCTTCCCTTAAACGCGGCCCGAATCCTTTCATTTGCAACTCCTTGTCCTTACATCCCAGAACGGATGCGTCCCGCACCCATGTGAATAGCCATGAATCCAGATGGAACTATGCCAATTGGATCCAACAGGCGCAAGGGGGCGAGTTCGCCGCAGGCAAAAACAGCAGAAGGCCACACTCGAAGATGCTCCCACCCATTCAGCATATCGCCCTGTTAAAACAACGTTTTACTGTCAGTCCGAGAGCAGGAAAATCAATCGAGCAACAGCACACAAGCAAAAAAACGACAAAAAAAGAGCCATGAAAAAACCCGGACGAAGCCAACAAAACGCGCTTTTGACGCCATTTTCTCGGCATCAACACCGCAATCGTTTTTTTGACGCCCAACTAACGCCAAACTTTAACACATTGATTTATAACGGTTTTTAAACTTTCACATGACGCGATTAAAGTATTTTTATCGCAAGCAATTTGAAAGCTTGCGAAACAAACAAAAACGCCTTTAGGATAAAAATAGACCACTAAGAAACAGCCTGTAACGCCACTTCCTGAGCGCGGCTTACTTCTGCGCGTCTGCCACTTTGAACACTTCTTGAACTGAGAATCTCGGCCGGCTTTGCCGCGCCTTGGGAGAGGGATCTATGAATATCAGTATCTTTGGACTTGGCTATGTGGGCGCGGTCTGCGCGGGCTGCTTGTCGTCTCGTGGGCATCATGTACTGGGGGTGGATATCTCCCAGGCCAAGATTGACCTGATAAACCAGGGCAAGTCGCCCATTGTCGAACCGGGGCTTGAGCAACTGCTGCTCGACGGTGTACGCCATGGCCGTCTGCGCGGCACTACCGATGTGCAAGCGGCGATTCTGGCAAGCGACCTGTCGCTGCTGTGCGTCGGCACGCCTAGCAAGAAAAACGGCGACCTGGACCTGGTCTACATGGAAGCGGTATGCCGCGAAATCGGCACCGCCCTGCGCGACAAAGGCAGCCGCCACACAGTCGTGGTGCGCAGCACCGTTCTGCCGGGCACCGTCAAGAACGTGGTGATTCCAATTCTGGAAAAGAGCTCGGGCAAGAAAGCCGGGGTCGACTTCGGCGTTGCCGTCAACCCGGAATTCTTGCGTGAAAGTACAGCCATCCAGGACTACGACTTCCCCGCCATGACCGTAATTGGCGAGCTCGACAGCCAGTCGGGCGATCTGCTCGCCTCGCTCTATGAAGGCCTCGATGCGCCGGTGATTCGCAAGTCGATCGAAGTCGCCGAGATGATCAAGTACACCTGCAACGTCTGGCACGCGACCAAGGTCAGCTTCGCCAACGAGATCGGCAACATTGCCAAGGCCTCGGGCGTCGATGGTCGTGAAGTGATGGATGTGGTGTGCCAGGACTACAAGCTCAACCTGTCGCGTTACTACCTGCGTCCAGGCTTTGCCTTCGGTGGCTCGTGCCTGCCCAAGGACGTGCGCGCCCTCACCTACCGCGCTGGCCAGCTCGACGTCGAGCATCCGCTGCTGGCCTCGATCATGGCCAGCAACCGCAACCAGGTCGACACCGCGTTTGACCTCATCGAGCGCCAGGGCAAACGCAAGATTGCCCTGCTTGGCCTGGCCTTCAAGGCGGGCAGCGACGACCTGCGCGAAAGCCCGCTGGTGACCCTGGCCGAACAGCTGATCGGCAAGGGTTACGAGCTGCGCATCTACGACGCCAACGTCGAGTACGCACGAGTGTTCGGTGCCAACCGCGAGTACATCGAAGCGGTTATCCCGCACGTGTCGTCGTTGCTGCACAGCGACCTGCAGCAGGTGATCGACGAGGCCGAGGTGATCGTCCTGGGCAACAACGACGAACGCTTCGCCAGCGCTCTGCAGCAGGGCGGCAACAAGCAAGTGATCGACCTGGTCGGGTTCATGGACGGCACCAGCGACACCCAGCGCCAAGGCATCTGCTGGTAACCGACACGCGCCCGCCCCGCCCTTTCAGGGGTGGGGGTGGGCGCAAACAGGAGCAAAGGCTACATGGAACGAGTGCAACAGCGACCTTTCGAGGCCCCCGGCTACCTGCGCGCAGCCGCCAGCTTCTGCGCCTGGGCGTGCCTGGCCGGGCTGATCGCGCTGGCGTCGGAGATGATCGCGCCGCAGTACCTGGACCCGAACCATCACCTGTTCATCTTCATCATCGGCACGCTGGGCATGTGGCGCTATGGCAACGCCATCGTCCATTACCTGCGTGGCATGTACTTCCTGCATTGGCGCTTTCCACGGATGCGCCGCCAGGTCGAGCGGCTGGGCGATGCCGCGCTGCCCTCGCACATGTTCATGGTGGTGACCAGCTTCCGCATCCCGACCCTGACCACCTTCAAGGTCTACCAGTCGGTGTTCCAGGAAGTGCAACGGCTGAAAGTGCCGTGCACGGTGATCGCCTCGATCGTCGAGAAAGGCGATGAGAACTTCATCAAGGACATCATGCGCAACGAGGTGCGCGATCGCGACGACATCAAGCTGGTGATCGTGCGTGCCCGTGGCACCGGCAAGCGTGATGGCCTGGCCCACGCCTTCCGCGCCCTGTCGCGGCAAATGCCGATGGAGGACGCGGTGGTCGGCGTGGTCGATGGCGACACCATGATGCTGCCTGGCTGCGTCGAGCGGGCGGTCAAGCTGTTTGCCGTGCTGCCCAACGTTGGCGGCCTGACCACCAACGAGTTCTGCGAAGTCGAAGGTAGCCGCTGGATGCGTCAGTGGCACTCGATGCGCTTCGTCCAACGGCACATCAACATGTGTTCGATGGCCCTGTCGCATCGGGTGCTGACCCTGACCGGGCGCCTGTCGTTCTTCCGCGCCAGCGTGATGACCGACCCGGACTTCATCCGCGACGTCGAGGCAGACTTCCTCGAACACTGGCGACTGGGGCGCTTCCAGTTTCTCACCGGCGACGACAAGTCCAGCTGGCTGAGCCTGATGCGCGCCGGTTGGGACACCTTCTATGTACCTGACAGCCACACCCTGACCGTCGAGCACCCGCCCAGCGACAGCTTCTGGGTCGCCACCCGCCAGCTGATGTTCCGCTGGTACGGCAACTCGCTGCGGCAGAACTTCCGTGCCACCGCCCTGCTCGGCCGTGCGCGCCTGGGGCTGTTCACCTTGTACGTGCTGCTCGATCAGCGGGTGTCGATGTGGACCTGCCTGATGGGCCTGACCGCCTCGGTGGTAGCCGGCTTGGTGTTCGGCATCCAGTACCTGTTGGTGTACCTGTTCTGGGTATTGATCTCGCGCAGCCTGGTGACAGTGCTGTTCGTCTTCGCCGGCCACCCCGTCAGCCCGATGTACCCCTTCGTTCTCTATTACAACCAAATCGTCGGCTCGGTGATGAAGGTCTACGCGATGTTCCACATGGACCAGCAAAGCTGGACGCGGCAGAAAACCACCCTGGCCACCGGCAGCGTCGACTTCGACGCCAGCCTCAATCGCTGGTCCTCGAAGGCGATGCTGTTGAGCTCCATCGCCATCTTCTTCGGGGTCATCACCGTGCTTCTAGAACTCTCGCAACGTTAAGGAAAGGCGCCTGCACATGAGTACAACCAACATCCCCGCAGCCCCGAGCAAGTCCGCAGCCAACATCGTTCACGAGGCGATCGACGAGCGCCAGTACGTGCGCACTCGGATCAATGCCCGCGTGCGCCTCTCCAGTGGCGGCCAGACTGCCTTCGAAACCCAGCTGCAGGATATTTCCCTGGGCGGTATCGGCCTGCTGCACGAAGCCCCGCTGAAGATCGGCGCGCTGTATGACGCCTCGATCCAGCTGCGCCTGAACCAGGTCGACCTGGCGATCGAGGGCAAGGTGCGCATCGTTTCCCAGCGCGGCAACGAGGTCGGTGCGCAGTTCGTCGACCTCGATGCGCAAAAACGCGACATCCTGCGCTACATCATCACCGCCTACATGTCTGGCGAGATCGCCGACATCAATGGCCTGTTCAACGTGATGCAGCGGGAAAACTACATCAAGGAACGCAAGCACAAGCACGCCACTGCACGTACCCCCGGCGCGCGCCTCAAGGCCATGGCCGGCACCTTGCTGTACACCGCCGCGGGCCTGGCAGCACTGGGTTTCGTCGGCTACAAGGGCTACCTGCTGTTCTTCCGCATTCCTGCCGTGCAGGCGCAAGTGGCGACCAACGCGCAGATCATCAGCATGCCCGACAACGGCTATGTGAAGTACCTGCTGCCAGCCGGCACCACTGAAGTCCAGGCCGGCCAGCCACTGGCGAGCATCTCCACGCAGCTGGCGACCAGCTTCACCAGCCCGGCCGACATGAAGGCGGTGGCCGACCTCGCCCCTGGCGACCTGCAAGCCCTGCTTGGCCGCGCCACCATCGAGACGGTGATCAACAGCCCGTGCGACTGCCAGGTGTACTACCCGAGCCAACCGCTCAATGGCTATGGCTACAAGGACGCCCCACTGATGCACCTGCTGCCCAAGGATCAGGGCCTGTTCGTGCGCGCCAACGTGCCGTTCGACAAGCTCGAAGATGTCAGCCGCGTGCGTTCGGTGGACATGCAGGTGTTCGGCCTCGACCAGCATTACAGCGGCAAGGTGGTCGATGCGCGAGTCGATGAAGTCAATCGCAACCTGGCGCTGACCATCCAGCCAGACAGCCCGCTGCCGGCAGCGGCCTATCAGAAGGCGGTGGCGGTCGACCTGTTCCTGGGCCTGCCGTTTGCCAGCGCGAACTGAGCGCGTCGAGAGAGATGACCTGATGAAGCTGAAGACGCCTTCGCGCCTGCTGCTGGCCAGCCTGGCCCTGGCCTGCGCCAGCGCGGCCTGTGCCGGGCAGAGCCTGGAGCAGATCCGCTACGCCCTGTACAAGGACCCCAGCGCCGACGTCACTGGCGACCTGCGCGAGCTGGTCGGCCGCGGTGACCTGGCCAGCGCCCTGCTGCTGGGCGACGTGCTGTCGGGTCGGGCCGACGCCAGTGCCCAGGAAGTGGTGGGCCTGTATCACCAGGCCTTCGCCGAAGGCCGCGGGCTGATCCCGGCGCTCGCTTCGCTGGCGCGGCTGATCGACCGCACGCCGAGCCTGCGTCAAGCCCAGCGGCCCTGGGTCGAGCAGGCGTTGAGCCGGTATCCCAGCCGCCTCGATCCACGCAACGCCAGCACCACGCTGGAGGTGTTTCTGGTTTACCCAGAGCTGATCGACGTGCCGCAGGCCGCCGAACTGCTCGGCTTGTATGAGCAGTCGTGCCTGCTCAACTGCCGGCCACAGCTGTACCGCGCGGTACTGGCCGAGCGCCAGGGCGATCGCGCCGGCGCCGAGCGCTGGTACCAGGAAGCGGCGCGCACCGACGTACGCGCCATCGATCGCTACTACGCGTTCCTCGGTGAAAACCAGGACCAGGCGTTTCGCGCCTTCGCCACCCAGCTGGAGCCGGAGCGGGCGCAACTGCCGGTAGAGATCGTCCACCGCATCGCCGCCTTGCTCGACAACATCACCAGCGTCCAGCGTGCCGAACAGGAAGCTGATCGCTTCGAGCGCCAAGCCAGCAATCCTGCCGCCGCCAACCTGCCGCCAAGCCCTGAGCAACTGGCCCGCGACAAGGCCCAGGCCGACGCCCTGGCGCTGGCCACTGCGCAGGTCCAGCGCTGGCGGGACGATGCCGTCGCCCGTGGCTTCGTGCCGGCGATGGTGTCCAAGGCCAACTACATGATCTCCAACCCCACCGAGCACAACGCCGAGGAGACTCAAGCGTTGATCGATCAGGTGCGCCAGCGCGACCCGACCCGGGCCAAGGCCCTGCAAGCGTCGTTCTACATGGTCAACAACTGGCTGACCCTGGACCCGGACAAAGCCCGCGCGCTGATCGACGAACTGCGCGCCAGCGGCTACCCCGATGCCGGCTTGCTGTTGGCCGAGTACTACAGCAAAGGCGTCGAAGACCAGCCAGATCAGGAGAAAGCCTTGGCACTGTTCCGGGAAGAAGCCGACAAGGGCTCCTCCACCGCCTGGTACCGCATGGCCACCCTGCACACCTATGGCCGCGCCATCTGCCACGACCCCGTCAAAGCCTACACCTATGCCCGCATCGCGCTGGACATGGGTGAGCGCGGTGCGCGCAGCCTGGTACGCCGACTGGAAAGAACTTTGCCCAAGGATGACATCGAGCGCGCCCTGGCCGCACGCAACGATCTGTTGAAGGAGGCTACTCTGTGAAAGCGCATTCCCCCCTGTTCGGCGCCCTGCTCGCGCTGGCCCCCTTGCCAGCGGCGTGGGCGGCTGAAGAAATCACTGGCCCCGAGGCCGACAGCAACGAGCCGGTGCGCGTTGCTGCGGCCGATGGCAGCGAGCCGGTGATCACCTCGGAGTTCTTCAACAAGCTCACCGTACAGACCGGCTATGGCCCAGAAGACTCGCAAGTCGGCAGCGACCGCGAGATGTTCTACAGCCTGCGCTACGAGCCGTCCTTCGCCTGGTATTCACCGGAAAAGCGCTGGGCCAAATGGATGGTCTACGGCCGCCTGTGGCTGAACTACGACTCCAGCCAGTCGAGCAACCTGACCAACGAATCGACCAACAACACGGCCCGCGAACAAGCTGAAGGCTGGTACGCCGAGCTGCGTGAGTTGTACGTCAAGCGCAACCTGATCGGCGATGACCCGCGCTTCTCGCTGTCGCTCGGCCGCCAGCGTTTTTACGACACCTACGGCATCTGGTGGGACGACAGCCTGGAGTCGCTGCGCTTCAACTATCAAGACACATTCTCCGATGCCTTCATCGCCGTCGGGCAGAAATTCCACAACTACAACACCGACGTCAACTCGCTGGCCGACAGCGAAGAGCGCACCACCTATGTGATGGGTGAATACGCCTATCGCTGGAGCCAGAACAACCGGGTCGGCGTGCGCCTGATGCACGAGAACGATCACAGCGGCCATGACGCCGACGACCGCTACGACTTCAAGGGCGTGCGCTACGGATTGTTCTTCAACGGTGACAACCTGGCCTACCCGGTGCTCAGCGACTACCACCTGGAGCTGGCCGCGCTGGACGGCAAGATGGACAACACCGACGGCCGCGGCCAAACCACCAACGGCCACAACAGCAAAGGCTGGGCGGCCCTGGGCGAGCTGGGCAAGCGCTTCGACGATTTGCCCTGGACCCCACGGCTTGCCTTGCGCGGCGGCCTCACCGACAAACCGAGCGACGAGAACGATGGCTTTCGCCTCAACGCCATCCAGTCGGACCGCATCACCCGCAGTGGCTCCTACAGCACTCGCCTGACCAGCTCGTTCGTGGCCCTAGACTTGCGCAACCTGAGCTACTACGGCGTGTCCCTGGAGACCCGCCCGACCCCACGCAGCGCCCTCGACCTGCGCGTGACCCAGCTCAACCTGCGCGATGAAGACGGCACCCTGCCGATCCGCATGAACGGCGACCAACGTGCCGAGCGCAACCGCGCCATCGACCGAGGCACTCAAGGCAATGGGCGCAACGTCGGGCAAATGCTCGACGTCAATTACTACTGGAAGATGTTCCCAGTAGCCCTGGACGGCAAGCACCTGGATATCAACGCCCTGGTCAGCGCCAGCTACCTCAATGCCGGGAGTGCGCTGGAAACCGGCGATGACTACCAGCTGAGCGTCGGCGTGGTGATCAGCTACTAAGGACGGACCCTGCCATGATCTTCGCCTCCAATGTGTTCCTGTTCCTCTACCTGCCGCTGTTCCTGGCCGTGTATTTCCTGTCCAGGCCACAGTGGCGCTCGACCGTGATCGTCGCCGCCAGCTACATCTTCTATGCCTGGTGGCGGCCGGACTTCTTGCTGCTGTTCGTGGCGATCACCTACTGGAACTACTGGTTCGGTCTGCGCATCAAGGACCGCCTGGATGCCGGCGACAAGCGCTGGGCGTTGCGCCTGCTGTGGATCGGGATAATCGGCAACCTGTCGACCCTGGGCTACTTCAAGTACGCCAACTTCGGCGCCGAAGTGCTGGCCGTACTGCTGGCACCGCTGGGCATCAATACCTGGACCTTGGAGAACATCTTCCTGCCGCTGGGGATCTCCTTCTATGTGTTCCATGCGTTGAGCTACATCGTCGACATCTATCGCAAGGACGCCACGCCGACCAACCGCTTCATCGACTTCGCCGCCTTCGTCGCGCTATTCCCGCACCTGGTGGCCGGGCCGATCCTGCGCTACAGCCAACTGGCGCCGCAGCTGCGTGAACGCACCCATTCGCTGGAGCTGTTCTCGCTGGGGGTGTGCCGGTTCATGCTCGGTTTCATCATGAAGGTGCTGATCGCCGACCGCCTGGCGCCGATCAACGTGCTGTTCGTTGGTGAAGGCGCGTTGCAGTTCAGCGATGCCTGGTTCGGCCTGGTGGTCTCGACCCTGCAGCTGTACTTCGACTTTGCCGGCTACAGCCACATGGCCCTGGGCCTGGCGCTGATGATGGGCTTTCGCTTTCCGGAGAACTTCAACCAGCCCTATGTGTCGCAAAGCATCACCGAATTCTGGGCACGCTGGCACATGACCCTGGCGCATTTTCTGCGCGACTACGTGTACATGCCGCTGGTGCGCAAGCGCGTCACCGGCGCCCTGCCGGCGCTGATCTGGACCATGCTGCTGTCGGGCCTGTGGCACGGCGCGAGCTTTGCCTTCATCTGCTGGGGGCTGTTCTTTGGCGTCGGCATGGTCATCGAGCGCAAGTTCAACCTGGCGACCAAGATCACCACGCCCTACCACCTGGGCCGCAACCTGCGCACGGCGCTGCTGATCGTGTTGAGCATGCCGCTGTTCTTCACCATGGACCTGCGCCACAGCCTGGATATCTACAAGGCGTTGTTCGGCCTCAACGGCTTTGGCTCGCTGGAGCTGTATGTGCTCGGTGCCTCGAAGATGGCCATGTCGTTTGCCCTGGTGGCGTTGGTCTGGCTGCTGCTGGCCGGGATCAACAACGTGCGTTTCTACGCCGGCAACAAAGAGGGCTACTTCATGCGTCACGTCGGCGCGCTGCACAGCGTGTTGCTGTGGGGTGGTTTCTTGCTGGCGTTGAGCAGCCTGGCGGCCAACTCGTTCTCGCCCTTCCTGTATTTCCAGTTTTAGGAGACGGCCATGTATCCGGTGATGAATACGGCCAGCAAGGTCAACGGCATTCTCTTCGCCCTGGTGTTGGCAGCGATGTTCGTCTACTCGCTGCCGCCGGTGTTCAGCTTCGCGCGCACCCAGACCGACACCTGGAACCTGTTCGTCGACGGCAAGCTGCTGCGCAAGTTCGAGCAGGCCTACGACAAACGCTTCTTCCTGCGTGACCCGTCGGTTGAGCTGTGGGCCGATGCCCAGTTCCAGCTGTTTGGCGAAGGCACCAAGGGTGTCGTCCTGGGCAAGCAGGGCTGGCTCTACACCAGCCAGGAATACCGCGTGCCCAACGACCTCGACGCCAATGTGGCCACCCAGCTGGAGCAGATCGCCAAGGTTGAAAAGCAACTGGCCGAGCATGGCAAGAAGCTGGTGCTGCTGCCCCTGCCGATGAAGCTCGATGTGTATGCCGAACATGCCCAGCACGCCTTCGACCCACGCGTGGTGAGCCTTTACGACCGCTTCGTCGGCGAGTTGCAGGCGCGCCAGCTGGACGTGGTGCCGCTGCGGGGCGCTTTCCTCAGCAACCTCAATGGGCCGCAACTGTTCCTCAAGTCCGATACCCACTGGAGCCCGGAGGGTGCCCGGCTGTCGGCCTACGAGCTGGCTCGCCAGCGCCCGCAGCTGTTGGGCGACCAGGTGTATGTGTCGCACAAGGCCGGCGAGAAGAGCATCAAGGGCGACCTGATGAACTACATCCAGTTCGACCACAGCCGCCTGGCGCCGCAGTTCGGCCCCAACCAGATCGAGCTGTACGAAACCCTCAAGGCCGAGCAGAACACTGACGACCTGTTCGCTGAAGAAGATCAGAGCCTGCTGCTGGTCGGCACCAGCTACAGCAAGATCGACGACTGGAACTTCGTCGGCTTCCTCAAGGAAGCGCTGAACCGCGACCTGCTGTCGATCGCCGTGGAGGCCCGCGGGCCGTTCGAGGCGATGAGCCAGTTTCTTGCCAGTGACCAGTTGAGCAACCCGCAGATCGACACCGTGGTCTGGGAGTTCCCCCTGCGCACCCTGCTCGCCCACCGCCCGGGATCGCTGAGCCGTAGCGCCCAGCCCCAGCATTTCTGACGATTAAAGGAGTACCTGATGAAACTCTCGAGCCTGTTTACCGCCATCGCCCTGGCTGCTGCCAGCCACAGCGCCCTTGCCGCCGAAGGCAACGCCGACCTGTACGACGCCGTGGCGCCGGCCGACTCGGCCTTCGTGCGTGTGCTCAACCTGTCGGAAGGCAACATCGATGTCAGCCTCAGCGGCAAGGTCAACCCACAGCGCGTCGCCGCCGGCCAGCTCAGCGGCTACCGCTTCATCCCGGCCGGTGCGCACAAGATCGCCGTTGGCGGCAAGGCCATCGAACCCCAGCTCAAAGCCAATGCGGCCAGCACCGTGGTCTACGACGGCAAGCAACTGACGCTGATCGCCGACAAGTACGTCAATGAGCCGAAGAAAGCGCAGATCGCCTTCTACAACCTGACCGACAAGCAGGCCGCACTGAAGACCGTGGATGGCAAGCACGTGATCGTCGACCCGCTGAGCAATGGCCAGACCGGCAGCCGCATGGTCAACGAGATCAAGATCGGCTTTGCCGCTTATGAGGCCGAGCAGAAGGTGGCCAGCTTCGATGAACTGTTCCTCAAGAAAGGCCGTTCCTACAGCTACGTGCTGCTGCCAGGTGGGCGCAGCATGAGCCTGGCCAACAGCATCGACCCGACCGAGTGACCGCCCGCTGCAAGGATGAATGGCACATGAAGATCCTCGTAACCCTGGGCCTGGGCGCCGCCTTGGCCCTGCTCAGCCAGGCCGGCCAGGCCGCCGAGCCGAGCGCTGCGGCCAAATCTGGCTGCGAAAACCTGCAGTGCATGGTCTGCCCGGCCCTGAGCGACCCGCAGCGCTATGCCGAAGGGCGTATGAAGCTGATGCGCGAGATCGTGCCCGGCAAGGACCGCTGGCTGTTCCGCTCGGTGGTCGACTTGACCAACGAGTTTGGCATCCCGGCCCCCATGCGCCCGGAATTCGCCCGGCTGATCAAGGCCTTCGACCAGCAAGGCATTCACGTGGCCATGGCGATCCAGCCGACCCGTGGCCTGATGCACCGCGACAAGCTGCCCAGCGAGCACCCGCTGGGCTTTGACTACAACCGCGCCAGCGCCAACCTGGCCGCCTACCTCGGCCAGTTGCGCCAGGGCGGTGCAGTGGTGGCGCCGATGATGCAACTGGTGCAGCAGCCGCCCAACAACGAGTTCTTCTTCCGCCGCGACCACCACTGGACGCCAGCAGGCGCCGAGGCGACCGCACGCTTGATGGCCGATGAAATCCGCCGCCAGCCGTTCTATGCCGGGCTGACCAAGAAGGAGTACCGCACCGAGCCTGGCGTGATGGTGCCCAAGGACGGCACGCTGAACCTGGCGCTGAGCTACATCTGCGGCAACAACTACGGTTTCCAGTACGTGCGCGGCTACCAGACCATCCCGGTGGCGGACGGCGCCGATGCCCTGTTCGATGAGGCGCCGGACCCGGAAGTGATTCTGGTCGGCGACAGTAACGCCGCAGCGCGCGAAGACGAGAGCAAGCAGTTCAACTTCGACGGCTACCTCAAGCAATACCTGGGCGTGGACATTCTCAACTACGCCCTGCCCGGTGTCGGCGAGGATGGCTCGTTGCTTGAGTACCTGCTGTCGGATGACTACAAGGCCGAGGCGCCCCCAAAGTTGATCATCTGGGAGCTGCCAGCCAACTACCGGCTCGACTCGCCGCTGATGTACCGGCAACTGGTGCCAGCGGTACAGGGTGGCTGCAAGGCCTCGCAAGAGGTGCTCAGTTCCAAGCTGCAACGCCCGGCGCTGAAGATTGGCGAGCGTATCGAGCTACTGTCCAATGCCGGCAGTGAGCGCAAGGCGCTCAGTGGATCGAAAGGGTTTCTCGACATCCGCCTGAGTGACAAGAACGTCAAGGACTTCTACGTGATCGTCTACTACGACAATGGCGCGCGCGACAAAGTGTGGTTCCGGCGTGAGGCGGCAGTGACCGGCGGGCAGTATTACCTGGAGCTGAGCAAGGATCCTGCGTACGCCGGGGCCAACCTGCTTTCGGTGTTCCTCGAGCCGACCAAGGCCGGTAGCGCGGCTACTGACGTGGAAACTCGACTATGCCTTTGAACCGTGTGATTGGGGCCGCGTTGCGGCCCATCGCAGGCAAGCCAGCGCCTACAGGGATCGAGTCGGTGCCGGTAGCTGGGTACCCATCCAAACCTGTAGCAACGGGCTTGCCTGGGCGCCGAACCCTCCTGGCCCTCGCTACCGCCCTATTGCTGCCCCAAGCCCAAGCCGCACACTCGATCTGGCCCGCCCGCGCCACCCCGCAGGCGGCAATGATCGCCGACTACCGCACCCTGTCCTGTAGCAAGGAGCCGCCAGCGCCCTACACCGGCACCCTGCGCCTGGAAAGCAAATACGACCAACGTGACGCCAGCAAGTCGACCCTGCGCTCCAGCCCCGACGCCGACAGCGAACGCATCGCCAAGCAGGTCAAACAGTTCGTAGGCGGTCTGATCTACGCCAGCAAACGCTTCCAGCGCGCGAAGAAACCGCAGGACGCCAACATGGCCCTGGCCTGCCAGGACCAGTGGCTGCAACACTGGGCCAGCGCCGGCGCCCTGCTCAACCCAGACGCCAGCAGCACCGGCATGGCCGCGCGCAAATGGGCCCTGGCGTCGATGGCCGGCGCCGTGCTGCTGACCCAGTCAGCCAGCGCCGGCAAGCTTGAGCTGACGTCCGTACAGAAAGACTGGTTCACCCGCCTGGGTGAACAGGTCATCCGCGAGTACGATCCGCGCCGCAGCGCCAGCGGTGTGTATTTCAACAACCACGACTACTGGGCCGCCTGGGCCGTAGCCGCCACCGGCATGCTGGTGGGGCGCGATGACTTCATCCAGTGGGCCGACGGCAATCTGCGCCGGGGCCTCAAACAAGCAGTGCGTAGCAGCGACGGCAGCTATGCCTACCTGCCGCTGGAAGTCGCCCGCTCCAAACTGGCCGCCACCTACAGCCAATATGCCCTGGTGCCGCTGGTGCTGCTGGCAGAATCGGCACGCGCCAACGGTTTGCCATGGAGCGCCGAAGACCAGCAGACCCTCGACCTGCTGGCCAACTTCGCCGCGCGCAGCGTGCTCGATCCGGACCAGTTGCCCGAGCTCAAGGGCCAATCGCAAGTCGATGTCGCGCCGTACAAGCTGGCCTGGCTGATCCCCTTCTTGCAGCGCAACCCCAGCCATCACTTGGCCCGCGAGCTGTACGACAGTGAGGACGGCGAAGTGGACAACTACAGTCAGCTCGGCGGCCCGATCCAGCCGGCTTATTCCCCTTTGCGTTGAACAAGGAAGTCCCCAATGGCCCCGCTCGCCCGCTTCTCCCTCACTTGCCTGGCCGCCCTGCTGCTGGCCAGCACTGCCCAGGCCGCCACCCAGACGCTGGCGGTCAACCAGGCACTGGAGGTGCTACAGCCTGAACAGCACCAACTGCATCTGCAGCAACTGCGCCAGCAGGCACGCCAGGCGACAACCTTCAGCCAGGCCGAGCGCCCGCGCCCGGCAGGCCGCGCCAGCGTCAGCCTGCAGCCGATGTTCTCGTCCCAGGCTGGCAGCTGGCCGTTCGAGCCGTTCGTCAACAACGGCCTGTTCCGGGCGATCGCCGGCTATCAGGCGCATCACCCACAGGTGGTGATGCTGCGCGGCGGGAGCATCAGCCTGGCGCAACTGCACGACGCGTTGAACGACCCGCGGATCATCAAGCGCTACAAAGATGGCTACCTGCTCAGCTACCCGCTGATGATCGGCGCCGATGCCGGACTGGTCCTGGAAGGCACCAGCCTGTACCTCTCCAGCTTCTCCGGCACCGCGCTGATCAACCAGGGCTGGCTGGGCTTGAACCAATCCAACCTGGAGAGCATGGCGGGCGACAAGCCGGGCAACACCGATCGCGCCTGGCGGCCATTCGTGATCGCCTGGGCTGGCAGCCACACCCAGGTGATCGGCTCGACCCTCAAGCGCCTGGGCTACAACGCCAACCTCTCGCGCGGCCTGACCACCGCCCTCAGTGCCCAGCAGTCGCCCAACAGCCGCCCGGCGACGGTGCTGATTCGCGACAGCCAGTTCAGCGAGCTGTCCACCGCAGTGGAGCTGCAACACAGCCAGGCGAGCATCCAAGGCAGCCAGTTCGAGCAGTCCCAGCAGTACGCCATCGATGCCCGCGACAGCCAGCTGAGCGTCACGGGCAATCATCTGCGCGGGGTCGACAACAACAGTGGCGTGCGCCTGCGTGGACAGACCCGTGCGCGGGTGGAGGACAACCTGATTCTCGGCGCCGCCAAAGCCGCCATCGAAGTCAGCGAGCAACAAGGCGCCGTCTTGCTGGTCGGTAACCGCATAGGCGACAGCCGCGGCAACGGCATTCAACTGCGCAACCTCGCCCCGACTCCGGCAGCGCCACTGGTGATCGACGACAACCTGCTGGCCAGCAGCCAGGGCAGCGCTATCGATGCCAGCGAAGTGGCGGCGTTGACGCTGATCGGCAACCGCATCGGCAATACCCCGGAGTATGCGATCAGCCTGCGTAATGGCACGCCCATGGCAGGGCCCTTGCTGCTCAGCGGCAACCGTTTGGGGCAGGTCGGCAAGGCGGTGGTGCGCGTCGAAGGCATGCGCGTGGTGGAACTGGGTGGCAACAGCTTCGATGGCAAGCCGGTGCTGCAGAATCTGCTGATTGGCGATTTGATGCCGGTGCAAGGGGCGTTGCTCGATGCCACGGTGCGCCAGGGCGAAACGGTGCGGGTGACGCAACGTTGATCGGCTGGCGGTAAATTTGCGCTAGTAATACCTAATTGCAGGACAAGTCGCAGCGGCGCACCGCCGCTGCTACACGATGGACGCTGACCTCGTGGGAGCGGGCTTGCCCCGCGATGAGGCCAGTACTGCCCCCTCCATCAGCCAACCGTACGCTGCATACGCACGAAACACTCATCCTCGCCCATCTCGACAACACCGTGACGCAGATACAGCTGCCGCGCCGGGTTGCTCCTGAATACCATCAGGCGCACCAGCCCCAGCCGCCGCTCGGCCGCCCATTGCGCTAATTGCTGCAGCACCCAGCTGCCGACCCCGCGCCCACGCTGTTCAGGCAGCAGATGCAGCTCGCGAATGAACAACGCCTGCCGGTCCTGGCTCAAGCTGCAAAAACCCAGCACCCGCGGCCCGTCGACCACCAGCCACTGTTCGCGCCAGCCCCAGGCTTCATCGAAGGCCTCTTCGATCCACAGCAAGTCGAACTCACGGTAATAAGGCAGCATCGCCCGCCGGGTAAGGTCGCGGGCGAAGTTGCGGTACTGGTCGCTGGCGCGGATCAGTTCAAGGGGCATAGCACACCGGCGAACTGCCCGGCCCCTGGCGCTCCAGCTCATCTTCCAGCCAGGCCGCCAACACCTGGGCGTTGTTGTGCTGGGTGTCCTTGCCGGCATACAGCAAGGTCAGGTTGCCCTTGGCGGCCAGGTCCAGCAGCGGATACCAATGCTCGGGATGCGCGGCCAGCTCCTGCTGGTAGCGCTGGCTGAAGCCGGCAAAATCCACCTCACCCTGGTGGAACGCCTTGCGCAAGGCAGCCGACGGCGCCACTTCGCGCAGCCACAGTGCATGCACCTCGTCCTTGCGCGTGTTGCGCGGCCACAGGCGGTCAACCAGCACCCGCTGGCCGTCACTGGGCTCGAGCGCGTCGTAGACCCGTTTGCAGCAAATCATTGCCCTCTCCTGCGACATTGTTTCCCTATCAGCCTAGGGCGTTCATTGACCGAGGTCACGTCCTGGTAACGAATTGTTTCTATGCTGAAGGCCTTCGGCAACCTTGCCCGACGTCAATCGGAGCCATCATGGCAACCCCGTCACTGGCCAGCCAACCCGACCTGAGCCACCACGATTCGCGCCCGCAGCTGTCACACAAACCGGGGCGCGCCACCCTTAGCTTGTTTATCGGCCTGCTGTTGGCGGGGCTGGCGTACACCGCCTGGAGCCTGAAGCAGGACGTCAGCGCCAGCGGCACCGTGGTGACCACGGTCACGCCTTTTCTGTTACTGGGCCTGGCCCTGCTGATCGCCCTGGGCTTCGAGTTCGTCAACGGTTTCCATGACACTGCCAATGCGGTGGCCACGGTGATCTACACCCACTCGCTACCGGCGCCGGTGGCAGTGGTCTGGTCGGGGCTGTGCAACTTCCTTGGCGTGTTGCTCTCCAGTGGCGCGGTGGCGTTCGGCATCATTGCCCTGCTGCCGGTCGAGCTGATTTTGCAGGTGGGCTCCGGCGCAGGCTTTGCCATGGTCTTCGCCCTGCTGCTGGCGGCGATTATCTGGAACCTGGGTACCTGGTGGCTGGGCCTGCCGGCCTCGTCGTCGCACACCTTGATTGGCTCGATCATCGGCGTGGGTGTGGCCAACGCCTTGATGCACGGCCGCGAGGGCACCAGCGGGGTGGATTGGAGCCAGGCCAGCAAGGTGGGCTATGCCTTGCTGTTCTCGCCACTGATCGGCTTTGCCTGCGCAGCGTTGGTACTGCTGGCACTGCGCATCCTGATCAAGCGCCCCGAGCTGTATCAAGCGCCGCAAGGCAAGACGCCGCCGCCGTGGTGGATCCGCGGGATCCTGATCCTGACCTGTACCGGGGTGTCGTTTGCCCACGGCTCCAATGACGGCCAGAAAGGCATGGGCCTGATCATGCTGATCCTGGTCGGCACCCTGCCGATGGCCTACGCGCTGAACAAGACCATGCCCAGTGAACAAGCATTGCAGTTTTCTGCTGTCGCCGAAGTCACCCGCCAGGCCTTGCTGCGTAGCGACCCGCAATTGCTTGCCCAGGACCCACGCCAGACCCTGGCCAACTTCATCACCGAGCCCAAGGCCAGCCCGCAGCTGGTGCCGGCCTTGGCTGCGCTGACCGGGATGATCGGCGACCAGGTCAAAGGCTATGGCTCGCTCAACCGCGTGCCGGCCGAGGCCATGGCCAACGTGCGCAATGACATGTACCTGACCAGCGAGGCGATCCGCCTGATCGACAAGCATCAGCTGGTGGCCTTCGACGCCGATACCCGCAGCCACTTGCAACTGTTCAAGACCCAGCTCGATGACGCTACCCGCTACATTCCGCTGTGGGTCAAAGTCGCCGTGGCCATCGCCCTGGGCCTGGGCACCATGGTCGGCTGGCGGCGTATCGTGGTGACGGTGGGCGAGAAGATCGGCAAGACCCACTTGAGCTACGCACAAGGCGCCTCGGCCGAGGTGGTAGCGATGTGCACCATCGGCGCGGCGGACATGTTTGGCCTGCCGGTATCGACCACCCATGTGCTGTCCTCGGGGGTGGCCGGGACCATGGTGGCCAATGGCTCAGGGATTCAGAAGCGCACGCTGATCAATCTGATGATGGCCTGGGTGCTGACGTTGCCGGCGGCGATGCTCTTGGCGGGGAGTCTGTACTGGTTGTTGAATCAATTGTTTTGAAATTGCCCGCCAGGGCCTCATCACGCCGCTGCGATTAGTCCCGCGATGAGGCCCAAACAGATACGACGCGGAAGGTTCAACCAGGAATTTTCAGCCCGCGCTGCACGGCTGGCCGCTCCAGGAATGCCGCCAATACGCGCTGCACCTCGGCGAACTCTTCGAACCCGACCAGCTCCCGCGCGTTATACCGATCAACCAGGTTACGCACCCAGGGAAAGATGGCGATATCGGCAATGCTGTACTCATCGACCATCCACTGGCGCCCTGCCAGGTGCCGATCGAGCACCCCAAGCAGGCGGCGCGACTCGTTGACGTAGCGGTCGCGCGGCCGTTTGTCTTCAAAGTCCTTGCCGGCGAAGAAATGGAAGAACCCCACCTGGCCAAACATCGGCCCGATGCCGCCCATCTGGAACATCAGCCATTGAATGGTCTGGTAACGAGTAACCAGGTCGTCGCTGAGCAACTGCCCGGTTTTTTCCGCCAGGTACTGCAAGATCGCTCCAGACTCGAATAACGCCAGCGGCTTACCACCCGGGCCGTCGGGGTCGAGGATGGCAGGGATCTTGTTGTTGGCGCTCAGGGAGATGAACTCGGGGCTCAGCTGTTCATCGCTGTCGAAGTTGACCTTGTGCGCCTCATAGGCCAGGCCGATCTCTTCGAGCATGATCGAAACCTTGACGCCGTTGGGCGTGGGCAGGGAATACAACTGCAGGCGCTGGGGATGTTGCGCGGGCCATTTGCGGGTGATGGGGAATGCGCTCAGATCGGTCATGGTGGGTGCCCTTGGTGGCAGAAGCGGGAAGCATCGACCGAACACTTTAGGCATAACGACGGGCGCTGACTATCTCCCGTTGCAGGAGAAAGACAAAGCAAAGGCGCGGCCACTGGCCGCGCCTTGTACTGCTTAGCGGCGACGCACGACTTCCTGGTCGTCGCGGGAGATGATCACTTCAACACGCCGGTTGAGCTGGCGGGAGTGCGCGGTGGTGTTGGAAGCCACCGGGTAATCCTTGCCGTAGCCGGCAGTGACGATTCGGTTGGCGGCAATACCCTCACGACGCAGGGCGTTGGCCACCGAGGCGGCGCGAGCTTCGGACAAGCGCTGGTTGAGCGCGTCGCCGCCAGTGGAGTCGGTATGGCCTTCTACCAGCAGCCTACGACTGGGGTTATCGCGCAGGTAACGCCCCAGTTCCTGGATGTTGTCACGGCTGCGCGGATTCAATGTGGCTTGCCCGGTAGCGAACAACACATCGCCAAAGGTCACTACCGTGCCGCGCTCAGTCTCCTTGCTACCCTTGGGCGCGTTGTTGGCCAACGCCGCCTTGAGCTGCTCGGAACGTACATCCAGACGCGCCTGGGTGCGCTCGGCCTCGATGTTTTTCATGCCAGCCTGGGCCAGGCGCAACTTGATGGTCTCTTCAGCTGCCTTGACCCGGTTATTGGCCAGATAGGACAGCTGCTCGACATCATCGCCTTTGCGGTTTTTCAGCGAAGCCTGCTCAGCCTTAGTCAGCGCCACCGAGGCTTCCTGGGTTTCCAGAGCGGCGATACGGCTGGATTCAGGCTTACCTTGCAGCGCCGAGAAACCTTCACGGGCCTCCACCAGCGTGGGGTTTTCTGGGGTGGTGCCGCAACCGGCCAACAGCAGGCTCAGGATCGACACGGTAGGCAGAATGTACAATTTCGACATGATCGGCTCCTGTTAGTGGGCGGATTTGAGGATCGGGTCTTCCAGCAACTCTTTGCGCAGCACCTGGATGCCCTCGCGGGCGACCTTCAGCTGGTCTTGAGTTCTGCTGGCCCGTGCCTTGGTCTCGGCTAGCCGGGCATCGGATTCGGCTCGCTCGGCGAGGATGCGCACCTCCTTGAACTT
Source organism: Pseudomonas sp. Je.1.5.c (assembly GCF_051129895.1). Taxonomy (NCBI): domain Bacteria; kingdom Pseudomonadati; phylum Pseudomonadota; class Gammaproteobacteria; order Pseudomonadales; family Pseudomonadaceae; genus Pseudomonas; species Pseudomonas sp. Je.1.5.c. The sequence goes on from NZ_JBCPSP010000026.1 coordinate 27,557, forward strand.
CTTCTCACCCAGCGCCCTTTCCATGGCACGCAGATTGTCTTGGGCAGAGCGCATTTCAACGGGTGCATACTGGGTTGCATCTGCCGAAACTGCACGGTTGACCGCACTGCGCGTCAGCTCGATCTGCTCGTTGGGTACGACCACGCTGGCGCAGCCGGAGAGCACCAGCAGCAAGCCTGCGACAGTCAGGGTTTTAGGGTTGAATCTGGCACGCATGGGACATCTCCTTTAGTGCGTCCGCGAACGTCCGAGTACACGGCGATTGCCGCGATCAGGCAGTGTTTGCTTCGGGGGAAAAGTGAGCCGAGATGTCCATACGCCAGCCTGCAGCTCGGCAAGCCGGCAGCGGGTGCATAGAGATAAATCAGTAGAGTCGAGCATCTCGGACAGCCTGCGGTGAAAACGCGGTCAGACTATTCCGATACTCACGTAGTCCCTATAGGACTCTTCGTCAGGCTCTGTAGGAATTTTCAACATCACTGATAGCGGTCTACAACCAGAGGGCGGCCGGTTGCCGCCCCACCCTGGCGTCTCACGCTTGGCCGTGGGCCTTGTGCTTGAGCTTCTCGGTGTCGACACGCACGAACAGCGAATCGGCCGTGACTGTCAGTACCTCGCCTGCCCAGACCTCGCAGATGACCCGCGTCTTGCGCCCGACCTCACCTTCAACGCGTGCCTTGAGCAACAACTCGACTCCCATCGGAGTGGGCTTCAGGTAGTTCAGGCTGAGGGTGCCGGTGACGCAGTCGATGCGCGGCAGGCTGTCGGGCTCACGCCCTTCGGCGCGGTAGTGGTAGGCCATGGCGGTCCAGTTGGAGTGGCAGTCGACCAGCATCGCCAGCAGCCCGCCATAGACCAGGCCGGGCCAGCCGAGGAAGGTGCTGTCGGGGGAGTGCCGGCACAACAGGTGGATGCCATCGGCATCCCAATGACTTTTCAGGTGCAGGCCGCTGGGGTGTGAGCAACCACAGCCGTAGCAGACTCCGTCCGGGGCTGCGCGCTCCTGGAGGGAAAGGATTGGATCGTTCATACGCTTCCTGGACTTGTTGGAATGGGAAGGTTTACCGGGTGATGGTAGCGCTATACCGGGCTGTGCTGTCTAGATCTCAAGCCGCTATTGACAGACAAGCCCGCCCCCACAAGGACCTGTGGGAGCGGGCTTATCCGCGAAGAGGCCTGCAGCTTCACTGCAAGCCCTAAAGCCCAACTATCCCCTGCGCCTCAGCTCAAGCGCCCTCGCTGCTGGCCAGCTCAGCGGGTGACGATGGCGCAGTGTGCCGCCGACGGGTCAGCGAAATGAGCAGGATGAACAGCGTCACTCCTGCTGTCATCAGCGTCTCGTATCGATAGGCATCGCTGAACAGCATATAGCCCAGCACCATGACGATGGTGCCGATCACCAGCCAGGTCAGCCACGGGAACAGCCACATCTTCAAGGCCAGCTCAGTGCCGTCACGATCAGCCCGAGCCCGCATGCGCAGTTGCGACACAGCGATGACCAGGTACACCAGCAAGGCAATGGCGCCGGTAGTGGAGAGCAAGAAGCCGAACACCTTGCCAGGGAACACGTAGTTGACCAGGCAACCGGCAAAGCCTGCCAGGGTCGACAACAGCACCGCCACGGTCGGCACACCATTGCCGGAAACGCGCTTGATCATCCTTGGTGCTTCGCCACGCGAGCCCAGCGAGTAGAGCATCCGCGAGGCGGTGTAGAGGCCCGAGTTCATGCAACTGGTCACCGCAACCAACACCACCAGGTCGACCACCAGTTTGGCCCCAGGCACGTTAAGCACTTCCAGCACCCGCTGGAACGAACCAACAGCTTTCAAGCCTGGGTCATTCCACGCCACCAGCGACACCACCAGGAAGATCGACGCCAGGTAGAAGATGGCAATGCGGTACACCACCAGGTTAGTGGCGCGGCGGATCTTGTCTTTCGGGTTGGCAGTTTCATCGGCGGCAATGGTGACGATCTCAGCGCCAAAGAACGAGAAGATGGTGATCAATACCCCTCCCAGCACCGTGCCAAACCCGTTTGGCATAAAGCCGCCGTTAGCCCACAGCTGGCTGACCCCTGAGCGCTCGGCCAATGGCCAGACGCCAAAGACGGCCATGCTGCAGATGCCGATGAAGGCGACGATGGCAATCACCTTGATCAAGGCAAACCAGTACTCGAATTCACCGAAGTTCTTCACGCTGACGAGGTTGGTGCACGACAGCACGATCATGATCAAAAAGGCGAACAACCACGAGGGGACGCCCGGGAAGTAGGCATGCAGGATGTCGGCGCCAGCGATAGCCTCGACCGGAATGATCAGCACCCAGAACCACCAGTACAACCAGCCAATGGTAAAGCCCGCCCACGGGCCGATGGCCTCAGTTGCGTACGTGGAAAAAGAGCCGCTGTTGGGGTTGGCAATCGCCATTTCGCCAAGCATGCGCATCACCAGCAGCACCAACAGGCCGGTCATGGCGTAGGAGATCAGAATCGCCGGGCCGGCGGTGGCGATGGCGTTGGAAGAGCCGATGAACAGGCCGGCGCCGATGATGCCGGCGATGGAGATCATCGATACCTGGCGGGAGGTCAAGCCGTGTTGCAGGGAACGCTGTTTTTTGTTCTGTAGCGAAGCCATGAAAAACCCTCGAATGGGTCGGCCGCCGCACGGGCGGCTGAACTTGGAGCAGAATTCTTATTAATCGTTATCGCGCGTTTCTTGTTGTTGTGAGGATGCCGCCGATGCGCCTTTTGCCTCCTCTTGCCATAAGCGGTTGTCATCATTGATCCAGGTCAGTATTAATCTATAGGGCGTGACCAACAAACGACCTTTTCGACGTACATGATTCCGGTTCGGAATGAACTTCTTCCTTTTTCGCTCGGTAATAGACCCATCATGTCCAAACGCCTGATGCCCTCCACCACGGCCCTGCAATGCTTCGAGGCCGCTGCCCGTCACCTGAGCTTCACCCGCGCGGCGCAAGAGCTGCACCTGACCCAAAGCGCGGTCAGCAAGCAGGTGGCGCAGCTTGAGGACATGCTCTCGCACGCGCTGTTCCAGCGCATTCGCCGGCGCCTGCACCTCACCCCGGCAGGCGCGTTGTACCTGGCCGAGGTGAACAAGATCCTCACCCAGATCGACATCTCCAGCCGCTACATCCTCAGCTACGGCGACGAAACCGAAGTGCTGCGCATCGCCACCCAGCCAACCTTTGGCGCACGCTGGCTGGTACCCCGGCTCAAGGGCTTTGGCGAACGCTATCCACGGATCCACCTGGATATCCGCAACGAACTGGAACCCTTTGACCTGGTGCAGGCCAAGGCTGACATCGCGTTTTTCTTTGGCCAGGGGACCTGGCCGGGCGCCACCTGCATCGAGCTGTTCAGCGAAGAAGTCGTGCCGGTGTGCGCGCCAGAGCTGTTGGCGCGCTCACGTTTTGACAGCGCCCAGGCGCTGACCGAACATCGCCTGCTGCAATGCGCCTCACGGCCAGAGGCTTGGCATGAGTGGTTCCTCGGGCTTGGCCTGCACAGCCAGAACAGCTACCACGGGCCGCGTTTCGACACCTTTTACCTGTGCATTCGCGCCGCCATCGCCGGTTGCGGGATCGCGCTGATCCCACGCTACCTGGTGGCCGAAGAGCTGAGCGAAGGCAAGCTGGTGGTGGCCTGGAACCATCCGGTGCCGAGCAATGGCCGGCACTTCATTGCCCATGCCGAGCATGCCGCCGAGGTGCCGAAGGTTCGGGCCTTTGTGCAGTGGATTCTGGAAGGTGTAGCTGAGGATGGCTGAGTTTGTTCCGGCCTCTTCGCGGGCAAGCCCGCTCCTACAGGGGCGGCGAAGTACCTGTAGGAGCGGGCTTGCCCGCGAAGAGGCCGGGCCTGACTTCCAGAATCTATGGAATGATCGCAATCGAATAATTCGTTTGCCGACACTACCCAAGTCGCGTTTGGATATCAACAAACTCGAACAAGGTCCGCGTGCTCATGAACCTGGAAAGTATCAGCCAATCGATTGCCATAGTTCACCCCATTACACTTTCCCATGGGCGTAATGCAGAAGTCTGGGATACCGACGGTAAACGCTACATCGACTTTGTCGGCGGTATTGGTGTGCTTAACCTGGGCCACTGCAACCCGGCGGTGGTCGAGGCGATCCAGACCCAGGCCTCGCGCCTGACCCACTACGCCTTCAACGCCGCACCGCATGGCCCCTACCTTGAACTGATGGAGCAATTGCGCGCGTTCGTGCCGGTCAGCTACCCGCTGGCCGGCATGCTCACCAACAGCGGCGCGGAAGCTGCGGAAAACGCCCTGAAAGTGGCCCGTGGCGCCACCGGCAAACGCGCCATCATCGCCTTTGACGGCGCCTTCCACGGCCGCACCCTGGCCACCCTCAACCTCAATGGCAAGGTCGCTCCGTACAAGCAACGTGTCGGCGATTTGCCAGGGCCGGTCTATCACCTGCCCTACCCCAGCGCCGACACCGGGGTTACCTGCGAGCAGGCGCTAAAAGCCCTGGAGCGGCTGTTCAGTGTCGAGCTGGCCGTCGAAGACGTGGCTGCGTTCATTCTCGAACCGGTGCAAGGCGAAGGCGGTTTCCTGGCGCTTGATCCGGCCTTCGCCCAAGCCCTACGGCGCTTGTGCGACGAGCATGGGATCTTGATCATCATCGATGAAATCCAATCGGGCTTTGGCCGCACCGGGCAGCGCTTTGCTTTCCCACGCCTGGGCATCGAGCCGGATTTGCTGCTGCTGGCCAAGAGCATCGCTGGCGGCATGCCGTTGGGTGCGGTGGTCGGGCGCAAGGCGCTGATGGGCGCGCTGCCAAAGGGCGGGTTGGGCGGCACCTATTCAGGTAACCCGATTGCCTGCGCGGCGGCCCTGGCCAGCCTTGCGCAGATGAGCGATGAGAACCTGGCGACCTGGGGCGAGCGTCAGGAGCAAGCCATCGTCAGCCGCTATCAACGCTGGAAGTCATCTGGATTGAGCGTTTCGCTCGGCCGCCTGACCGGCGTTGGCGCCATGCGCGGCATCGAACTGGTCAATGCCGATGGCAGCCCGGCGCCTGCGCAGCTGGCCAAGCTGCTGGAAGCGGCGCGGGCCAAGGGGTTGCTGTTGATGCCCAGTGGCAAGGCGCGGCACATCATTCGCCTGCTGGCACCGCTGACCATCGAGCCGGCAGTGCTCGAAGAAGGCCTGGATATCCTCGAGCAGTGCCTGGCGCAGCTGGACTGAGGCTTACAGGCCCAGCTCTTCAGGGGTGAGCATGTCGGATTCGAAGGCGATCCAGCCGCCTTCGAGTTCGGCGTGACCGTTGACGATCGGGCCGTAATAGACGAGGCCGTTTTCCAGGGTGACGCAGATGTGGGTAGCCGGCTTTTCCGGGGCTGCCAGGGCGCCGACGAAATGCACCTTCTTCAGGGTTTCGGTCACAGCCTCAAGGCCAACACGGATGTTGGCATTCTCCGACGCCTCGACGTCGCCTCCGCGGTCTTCGGTGCTGACGGTCACGGTGGCGATATACGGGTACTTGCTCAATCGGGTTGCCTCATCGATAGGGATCGGCGTGCTCCACGCCGGGGGCGCATAGGGTACGGCAGCTGTCACCTGTTGTCTCTAGCCCTCTATCGCGGGGCAAGCCCGCTCCCACGACACACGTTTGCGCCTCCTACATCACACAATCACACATTTGATCCTCGTGAATGCCTGCGCCTCCTACAACACACGCTTGAGCCTCATGAATGCCTGCGCCTCGACCGGTGGCGTGCTGGCTACTCATCAGAGGTGGGATACGCAGCCTCGTGGGAGCGGGCTTGCCCCGCGATGAAGGCGGCGCTGACGACATCGATCGCCAGACCAAGCGCATGGCCTGCAAAGCGCCGATCTGTTAGGGTGCCCGCCGATGCACGCCACACCACACGAGGACACCGAGTGAGCGCCGAAGAACCCCTGATCGCCGACCTGTTCGAGGTCGACAAACGCCTGACCCTCAAGCCCGTAGTGGACTTCAACAGCTACCTGCGCACTGCCTTTGCCGATGGCCCCTGCCGCTGCCACCGTTGCGTCGAAGGCAATGGCGAGGAAAGCAGCTACAGCCATCAACACAGCTTCGAGTTCGACGGCCGCCAAGCCCACCGCCGCTTTGCCAACACTGCGGGCAGTGACGTGCTGCAAGTACTTAAAAAGGCCTGGTTGTCGTACACCAAGACCGACATGAAGCTGACCGGCGAGCTCGACCTTAACTGCGTCAAGGGCTTCACCGATGCCGCCCTGCACCCACGCCTGGTGGTTTTGCTGGCCGCTAGCGGTCTGGCACGTGAAGTCGACGGCATCTGGCAGTTGCAAGCGCAAGCTGACTGAGACCGCTCCTCGCTTGATCGGGTCAACGGGCAACAGGCCGTCAACGGTCTGCTACCTTGGGAGTACCCCTCCCCGCGCATTCACCCACAGGTGACTGACCATGGCCCGCACTACGCCCATTGAGCTGTACCGCAATATCGGCATCGTCGCCCACGTCGATGCCGGCAAGACCACCACCACCGAACGCATCCTGTTCTACACCGGGGTCAACCACAAGATGGGCGAGGTGCACGATGGCGCCGCGACCATGGACTGGATGGCCCAGGAACAGGAGCGCGGCATCACCATCACCTCAGCGGCGACCACCGCCTTCTGGCAGGGCTCGACCAAGCAGTTCGCCAACAAATACCGCTTCAACATCATCGATACCCCCGGACACGTCGACTTCACCATCGAGGTGGAGCGCTCGTTGCGCGTGCTCGATGGCGCGGTGGTGGTGTTCAGTGGCGCCGATGGGGTCGAGCCGCAGTCCGAGACCGTCTGGCGCCAGGCCAACAAGTACCATGTGCCACGCCTGGCCTACATCAACAAGATGGACCGCCAGGGCGCCGACTTCTTGCGCGTGGTCAAACAGATCGACCAGCGCCTGGGCCACCACCCGGTGCCGATCCAACTGGCGATTGGCAGCGAGGAAAACTTCATCGGCCAGATCGACCTGGTGAAGATGAAAGCCATCTACTGGAACGACGCCGACAACGGCGCCAGCTATCGCGAGGAGGAAATCCCCGCAGAGCTCAGGGCGCTGGCCGACGAATGGCGTGCGCACATGATCGAAGCCGCCGCCGAGGCCAACGACGAGTTCATGGAGCTGTACCTCAATGGCGAAGAGCTGAGCACCGAGCAGATCAAGGCCGGGCTGCGCCAGCGCACCATCGCTAACCAGATCGTGCCGGCGGTGCTCGGCTCCTCGTTCAAGAACAAAGGCGTGCCGCTGATGCTCGACGCGGTGATCGACTACCTGCCCGCGCCTAGCGAAATTCCGGCGATCAATGGCACCGACCCCGACGACGAAGACAAGCATCTGGAACGTCATGCCGACGACAACGAGCCGTTCTCGGCGCTGGCCTTCAAGATCGCCACCGACCCCTTCGTCGGCACCCTCACCTTCGCCCGGGTGTATTCCGGCGTGCTCAGCTCCGGCAATGCCGTGCTCAATTCGGTCAAGGGCAAGAAGGAACGCATCGGCCGCATGGTGCAGATGCATGCCAACCAGCGTGCCGAGATCAAGGACGTTTGCGCTGGCGATATCGCCGCGCTGATCGGCATGAAAGATGTCACCACCGGCGACACCCTGTGCGACATCAATAAACCGATCATTCTCGAACGGATGGACTTCCCCGATCCGGTGATTTCAGTGGCGGTGGAGCCAAAGACCAAGGCCGACCAGGAGAAAATGGGCATCGCCCTGAGCAAGCTGGCCCAGGAAGATCCTTCATTCCGGGTCAAGACCGACGAAGAAACCGCGCAGACCATCATCTCCGGCATGGGTGAGCTGCACCTGGACATCATCGTCGACCGCATGCGCCGCGAGTTCGGCGTCGAGGCCAACATTGGCAAGCCACAGGTGGCCTACCGCGAGAAAATTCGCAACACCTGCGAGATCGAAGGCAAGTTCGTCCGCCAGTCCGGTGGCCGTGGCCAGTATGGCCATTGCTGGATTCGCTTCGCCCCAGGAGAAGAAGGCAAGGAAGGCTTGCAGTTCATCAATGAGGTGGTCGGCGGGGTGATTCCACGCGAGTACATACCGGCGATCCAGAAAGGCATCGAGGAGCAGATGCAAAACGGCGTGCTCGCCGGCTATCCGCTGATCAACCTCAAGGCCGCAGTGTTCGACGGCTCGTACCATGATGTCGACTCCAACGAAATGGCCTTCAAGATCGCCGCCTCGATGGCGACCAAGCAGCTTTCCAGCAAAGGCGGCGCGGTGCTGCTGGAGCCGGTGATGAAGGTTGAGGTGGTCACGCCTGAGGAGTACCAGGGCGACATCATTGGCGACCTCAGCCGCCGTCGCGGGATGATTCAGGAAGGCGAGGAAACCCCGGCCGGCAAGGTCATCCGCGCCGAAGTGCCGCTGGGTGAAATGTTTGGTTATTCGACGCAGATGCGCTCGATGACCCAGGGGCGGGCCAGCTATACCATGGAGTTCACCAAGTATGGCGAGGCGCCGGCGAACATCGCCGAGGCGATCGTGAAAAAGAACCGCGGGGAATCCTGAACCCATCGCGGTGCAAGCCCGCCCTCACGCACTACCTGTGGCTGCGTGGGAGCGGGCTTGCCCCGCGATGCATCAGTGCTGCTCGCCCGCGCGCTTCAACAGCTTCTTGCAGCGCTCCGACAGATGCACCACCCGCAGGTGCTTGCCCGCCTTGGCATAGCGCTCGCGCAAGGTCTGCAACGCCGCCACCGCCGAGTAGTCGACAAAGCTCAGGTGCTTGCAATCGAGCGTCACGCTGGGCGGATCGCCCGCCGGGTCGAACTGATTGAGAAACGGCGTGGTCGAGGCAAAGAACAACGTGCCATGCACCTGGTAACGCTTGCCGCCCTCACCATCGTCATGGCTGTCGGCATACAGCTCACGGGCATGCTGCCAGGCAAAGTTGACCGCCGCGATGACGATCCCGAACAGCACCGCTGTAGCCAGATCGGTGAACACCGTGACCACGGTGACCGCGATGATCGCCAGTACATCGCTAACCGGCACCTTGTGCAGCACGCGCAAAGAGGCCCAGGCGAAGGTCTGCTGGGCCACCACGAACATCACCCCGACCAGCGCCGCCAGCGGGATGCGCTCGATCAGCGGCGACAGGAACAGCACGAACAGCAGGATCATGCCCCCGGCGACTACCCCGCTCAACCGACCACGGCCGTTGGAGCTGAGGTTGATCACGGTCTGGCCGATCATCGCGCAGCCGCCCATGCCACCGCACATCCCCGAAACCATGTTGGCCGCACCCAGCGCCACGCACTCACGGTCGGGAAAGCCGCGGCTTTCGGTGATCTCATCGGTCAGGTTGAGGGTCAGCAGGGTCTCCAGCAGACCGACCATGGCCATCAGCAGCGCGTAAGGAGCGATGATCTTCAGGGTTTCCAGGGTCCATGGCACGTCCGGCCAGGCCAGCTGGGGCAGGCCGCCCGCGATATGGGCCATATCGCCCAGGGTCCGGGTCGGTAGATCGAGCAGGTACACCAGCAGCCCCACCCCAAGGATCGCCACCAACGCCGGCGGCACGGCGCGGGTCAGCCGCGGCAAGACGTAGACCACCAGCATGGTCAGCGCCACCAGACCGATCATCAGGTACAGCGGCGAGCCGCTGAGCCACTGCTCGCCGCTCTTGAAGTGCTCAAGTTGGGCCAAGGCGATGACAATTGCCAGGCCGTTGACGAAGCCCAGCATCACCGGATACGGCACCAGGCGCACCAACTTGCCCAGGCGTAGCGCGCCGAACAGGATCATCAGCACCCCACCCAGCAGTACCGTGGCCAGCAGGTACTGAGCGCCGTGCTGCACCACCAGGGCGACGATCACCACCGCCATGGAGCCGGCAGCGCCGGAAATCATCCCAGGACGACCGCCGAACAATGCCGTCAAGGTACAAATGATGAAGGCGCCGTACAGGCCCATCAGCGGGTTGAGATGGGCGACCAGGGCGAAGGCGATGCATTCCGGGACCAGGGCGAAAGAGGTGGTCAGGCCGGCGAGGATGTCGGCGCGAAATCGGGCGGGTTTCATGAAGTTCCTGCGAAGGTGTCTGTGGCTGACCCTATCGCGGGGCTAGCCCGCTCCCACGATCTCAAGCGACAGCGTGGGAGCGGGCTTGCCCCGCGATAGGGTCAGCGATGTTACGGAATTTGTCCTACAGCGGCCACCATTGCGCGACTCAGCGCACCCGCTGCAGGCTCTGCACCGCCAAATCCAGGGCGCGCTGCATGTCCAGCCGCGCCGATCGGCCCAAGTCTGGGTGATTGAGCTGGCCATTGCGCTCCGACGGCAGAATCGGCGCAGTCAGGTCCTCGGCGTCCATGGCCTCGAAGTCTTGCTCCAGGCCCAGGGTCAGCGCGCTGCGCCGCAGCAGCATGCGCACTTGCTCGGGGGTCAAGCTGGGGTTGATCGACAGCATCGCCGCCACCGTGGCCGTCACCAGCGGCGTGGCATAGGAGGTACCGCAATGCGCCTCACGGGCCTGCGCCGAGCGGATACAGGCGGCGGCGCTGACATCCACGCGCATATCGATGTTGGAGCTTTGCCGCTTGCGCACATGCTGCGGATCGGTCACTGGCACGCCCTTGTCACTGCGCTGATGACCACCGACCACCAGCAACTGGTCGGTGACGAACGACGACGGCAGGCGGTACTCGTCAGTGCCCGACCAAGACGCGCCATTGCCGGCCGAGTTGACCACGATCACCTCGGGATGGGCCTTGCGCAGCCACAGGAAGAACTCCTCGAGCAACTCTTCATAGCCGCTCATGGCAAGCCCGGAGCGCACCAGCGAATCGACCTCATCGCCCTGCACGTTCTTCGCCCCGACCCGATGGATACCCCAGCTCCAGTTCAGCACCCGTACGCCATCTTCGACCAAGTTGACCGAAGCGGCGATGTTGGCGGTGATCCCAGCGTCGGAGTTGCGCTCGACGATGACCTCGAAGCCTGGGCTGGCCTTGCCAAGGCCAGTCAGAAAGCCGCCTTCGGCGCCCTGCCCGGCCAGAATTCCAGCAACATGGCTGCCGTGGCTTTCAACCTTGTCGCCGTCGCGGGCGTAAACGCAGGTTTGCCCCTGTGGGCAAGGCCCACGATAGCCAGTAAAGGCTGGAGCATCGAAGTCGACCTCACGCTCGATCACGCCAATGCGTACCGGCTTGACCGGTATTGCCGAGGCCTGGATCCGCCGCTGGTAGAAATACAGCGCGTCCATGAAGCGGTTGGCGGCCCACTCGTCTGCCTGGTTGATCGCCTGCCGGGACGGCCCTGTGCCTTCTTCGCCACGCTCCGGGGCTGACTCTTCGATGATCAGCGCATCGACACTGGCCTCGCTGCCCATGCGCAGGATCATCGCGTCACGCTGGATCAAGTCATGCACAGGTAGGCGCAACTGATAGACGTTGAGTGGCGCGATGGCGCCGACCACCTTGGCGCCGTACTTGTCGGCGATGCGTTGGGCTTCCTGCAAGCCCGGGTGTTTTTCCTCGATCAGCAGGCTGACCAAGTCCAGGTAGGTGGTCAGGCCATCCATGTTCTTTGCCACTTCATCAGCAGTGGCGGCCACTACATGGCTGCGCTGGCGGCTAAGCCAGACGGGGTTGCTCTTCTCACCGGCGGATTCTAGCCATAGCGGTGCGCTGGGCTGGTGTGCGCCGGTGAGGGTAAATGTCAGGTTATCGCCCTGGCGCTGTACATCGGCTTGAGGGAGGCGCTGACCGGCCAGCCAGACGGTAGGAGGTTGTGCGCCCAGGCCCTGGGCATGGAGACACCATTGTTGCCGGTCTTCGCTGAGCAGATCGGCGCAGCGCTGCAGCGACTTGATGCGCAACGGGTCCTGCGCCGCGAAGGCGGCGTGGGTTAGCAGGCACAACAGCAAAATTGAATAGCGCTTCATAATGAGGACCCTGTTGCCACATTGGCTGCGACTGCCTGGGCAAGGCAAAGGTTCATAGCTGGCAGTGCCAGCCTAAAACCCACTTGGTGTGATCCACACCCGGCAAGACCCGTACAAATTTGCCATCATGTCCATTCCACCCGCGGAGATCATGGACATGCCGCTACGCCCCCTCATCGCCTCCCTACTGTTGGCTGCGAGCCTCACCGCCCAGGCCGCCACCGAGGTCGTGCCGCTTCAGCACCGCAGCAGCGCCGAACTGCTGCCCACCGCCCAGGCCTTCCTGGGCAAGGACGGCAGCGTCAGCGCCTTCGAGAACAAGTTGATCGTCAACGCCGAGCCGGAGCGCATCGACGACCTGCGCACCCTGCTGCAACAACTCGATACCGCCCCCAAGCGCCTGCTGATCAGCGTCGACAACAACGACAGCAACTTCCAGGACAACCGCGGCAACGCCCGGGTCATCCGCTACGGCACCGCCAATCGCGACGGCGGCATGCAGCAAGTGCAGGCCAGCGAGGGCCAGCCGGCGTTGATCCAGGTCGGTCAAAGCATCCCCATCACCAGCAGCAGCACCGACGGTTACGGGCGCATCCAGACCAACACCGAATACCGCAACGTGACCCAGGGTTTCTATGTCACGCCGAGCCTGAGCGGTGAGACGGTTCGCCTGGCAATCAGCAGCAATAATGATCGAATGAGCAGCGAACGTCCCGATGTAGTGAAAGTGCAAAGCACCGACACAACCGTCACCGGCAAGCTCGGCGAATGGATCACCCTGGCCGGGTTCAATCAGCAGAGCCAAGCCGAGCGCAACCCGTCAAGCCTCAGTTACAGCACCCAGCGCGGTGAAAACATGACATTGCGTGTCAAAGTCGACCTTCTGGACTGATCCCAGGCAATTCAAGGCCTCGACCAAAGGCCTTGAAACTGACTGCCGAGTCGCATTAGACCAAAGATGTAGTAACCAGAAAAAAGCACTACAAAACATTTGACAGGTACTTTTTGCCAAGGGCATGATGGCCTCGCTCCCGCTAATCAGAGGCCCTGGCAAGGGTCTTCGAGGCGCGCTCCTCCCACCCCTGGAGGCGTCTCGTGTCTATACGGCCCACAAGGCGGTTCGACCGGATTGCGACTGCAACGAGAAGTTGTCCCGAGGGACGGAAGCGCATCACCGCAGTCACCAGGCAAGCCATGTCGCACCGCAGCAAGGCATCCACGAGCCGACCTGCAGCCATCGCTGACCCACGCTGCACCTCCTTCCCCTTCGAGCCTTCGCGTTCGCCGTCGCAACACCGCCGAACAGGACAGCCGTCAGGCCTCTGATCCGCGACTTTTGAGCATCAGCACAATTACCCCAAGATCGATGCGACGAGGTTTATTTCCATGGCACTGACACGCGAACAGCAAATTGCAGCCCTCGAGAAAGACTGGGCCGAGAACCCGCGCTGGAAAGGCGTGACCCGTACCTACACGGCCGCTGATGTCGTTCGCCTGCGTGGCTCGCTGCAACCGGAGCACACCCTGGCCCAGGTGGGTGCAGAAAAACTGTGGAAGCTGGTCACCCAAGGTGCCCACCCCTCTTTCCGCCCTGAAAAAGATTTCGTCAACTGCATGGGTGCCCTCACCGGCGGCCAGGCAGTTCAGCAGGTCAAGGCCGGTATCCAGGCTATCTACCTGTCCGGCTGGCAGGTTGCCGCCGACAACAACTCGGCCGAGTCGATGTACCCCGACCAGTCGCTGTACCCGGTCGACTCGGTTCCGACCGTGGTCAAGCGCATCAACAACTCGTTCCGCCGCGCCGACCAGATCCAGTGGAAAGCTGGCAAGAACCCAGGTGACGAAGGCTACATCGACTACTTCGCGCCAATCGTGGCCGACGCTGAAGCCGGTTTCGGCGGCGTTCTGAACGCCTACGAGCTGATGAAGAACATGATCGAAGCGGGCGCCGCTGGCGTGCACTTCGAAGACCAGCTGGCTTCGGTGAAAAAATGCGGCCACATGGGCGGCAAGGTGCTGGTACCGACCCAGGAAGCCGTACAGAAGCTGGTCGCTGCACGTCTGGCTGCCGACGTTGCCGGCGTACCGACCATCATCCTGGCCCGTACCGACGCCAACGCTGCCGACTTGCTGACCAGCGACTGCGACCCGTACGACCAGCCGTTCGTGCTCGGTGAGCGCACCCGTGAAGGCTTCTACAAGGTGCGTGCCGGCCTCGACCAGGCCATTGCTCGCGGCCTGGCCTACGCGCCGTACGCCGACCTGATCTGGTGTGAGACCGCCAAGCCGGACCTGGACGAAGCGCGTCGTTTCGCCGAGGCGATCAAGAAGGAATACCCAGACCAACTGCTGTCGTACAACTGCTCGCCTTCGTTCAACTGGAAGAAGAACCTGGACGATGCCACCATCGCCAAGTTCCAGCGCGAACTGTCGGCCATGGGCTACAAGCACCAGTTCATCACCCTGGCTGGCATCCACAACATGTGGCACGGCATGTTCAACCTGGCGCACGACTACGCCCGCAACGACATGACCGCCTACGTGAAGCTGCAGGAGCAGGAGTTCGCCGACGCCAGCAAAGGCTACACCTTCGTGGCGCACCAGCAGGAAGTGGGTACTGGCTACTTCGACGACATGACCACCGTGATCCAGGGTGGCGCTTCGTCGGTGACCGCGCTGACCGGTTCGACTGAGGAAGAGCAGTTCCACTGATAAAGAGTGGGTTGCTACTGAAATAAAGAAGGCCCGGGCCACCGTCGAGGTGCCCGGGCCTTTTGTCGTCTACGTCTGTACGGGCAGCAACAGAGGTTAGGGTCTATGCTTGCCCCATAACTACAGCAAGGACTGCCCATGTCCCGCCCATTCAGCCTGTTGCTATTGGCCCTGGTCGCCGCTGCCCTCTATTTATATGCACTGGCCAGCGGCAACGCTGTGCTTGCCCTGCTGGCCAAACCGATTCCGGTGCTGGCCCTGATCCTCTGGCTGCGAACCACCCCAGCCACGACCTACCGCCGCTGGATCATGATCGGCCTTGGTCTTTCGGTACTCGGCGACATACTCCTGGCAATCCCCGCGGATCTGTTCGTATTCGGCCTGGGCGCCTTCCTCTTTGCCCACCTGGCCTACCTGCGCGGCTACTACAGCCAAAACCGCCAGAGCACCCTGCCCGCCCTGTTGCTTGCCACGGTCGCTGGCAGCGGCTTGTTCTACCTGCTCGCAAGCCACGGCCTTGGGCCCCTGTTGCTACCGGTGGCGCTGTACGCCCTGGTGATCAGCGCAATGCTCTGGCGCGCCCTGGCCTGCGGTGGCCTTGCAGCACTTGGTGCCTGCCTGTTCGTGTTCTCCGACAGCCTGATCGGGGTCGACCGCTTCGTCAGCCCGTTCGCTGCGGCGCAGTACCTGATCATCCTCGCCTACTGGCTCGGCCAATGGGCGATCGCTTCGTCGGCCGCACGCGGCTCAATCGATAAAGTATTGATCCAGAGCGGGGCACGCGGTGCGCAAAACTGCTAGAACGAGAGTTTTTCGCATTTGCAAGTAGCGAGGTGTGCCCAATGAACTTTGCAAGGCCCAGACCCGGTAAAGTTAACCGGCTCAAATCAAATGATATTAATTATCATTACGCAACTTACAAGTCGTTACGCGAGGCAAGAAACATAATTAACAAAAGCAAGCGTAATGCCCGAATATCAAGGCTTTCAGCCAGTTACAAAAGATTTTTGTTCTTAATCCTACGAATAAATTTGCGACAGAAATTTTACTTGCACTGGGTTTACCCATAAAATCAGCGCGATTGATTCAGCTGCGACATTTGGTCACTGCACCTGCGACACCACGTCGCCGCTTTACTTATTTCAGACTGCAGAGCTGGGTCTCTGTATAAGGATCTCTAGCATGTCCGATTCGGCAGGACTCATCGCCCACAACTGGGGCTTTGCCATCTTCCTCCTGGGTGTCGTCGGCCTGTGTGCCTTCATGCTCGGTCTGTCCAGCCTGCTCGGTAGCAAGGCCTGGGGCCGCGCCAAGAACGAACCCTTCGAATCCGGCATGCTGCCTGTCGGCAGCGCCCGCCTGCGCCTGTCCGCCAAATTCTATCTGGTCGCGATGCTGTTCGTGATCTTCGATATCGAAGCCCTCTTTCTCTTTGCATGGTCTGTGTCCGTCCGCGAAAGCGGCTGGACCGGATTCGTCGAAGCACTCGTTTTCATAGCAATTCTGTTGGCAGGTCTTGTCTACCTATGGCGCGTCGGGGCACTTGATTGGGCTCCCGAAGGTCGTCGCAAGCGGCAAGCGAAGCTGAAACAATGAGGCTTTGGCATGCAATACAATCTCACCAGAATCGATCCGGATGCGCCCAACGAGCAGTATCCGGTCGGTGAGCGGGAAACCGTCACCGACCAACTGCTAGAGGACCAGGTCCACAAGAACATCTACATGGGGAAACTCGAAGATGTCCTGCGTGGCGCGGTCAACTGGGGTCGCAAGAACTCCCTCTGGCCGTATAACTTCGGCCTGTCCTGCTGCTACGTGGAAATGACCACGGCCTTCACGGCACCCCACGACATCGCCCGCTTCGGCGCCGAAGTCATCCGGGCCTCGCCGCGTCAGGCCGACTTCATGGTCATCGCCGGGACCTGCTTCATCAAGATGGCGCCGATCATCCAGCGCCTGTATGAGCAGATGCTCGAACCTAAATGGGTCATTTCCATGGGTTCGTGCGCCAACTCCGGCGGCATGTACGACATTTACTCGGTCGTTCAGGGGGTCGACAAGTTCCTCCCCGTGGATGTCTACGTACCTGGCTGCCCGCCACGCCCTGAGGCGTTCCTGCAAGGCTTGATGCTGCTGCAGGAATCGATCGGACAGGAGCGACGCCCGCTTTCCTGGGTGGTTGGTGATCAAGGCATTTACCGTGCCGAGATGCCTGCCCAGAAAGACCTGCGTCGCGAACAGCGTATCGCGGTAACCAACCTGCGCAGCCCCGACGAAGTCTGATCCAGCGACCTGCCGCCCGCTCCCCCTGGAGCCGGCGGCCTGGCTTCATTCTCTACGTTGACCCAAAGCGACCGAGACCATGACAGCGGACAACGCTATTTTCATTCCGCCTTACAAGGCTGACGACCAAGATGTGGTCGTCGAACTGAACAACCGTTTTGGCGCCGAAGCATTCGTCGCCCAACAGACCCGCACCGGCATGCCTGTGCTGTGGGTCAAGCGCGCCCAGCTCAAAGAGGTGCTCAGCTTCCTGCGCGGCGTCGCCAAGCCCTACAGCATGCTGTACGACCTGCACGGCGTCGACGAGCGCCTGCGCACCCAGCGCCGCGGCCTGCCCGCCGCCGATTTCAGCGTGTTCTACCACCTGCTGTCGGTCGAGCGTAACAGCGACGTGATGATCAAGGTCGCACTCAGCGAAGGCGACCTGAACCTGCCGACCGTGACCGGCATCTGGCCAAACGCCAACTGGTACGAGCGTGAAGTCTGGGACATGTTCGGCATCGACTTTGCCGGCCACCCGCACCTGAGCCGGATCATGATGCCGCCGACCTGGGAAGGTCACCCGCTGCGCAAGGACTACCCTGCCCGCGCCACTGAGTTCGATCCCTACAGCCTGACCCTGGCCAAGCAGCAGCTTGAAGAGGAATCGGCTCGCTTCAACCCGGAAGCCTGGGGCATGAAGCGCCAGGGCGCCAACGAGGACTACATGTTCCTCAACCTTGGCCCCAACCACCCGTCCGCGCACGGTGCGTTCCGTATCGTCCTGCAGCTGGACGGCGAAGAGATCGTCGACTGCGTCCCGGACATCGGCTACCACCACCGTGGTGCCGAGAAGATGGCCGAGCGTCAGTCCTGGCACAGCTTCATCCCCTACACCGACCGTATCGACTACCTCGGCGGGGTGATGAACAACCTGCCGTACGTGCTCGCGGTCGAGAAGCTCGCCGGTATCCAGGTGCCGCAGAAAGTCGACGTGATTCGTATCATGCTCGCCGAATTCTTCCGCATCACCAGCCACCTATTGTTCCTGGGTACCTATATCCAGGACGTCGGCGCCATGACCCCGGTGTTCTTCACCTTCACCGACCGCCAGCGCGCCTACACCGTGATCGAAGCGATCACCGGCTTCCGCCTGCACCCGGCCTGGTACCGCATCGGTGGCGTCGCCCACGACCTGCCGCGCGGCTGGGACAAGCTGGTCAAGGACTTCGTCGAATGGCTGCCCAAGCGCCTCGACGAGTACACCAAGGCGGCCCTGCAGAACAGCATCCTCAAAGGCCGGACCATCGGCGTTGCCGCCTACAACACCCAGGAAGCGCTGGCATGGGGCACCACCGGTGCCGGCCTGCGTTCCACCGGTTGCGACTTCGACCTGCGTAAAGCCCGCCCCTACTCCGGCTACGAGAACTTCGAGTTCGAAGTACCGCTGGCCCACAACGGCGATGCCTACGATCGCTGCATGGTCCGGGTCGAGGAGATGCGCCAGAGTATCCGCATCATCGACCAGTGCCTGCGCAACATGCCGGAAGGCCCGTACAAGGCGGACCACCCGCTGACCACGCCGCCACCGAAAGAGCGCACCCTGCAGCACATCGAGACCTTGATCACGCACTTCCTGCAAGTCTCGTGGGGCCCGGTCATGCCGGCCAACGAGTCGTTCCAGATGATCGAAGCGACCAAGGGCATCAACAGTTACTACCTGACGAGCGATGGCGGCACCATGAGCTACCGCACCCGGATTCGTACCCCAAGCTACCCGCACCTGCAGCAGATCCCTTCGGTGATCAAAGGCAGCATGGTCGCGGACTTGATCGCGTACCTGGGCAGTATCGACTTCGTTATGGCTGACGTGGACCGCTAAGCATGAACAGCACGCTTATCCAAA
Organism: Pseudomonas sp. Je.1.5.c; assembly: GCF_051129895.1. Lineage (NCBI taxonomy): Bacteria > Pseudomonadati > Pseudomonadota > Gammaproteobacteria > Pseudomonadales > Pseudomonadaceae > Pseudomonas > Pseudomonas sp. Je.1.5.c. The sequence goes on from NZ_JBCPSP010000026.1 coordinate 46,389, forward strand.
CCGACCGTTTCGCCCTGAGCGAAACCGAGCGCTCGGCCATCGAGCACGAGATGCACCACTACGAGGACCCGCGCGCGGCGTCCATCGAAGCCCTGAAGATCGTCCAGAAACAGCGCGGCTGGGTGCCTGACGGCGCCATCTACGCGATCGGCGAGATCCTCGGCATCCCGGCCAGCGACGTCGAAGGTGTGGCTACGTTCTACAGCCAGATCTTCCGTCAGCCGGTTGGCCGCCACATCATTCGCGTGTGCGACAGCATGGTCTGCTACATCGGCGGCCATGAATCGGTCGTCAGCCAGATCCAGAGCGAGCTGGGCATCGGCCTGGGCCAGACCACCGCAGACGGGCGTTTCACCCTGCTGCCGGTGTGCTGCCTGGGCAACTGCGACAAGGCCCCGGCGCTGATGATCGACGATGACACCTTTGGCGACGTGCAACCTGCTGGCGTCACCAAACTGCTGGAGGGTTACGTATGACCATCACTTCCTTCGGCCCGGCCAACCGCATCGCGCGCGCAGCCGAAACCCACCCGCTGACCTGGCGCCTGCGTGACGACGGTGAGCCAGTCTGGCTCGACGAGTACCAGGCCAAGGACGGCTACGCCGCCGCCCGCAAGGCACTGGCGCAGATGTCCCAGGACGATATCGTCCAGACCGTCAAGGACGCCGGCCTCAAGGGCCGTGGTGGCGCTGGCTTCCCCACTGGGGTGAAGTGGGGCCTGATGCCCAAAGACGAATCCATGAACATCCGCTACCTGCTGTGCAACGCGGACGAAATGGAGCCCAACACCTGGAAGGACCGCATGCTGATGGAGCAACAGCCCCATCTGCTGGTCGAGGGCATGCTGATCAGCGCCCGCGCCCTGAAGGCCTACCGCGGCTACATCTTCCTGCGTGGCGAGTACACCACCGCCGCCAAGAACCTCAACCGCGCCATCGATGAAGCCAAGGCCGCAGGCCTGTTGGGCAAGAACATCCTGGGCAGCGGTTTTGATTTCGAGCTGTTCGTGCACACCGGTGCCGGGCGCTACATCTGCGGTGAAGAAACCGCACTGATCAACTCGCTCGAAGGCCGCCGCGCCAACCCGCGCTCCAAGCCGCCCTTCCCTGCCGCCGTGGGCGTGTGGGGCAAGCCGACCTGCGTGAACAACGTCGAAACCCTGTGCAACGTTCCGGCCATCGTCGGCAACGGCGTCGACTGGTACAAGTCGCTGGCCCGCGAAGGCAGCGAAGACCACGGCACCAAGCTGATGGGCTTCTCCGGCAAGGTAAAGAACCCTGGCCTGTGGGAGCTGCCGTTCGGCGTTACCGCCCGCGAGCTGTTCGAAGACTACGCCGGTGGCATGCGCGATGGCTTCAAGCTCAAGTGCTGGCAGCCTGGCGGCGCCGGTACCGGTTTCCTGCTGCCAGAGCATCTGGATGCGCAGATGTACGCCGGCGGTATCGCCAAGGTTGGTACGCGGATGGGTACGGGCCTGGCCATGGCGGTCGATGACAGCATCAACATGGTCTCGCTGCTGCGCAACATGGAAGAGTTCTTCGCCCGCGAATCGTGCGGCTGGTGCACCCCATGCCGTGACGGCCTGCCCTGGAGCGTGAAGATGCTGCGCTCGCTGGAGCAAGGCCAAGGCCGCGCCGAAGACATCGAGACTCTGCTGGGCCTGGTCAACTTCCTCGGCCCTGGCCGCACCTTCTGTGCTCACGCACCCGGTGCCGTCGAGCCATTGGGCAGTGCCATCAAGTACTTCCGGTCCGAGTTCGAGGCCGGCGTCGCCAGCGATTGCGCCAGCGAAGCCCTGCGCCCGAACCTGGCCAAGCCAATTCCGACCGGGCCGATCGTGGTCGGCGCATAACAAGATCAAGTGCGGGTGGTCCGTGCCATCCGCCAGCCTCGCAGGCTCGTCCGAGTGTATCGGGCAGAGCCGCAGGCACACCGATTTCCATTAGCCACGCCTGCTCACGCGGGCCAACGAAGAACTTTGAACCATGGCCACTATCCACGTAGACGGCAAAGCGCTCGAAGTCAACGGTGCGGACAACCTGTTACAGGCCTGTCTGTCGCTCGGCCTCGACATCCCTTATTTCTGCTGGCACCCGGCGCTCGGTAGCGTCGGTGCCTGCCGGCAGTGTGCGGTCAAGCAGTACACCGACGAGAACGACACCCGTGGTCGTATCGTCATGTCGTGCATGACCCCTGCCTCCGACGGCACCTGGATCTCCATCGAAGATGAAGAGTCCAAGGCGTTTCGCGCCAGCGTCGTCGAATGGCTGATGACCAACCACCCGCACGACTGCCCAGTCTGCGAGGAAGGCGGTCACTGCCACCTGCAAGACATGACGGTGATGACCGGCCACAACGAGCGCCGTTACCGTTTCACCAAGCGTACCCACCAGAACCAGGACCTCGGCCCGTTCATTTCCCACGAAATGAACCGCTGCATCGCCTGCTATCGCTGCGTGCGTTACTACAAGGACTACGCCGGCGGCACCGACCTGGGCGTCTATGGCGCCCACGACAACGTGTACTTCGGTCGCGTTGAAGACGGCGTGCTCGAAAGCGAGTTTTCCGGCAACCTCACCGAGGTTTGCCCGACCGGTGTGTTCACCGACAAGACCCACTCCGAGCGCTACAACCGCAAGTGGGACATGCAGTTTGCCCCAAGCATCTGCCATGGCTGCTCGAGCGGCTGCAACATCAGCCCGGGCGAGCGCTACGGCGAACTGCGCCGGATCGAGAACCGCTTCAACGGCTCGGTCAACCAGTACTTCCTGTGCGACCGTGGCCGCTTCGGCTACGGCTATGTCAACCGCAAGGACCGTCCGCGCCAGCCACACCTGGCCGATGGCACCAAGCTGGGCCTGGACGCTGCCCTGGACAAGGCCGCCGACCTGCTGCGCGGCCGCACCATCGTCGGTATCGGCTCGCCACGCGCCAGCCTGGAAAGCAACTACGGCCTGCGCGAGCTGGTCGGTGCCGAGTACTTCTATTCGGGTATGGAAGCAGGCGAACTGGCCCGTGTCCGCCTGGCACTGAATGTACTCAACGCCAGCCCCCTGCCCGTGCCGACCCTGCGCGAGATCGAAGATCACGACGCCGTGTTCGTGCTCGGTGAAGACCTGACCCAGACCGCCGCTCGCGTCGCCCTGGCCGTGCGCCAGGCCACCAAAGGCAAGGCCGAAGCCATGGCCGACGCCATGCGCGTACAGCCTTGGCTCGACGCTGCGGTGAAGAACATCGGCCAGCACGCGCTGTACCCGCTGTTCATCGCCAGCCTTGCTGAAACCAAGCTCGACGACGTCGCCGAAGAGTGCGTGCACGCAGCCCCCGCCGACCTGGCGCGCCTGGGCTTTGCCGTGGCCCACGCCATCGACCCAAGCGCTCCGGCCGTAGCAGGCCTGGACGATGACGCCAAGGCCCTGGCCCAGCGCATCGCCGACGCCCTGGTCGCCGCCCAGCGTCCGCTGGTGGTTGCCGGTACCTCGCTGGCCGACCCGGCCCTGATTGAAGCCGCCGCCAACATCGCCAAGGCGCTCAAGCTGCGCGAGAAGAACGGCTCGCTGAGCCTGGTCGTGCCTGAGGCCAACAGCCTCGGCCTGGCCATGCTCGGCGGTGATTCGGTGGATGCCGCGCTGGATGCAGTGATCAGCGGCAAAGCCGACGCCATCGTGGTGGTGGAAAACGACCTGTACGCCCGCGTCCCCGCCGCCAAGGTCGACGCGGCCCTGGCTGCGGCCAAGGTAGTGATCGTCGCCGATCACTCCAAGACCGCCACCAGCGACCGCGCCCACCTGGTCCTGCCAGCGGCATCGTTCGCCGAAGGCGACGGCACCCTGGTCAGCCAGGAAGGCCGTGCCCAGCGCTTCTTCCAGGTATTCGATCCGACCTACCTGGACAGCAGCATCCAGATCCACGAAGGCTGGCGCTGGATGCACGCCCTGCGTGCCACCCTGCTCAACAAGCCGGTCGACTGGACCCAGCTGGACCACGTCACCAGCGCCTGCGCCGACGCCGCGCCGCAACTGGCCGGGATCGTCAACGCCGCGCCAAGTGCTGCGTTCCGCATCAAGGGCATGAAGCTTGCCCGTGAGCCGCTGCGCTACTCCGGCCGTACTGCCATGCGCGCCAACATCAGCGTGCACGAACCGCGCACCCCGCAAGACAAAGACTCCGCGTTCGCCTTCTCCATGGAAGGCTACTCGGGCTCGGTCGAGCCTCGTCAGCAGGTGCCATTCGCCTGGTCGCCGGGCTGGAACTCGCCGCAGGCCTGGAACAAGTTCCAGGACGAAGTCGGTGGCCACCTGCGTGCCGGTGACCCAGGCATCCGCCTGATCGAGTCGCAGGGTGATCGCCTGAACTGGTTCAACGCCATTCCGGGCGCCTTCAACCCGGCCCGTGGCAGCTGGACTGCAGTACCGTTCTTCCACCTGTTCGGCAGCGAAGAGAGCTCCTCGCGCGCCGCCCCCGTGCAAGAGCGCATCCCGGCCGCCTACGTGGCCCTGGCCAAGTCCGAAGCCGATCGCCTGGGCGTCAACGACGGTGCAATGCTGAGCCTGACCGTGGCCGGTGTGGCACTGCGCCTGCCGCTGCGGATCAATGAACAGCTGGGCGCAGGCCTGGTCGCGTTGCCGAAAGGCCTGGCCGGCATTCCGCCAGCCATCTTCGGTGCATCCGTAGAAGGCCTGCAGGAGGCAGCACAATGAGCTGGTTCACCCCCGAAGTGATCGATGCGATCATCGCCGTGGTCAAGGCCGTGGTGGTCTTGCTGGCCGTGGTGGTCTGCGGCGCGCTGCTCAGCTTCGTCGAGCGGCGCCTGCTGGGCTGGTGGCAGGACCGTTACGGTCCGAACCGGGTTGGCCCGTTCGGCATGTTCCAGATCGCAGCAGACATGCTGAAGATGTTCTTCAAGGAAGACTGGAACCCGCCCTTCGTCGATCGGATGATCTTCACCCTGGCACCGGTGGTGGCGATGAGCGCCCTGCTGATTGCCTTCTCGATCATCCCGATCACCCCGACCTGGGGCGTTGCCGACCTGAACATCGGCCTGCTGTTCTTCTTCGCCATGGCCGGTCTGTCGGTCTACGCCGTGCTGTTCGCCGGCTGGTCGTCGAACAATAAGTACGCCCTGCTCGGCAGCCTGCGAGCCTCGGCACAGACCGTCTCGTACGAGGTGTTCCTGGGCCTGGCACTGATGGGCGTGGTGGTGCAGGTTGGCTCGTTCAACATGCGCGACATCGTCGACTACCAGGCGCAGAACCTGTGGTTCATCATTCCGCAGTTCTTTGGCTTCTGCACCTTCTTCATCGCAGGCGTCGCCGTGACTCACCGTCACCCGTTCGACCAGCCGGAAGCAGAACAGGAACTGGCCGACGGCTACCACATCGAATATGCCGGCATGAAATGGGGCATGTTCTTCGTCGGTGAGTACATCGGCATCATCCTCATCTCGGCGCTGCTGGTAACCCTGTTCTTCGGTGGCTGGCACGGTCCGTTCGGCATCCTGCCGCAAGTACCGTTCCTGTGGTTCGCCCTGAAGACCGCGTTCTTCATCATGCTGTTCATCCTGCTGCGCGCCTCGATCCCGCGCCCACGCTATGACCAGGTGATGGACTTCAGCTGGAAGTTCTGCCTGCCGCTGACCCTGATCAATTTGCTGGTGACCGCTGCGCTCGTGCTTTACAACACGCCAGCCGTCGCGGCCCAGTGAGGATTTGACCCATGTTCAAGTATATCGGCGACATCGTTAAGGGCACCGGCACCCAGCTGCGCAGCCTGGCCATGGTGTTCTCCCACGGGTTCCGCAAACGCGACACCCTGCAGTACCCCGAAGAAGCTGTGTACCTGCCGCCGCGCTACCGCGGGCGCATCGTCCTCACCCGCGACCCCGATGGCGAGGAGCGCTGCGTAGCGTGCAACCTCTGCGCGGTGGCCTGCCCGGTTGGCTGCATCTCGTTGCAGAAGGCCGAGACCGAGGACGGTCGTTGGTACCCGGAGTTCTTCCGCATCAACTTCTCGCGTTGCATCTTCTGCGGCCTGTGTGAGGAAGCCTGCCCGACCACCGCGATCCAGCTCACGCCGGATTTCGAAATGGCCGAGTTCAAGCGTCAGGACCTGGTGTACGAGAAAGAAGATCTGCTGATCTCCGGCCCCGGCAAGAACCCTGACTACAACTTCTACCGTGTTGCGGGTATGGCCATCGCTGGCAAGCCGAAAGGCTCTGCACAGAACGAAGCTGAGCCGATCAACGTGAAGAGCTTGCTCCCATAAGGACAGAAAGATGGAATTCGCTTTCTACTTCGCATCCGGGATCGCCGTGGTCTCCACCCTTCGGGTGGTGACCGGTACCAACCCTGTGCATGCCCTGCTTTACCTGATCATTTCGCTGATCTCCGTGGCCATGATCTTCTTCAGCCTGGGTGCGCCGTTCGCCGGTGCCCTGGAAGTGATCGCCTACGCCGGCGCCATCATGGTGCTGTTCGTGTTCGTGGTGATGATGCTCAACCTTGGGCCGGCTTCGGTCGCCCAGGAACGTGGCTGGCTCAAGCCAGGCATCTGGGCAGGGCCGGTGTTGCTCGGCACCCTGCTGCTGCTCGAGCTGCTCTACGTGCTGTTCGTCGCGCCAAGCGGCGCCGGCATCAGCGGCACCACCGTGGACGCCAAGGCCGTCGGCATCAGCCTGTTCGGCCCTTACCTGCTGGTGGTCGAACTGGCCTCGATGCTGCTGCTCGCCGCAGCCGTCACCGCCTTCCACCTGGGCCGCAACGAGGCGAAGGAGTAAATCATGGGTGCTATCCCTCTCGAGCATGGTCTGGCGGTCGCCGGCATCCTGTTCTGCTTAGGTCTGGTTGGCCTGATGGTCCGCCGCAACATTCTCTTCGTCCTCATGAGCCTGGAAGTCATGATGAACGCCTCTGCCCTGGCGTTCATCGTCGCCGGTGCCCGTTGGGTGCAACCCGACGGCCAGGTGATGTTCATTCTGGTGATCAGCCTGGCAGCCGCCGAGGCCAGTATTGGCCTGGCAATCCTGCTGCAGCTGTATCGCCGCTTCCACACTCTCGACATCGATGCTGCCAGTGAGATGCGCGGATGAACCTTATCTTCCTGACTTTCGTCTTTCCCCTGATCGGCTTCTTGCTGCTGTCGTTCTCCCGTGGCCGGTTCTCGGAGAACCTGTCCGCGCTGATCGGCGTCGGCTCGGTGGGCCTCTCGGCCGCGACGGCCGCCTACGTGATCTGGCAGTTCAACGTCGCCCCACCTGAAGGCGGCGCGTACAGCCAGCTGCTGTGGCAGTGGATGTCGGTGGACGGCTTTGCGCCGAACTTCACCCTGTACGTGGACGGCCTGTCGGTGACCATGCTCGGCGTGGTCACCGGCGTAGGCTTTTTGATCCACCTGTTCGCTTCCTGGTACATGCGTGGCGAAGCCGGCTACTCGCGCTTCTTCTCGTACACCAACCTGTTCATCGCCAGCATGCTGTTCCTGGTGCTGGGCGATAACCTGCTGTTCATCTACTTCGGCTGGGAAGGCGTGGGCCTGTGCTCGTACCTGTTGATCGGTTTCTACTACAGCAACCGCAACAACGGTAACGCGGCGCTCAAGGCGTTCATCGTCACCCGCATCGGCGACGTGTTCATGGCCATCGGCCTGTTCATCCTGTTCGCCCAGCTGGGTACCCTGAACGTGCAGGAACTGCTGGTGCTGGCACCGCAGAAGTTCCAGGCTGGCGACACCTGGATGGTTCTGGCCACCCTGATGCTGCTCGGTGGTGCGGTGGGTAAATCGGCGCAGCTGCCGCTGCAGACCTGGCTGGCAGACGCGATGGCCGGTCCTACCCCGGTTTCGGCCCTGATCCACGCCGCGACCATGGTGACCGCAGGCGTCTACCTGATCGCCCGTACCCACGGCCTGTTCGCCCTGGCGCCGGATATCCTGCACCTGGTCGGCATCGTCGGTGGCGTGACCCTGGTCCTGGCCGGCTTCGCCGCGCTGGTCCAGACCGACATCAAGCGTATCCTCGCCTACTCGACCATGAGCCAGATCGGCTACATGTTCCTCGCCCTGGGCGTAGGTGCCTGGGACGCGGCGATCTTCCACCTGATGACCCACGCGTTCTTCAAAGCGCTGCTGTTCCTTGCTTCCGGTGCGGTGATCGTGGCCTGCCACCACGAGCAGAACATCTTCAAGATGGGCGGCCTGTGGAAGAAACTGCCGCTGGCCTACGCCAGCTTCGTGGTCGGTGGTGCGGCCCTGGCGGCCCTACCAATCGTCACCGTGGGCTTCTACTCCAAGGACGAGATCCTCTGGGAAGCCTTCGCCAGCGGTAACACCGGTCTGCTGTACGCCGGCCTGGTCGGTGCGTTCATGACCTCGCTGTACACCTTCCGCCTGATCTTCATCGCCTTCCACGGCGAAGCCAAGACCGAAGCCCACGCCGGCCACGGCATCAGCCACTGGCTGCCACTGGGTACCCTGATCGTGCTGTCGACCTTCGTCGGCGCCTGGATCCATCCGCCGCTGGCGGGTGTTCTGCCAGAGAGCGCTGGTCACGCTGGCGGCGAAGCCAAGCACAGCCTGGAAATCGCCTCGGGTGCCATCGCCATCGCCGGTATCCTGCTGGCTGCGGTGCTGTTCCTGGGCAAGCGTCGCCTGGTCACCGCGATCGCCAACAGCGGCATCGGCCGCGCGCTGTCGGCCTGGTGGTTCGCCGCCTGGGGCTTCGACTGGATCTACGACAAGCTGTTCGTCAAACCTTACCTGCTGATCTGCCACATCCTGCGCAAGGATCCGGTGGACCGCAGCATCGGCCTGATTCCTCGGATGGCGCGTGGCGGCCACGTCGCCATGAGCAAGACCGAGACTGGCCAGCTGCGCTGGTACACCGCTTCGATCGCCGTAGGTGCAGTACTCGTGCTCGGCGCCGTGCTGGCGGCTGCGGTATGACTATGAATCTTGCGAACCTTGCGACTTTGCCAAAGGAAACGAACCCGTCATGATTTTGCCTTGGCTGATCCTGATCCCCTTCATCGGCGGCTTCCTGTGCTGGCTGGGTGAGCGCTTCGGCTCGACCCTGCCGCGCTGGATTGCGCTGCTGACCATGTCCCTGTTGCTCGGTATCGGCCTCTGGCTGTGGGGCACCGGCGACTACACCCTGGCCCCTGCCCCGGGCGCTGAACCTGCCTGGACCTTGGAATACAAGGTCGAGTGGATCAAGCGCTTCGGCATCAGCATCCACCTGGCGCTCGATGGCCTGTCGCTGCTGATGATCCTGCTCACCGGCCTGCTCGGCGTGCTCTCGGTGCTGTGCTCGTGGAAAGAGATCCAGCGCCACGTCGGCTTCTTCCACCTCAACCTGATGTGGATCCTCGGCGGCGTGGTCGGGGTGTTCCTGGCCCTGGACCTGTTCCTGTTCTTCTTCTTCTGGGAAATGATGCTGGTGCCGATGTACTTCCTCATCGCGCTCTGGGGTCACAGCTCGGCAGATGGCAAGAAGACCCGGATCTACGCGGCGACCAAGTTCTTCATCTTCACCCAGGCCAGCGGCCTGATCATGTTGGTGGCGATCCTCGGCCTGGTGCTGGTCAACTACAACACCACCGGCGTGATCACCTTCAACTACAGCGACCTGCTCAAGGCCGAACTGCCAGCCGGTACCGAGTACCTGCTGATGCTGGGCTTCTTCATCGCCTTCGCGGTCAAGCTGCCGGTAGTGCCGTTCCACTCCTGGCTGCCTGATGCCCACGCCCAAGCGCCAACGGCAGGTTCGGTGGACCTGGCGGGTATCTTGCTGAAGACGGCGGCCTACGGCCTGCTGCGCTTCGCCCTGCCGCTGTTCCCCAATGCCTCGGCCGAGTTCGCCCCGATCGCCATGACCCTGGGCCTGATCGGTATCTTCTACGGAGCGTTCCTGGCCTTCGCGCAGACCGACATCAAGCGCCTGATCGCCTTCTCCAGCGTCTCGCACATGGGCTTCGTGCTGATCGGTATCTACTCCGGCAGCCAGCAAGCGCTGCAAGGCGCGGTGATCCAGATGCTCGCCCACGGCCTGTCGGCTGCCGCGCTGTTCATCCTGTCCGGCCAGCTGTACGAGCGCCTGCACACCCGCGACATGCGCCAGATGGGTGGCCTGTGGCACCGCATCGCCTACCTGCCGGCCATCAGCCTGTTCTTCGCTGCGGCGTCGCTGGGCCTGCCAGGCACGGGTAACTTCGTTGGCGAGTTCCTGATCCTGATCGGCAGCTTCGTCCACGTGCCTTGGATCACCGTGATCGCCACCACCGGCCTGGTCTTCGGTTCGGTCTACTCGCTGATCATGATCCACCGCGCCTACTTCGGTCCGGCCAAGTCCGACACTGTCCTGGCGGGCATGGACAGCCGCGAGCTGATCATGGTGCTGGGTCTGGCGGGGCTGCTGATTCTGCTCGGTGTCTACCCGCAGCCGTTCCTCGACACCTCTGCCGCCACCATGAGCGGTGTGCAGCAGTGGCTCGGCTCCGCTTTCACTCAACTCGCTTCGGCCCGGTAAGAGCGCTATGGAATTCACCACTCAACACTTCATCGCACTGGCGCCGATGCTGATCACCACCATCACCACGGTCGTGGTGATGCTGGCGATCGCCTGGAAGCGCAATCACTCGCAGACCTTCCTGCTGTCCACCATCGGCCTGAACCTGGCCCTGCTGTCGATCCTGCCGGCGCTGAAGGTCGCGCCGCTGGCGGTCACCCCGCTGATCACCATCGACCAGTTCGCCTGCCTGTACATGGCGATCATGCTGGTCGCCACCCTGGCCTGCGTGACCCTCGCCCATGCCTACCTGGGCGAAGGCTCCAAGGGCTATCCGGGCAACCGCGAAGAGCTCTACCTGCTGCTGCTGATGTCGGCCCTGGGCGGTCTGGTGCTGGTCAGCGCCAACCACCTGGCGGGTCTGTTCATTGGCCTTGAGCTGCTGTCGGTGCCGGTCTACGGGCTGGTGGCGTACGCGTTCTTCAACAAGCGCTCGCTGGAAGCCGGTATCAAGTACATGGTCTTGTCGGCCGCCGGTTCCGCCTTCCTGCTGTTCGGCATGGCACTGCTGTATGCCGATGCAGGCAGCCTGAGCTTCGACGGCATCGGCAAGGCCCTGGCCAGCACTGGCATGCCAAGCCTGCTGGCGCAACTGGGCCTGGGCATGATGCTGGTTGGCCTGGCCTTCAAGCTGTCGCTGGTGCCGTTCCACCTGTGGACCCCGGACGTCTACGAAGGCGCCCCGGCGCCGGTCGCCGCCTTCCTGGCCACCGCCAGCAAGGTCGCGGTGTTCGCCGTGGTGGTACGCCTGTTCATGCTCTCCCCTGCCGCTAGCAGTGGCGTGCTGAGCACCGTACTGGCAGTGATCGCCGTCGCCTCGATCCTGATCGGTAACCTGTTGGCGCTGACCCAGAGCAACCTCAAGCGTCTGCTCGGTTACTCGTCGATCGCCCACTTCGGCTACCTGCTGATCGCCCTGATCGCCAGCAAGGGCCTGGCCCTGGAAGCCATGGGCGTATACCTGGTCACCTACGTGATCACCAGCCTTGGCGCCTTCGGCGTTATCACCCTGATGTCCTCGCCGTACGCTGGCCGTGATGCTGATGCCCTGTACGAGTACCGCGGCCTGTTCTGGCGTCGTCCGTACCTGACTGCGGTTTTGACCGTGATGATGCTGTCGCTGGCCGGTATCCCGCTGACTGCAGGCTTCATCGGCAAGTTCTACATCATCGCTACCGGCGTCGAGTCGCAGCTGTGGTGGTTGGTCGGTGCCCTGGTCATCGGTAGCGCCATCGGCGTGTACTACTACCTGCGGGTCATGGTTACCCTGTACCTGGTCGAGCCGAACCTGCGCCGCCACGATGCCCCGCTGAAGTGGGAGCAGCGCACCGGTGGCGTGATGCTGCTGGCCATCGCCCTGCTCGCTTTCGTCCTCGGTGTGTATCCGCAGCCGTTGCTGGAGATGGTTCAGCAGGCGGGTCTGCAACTGATCGGCTGATTGCTTCAAGGCGGTACAAGACACCTCGCTTCGGCGGGGTGTTTTTTTTTGCGGCCGCTGTGCGGCCCATCGCCGGGCAGGCCCGCTCCCACGCCAGCCTGAAGTGCGCACTACAGGCTGGCGTGGGAGCGGGCTTGCCCCGCGATGAGGCCGGTGATTTCACTACAGATCGACCACTGTGCTTCGTCTGCCATTTGCAGCGTCAGACTCCCGCACCCGATCTGGAACCCCTCTAAAGCCATGCGCCCCACCCTGCCCCTTTCCCTGCTGGCAATGCTCGTCGCCAGCACCAACGCCCAGGCCAATGGCCGCATCGAACTCGACCAGGTACTGATCCAAGATCAGCAGCAAAGCGAGCTCGACGCCGCCCGCGAGCGCCTGCACGAGATCCCCGGCGCCAGCAACCTGGTGGACATGCAGCGGGTTGGACAAGGTCGGGTGGCCAGCAACCAGGACGTGCTCGCCTATCAGCCCGGGGTGTTCGCCCAGTCTGCCGGTAACGACGGCATCAAGCTGTCGATTCGCGGCTCAGGCATCAACCGCGCCCCCGGCGCTCATGGCTCCGGTGTCTACACGATGTTCGATGGCTTGCCGCTGACCGGCCCCGGCGGCACTCCCTATGAACTGTTCGAGCCGCTGTGGCTGAGCCGCGCCGAAGTCCTGCGTGGCGCCAATGGTTTCGATCAAGGCGCGCTGGCCTTGGGCGGTGCGATCAACTACGTGACCCATACCGGCTACGATGCCGCGCCCTTGCAACTGCGCTATGAAATGGGCAGCCGTGGCTATGCCCGACGCCACATCAGCTCCGGCCAGGTGCTGGGCAACCTTGACTACTATGTGGCACTGACCGACGCCGAATACGACGGCTACCAGCAGCACAGCAGCGGTAGTGCCAAAGGTATCGCCGCCAACCTCGGTTATCGCTTCAACCCCAACCTGGAAACGCGCTTCTACCTGCGCTACCGGGAGACTGAAAACGAGCTGGCCGGGCGCTTGCGCAAAGACCAGATCAAGCACGACCCACGGGCAGCCAACGCTGCCTACCTGGCCCGCGACGACAGCCGCCCACAACCGGGCAGCACCTGGGTCGGCAACAAGACCACGTTGTTCCTCGACGATGACTCGCGCCTGGAAGCCGGACTGGTCTATCACGACTTCCCGATGGACCTGCGCGAAGGCCCGATGCGCTTGAAAGTCGCCTACACCGATGTCAGCGGCACCTTGAACTACCTGCGCCGCGACACCCTGTTTGGCCATGAGAGCAAGACCACCGTCGGCTGGCGCACCACCAAGCACCTGCCCAACAGTGGCGCCTCGCAGTTCAAACGCAACGGCGACGTGATCGGCGCGCGCACGCGCGACTTCAGCTACCAGGGTTCGGACACGGTCCTGCACATGGGCAACGACCTGGAGCTGATCCCCGACCTGTGGCTAACCACGGGCCTGGCAATGATCTACACCCGCCGCGAGAGCGATGTCAGCTACCCCGCCGCTGGCGGCAAGGTCAGTCAGCATGATTGGGACTATGCCCCGCGGGTGGGCCTGCGCTATGACCTGAACCCCAACCTGCAGGTTTACGGCAACCTCAGCCGTTCGGTCGAGCCACCGCATCCGTGGTCGCTGATCTGGAGTTCGCCTGCCGTAAGTGGCGGGCAGATCCAGCCCATCGAGATGCACAACCAGACCGCCACGACCCTTGAGCTGGGGGCTCGGGGTGAGGCCGCTGTTGGCCGCTGGGAATTGGCTTGGTATTACTCGCAAGTGCGCCATGAGCTGTTGGCAGTGGAGATCGTGCCCGGCATACCCGCGGCCGAATTCAACGCCAGCCCTACCGTGCACCAGGGGGTCGAAGCTGCGTTGGACAGCGTGCTGTGGGAGGGTGCCGGCGTCGGCAAGCTGTCGTTGCGCCAGGCCTATACCTTCAGCGACTTCCACTACCGCGACGATGACAAATTCGGCGACAACCGCCTGCCAGGCATCCCCATGCATTACTACCAGGCCGAGCTGCGCTTCGACTGGCCAAGCGGCTTCTATGCCGGGCTCAACACGCAGATGGCGTCCAAGGTGCAGGTCGACTATGCCAACAGCGGCCACGCCGATGCCTATGCGTTGCTCGGTGCGCGCCTGGGCTGGGACTCACCCAAGCAGGACTGGCAGACCTGGCTGGATTTGCGCAACCTGACCAACAAGCGTTACGCGGCGACGGTGACGCCTGGCTATGACGATGCTGGCAAGGACATGCCACGGATGACACCGGGTGAAGGCTTCGGGGTGTATGCCGGGGTGTCCTACACCTTGCGTTGATGAGCAATCCAGGCCAAGTGTAATTGGGGCCGCTGCGCGGCCCCCTTACGAAGGCAACTGCACCTGTGGTTTGGTCGCGGCAAAGATTGCCCAACTGGACATGAACAACGCCGCGATCAACGGCCCAATGACAAACCCATTGAGCCCAAACACCGCCAGGCCGCCGAGGGTCGACACCAGAATCAGGTAGTCCGGCATGCGCGTATCCCTGCCCACCAGGATCGGCCGCAACACATTGTCGACCAAGCCGATCACCAGCACGCCAAAGGCGGTCAGCACCACGCCTTGCCAGATCGCCCCGGTGAGGATGAAATAAGCCGCCACCGGCGCCCAGACGATCCCTGCCCCGACCGCTGGCAGCAGCGACAAGAACGCCATCAGCACCGCCCAGACCAGCGCACTGGGAATGTCCAGCACCCAGAAAATCAGCCCTCCCAAGGCGCCCTGGGTAATCGCCACCAGCACATTGCCTTTGACCGTGGCGCGCACCACCCGGTTGAACTTCAGTTGCAGACGACGCTTCTGGTGCTCGGGTAGCGGCACGGCCAGACGGACCTTGCGCGCCAGCTCCGCGCCCTCACGCAGGAAGAAGAACAAAAGATAGAGCATGATGCCGAAGCTCACCAAAAATTCGAAGGTGCCCTGACCAAAGCTGAACGCCTGGCTGGCCAGGACTTGGCTGCCCTGGGTAGCCCACTTGGTGATCTTGTCGCGCAAGCCATCGAGATTGCCCATGCCCATGCGATCCAGGCCGTTCTGGGCAAACGCCGGCAGCATGTCCTTGCCGCGTTCGACGTAGCCGGCGATATCCAACTGGCCGCTCTCGATACGCTGGTAGAGCGTGGCGCCTTCCTGCACCAACAAGGCACTGGTGATGATCACCGGCAAAATCGCCACCACTAGACAGATCATCAAGGTGGTGGCGGCAGCCAGGTTACGTCGGCGGTTGAAGCGGATCAGCAGGTTACGCTGCAACGGCGCGAACAGGATGCCAAGGATGACTGCCCAGAAAATCGCCCCGTAGTACGGCAACAGGATCCACACGAAGGCGACGGTCACCAGTGCCAGCAATACGGCCAGTGCCTTGTTCTGTAGAGCGGTTTCGTTCATGAGCATTCCTCTGGGATTCACAACGTTAGTGCGCAGGCTTTCGCAAAAAGTGCCCTGCTCTGCTTGATCCAGATCAATACCCACCACCCGCCTTGCCCCTACCATCCGCGCCTTTTGCCCCGGTGCGCTCATGACCCCACTCGCCATGCCCGAATTGCTGGCCCCTGCCGGCACCCTGAAGACCATGCGCTACGCCTTTGCCTATGGCGCCGATGCGGTCTACGCCGGCCAGCCGCGCTACAGCCTGCGGGTGCGCAACAATGAGTTCGACCATGCCAACCTGGCCTTGGGCATCCAGGAGGCGCACGCGCTGGGCAAACAGTTTTACGTAGTGGTCAACATCGCCCCGCACAATGCCAAGCTCAAGACCTTCCTCAAGGACCTGGCGCCGGTGATCGAAATGGCCCCCGATGCGCTGATCATGTCCGATCCCGGCCTGATCATGCTGGTGCGCCAGCACTTCCCGCAGATGCCGATCCACTTGTCGGTGCAGGCCAATACGGTGAACTGGGCCAGCGTGAAGTTCTGGCAGCAACTGGGCCTGAGCCGGGTAATCCTGTCGCGCGAGTTGTCGCTGGAGGAAATCGGCGAGATTCGCCAGCAGGTGCCTGATATGGAGCTTGAGGTGTTCGTCCACGGCGCCTTGTGCATGGCCTATTCCGGCCGCTGCCTGCTGTCGGGATACCTCAACAAGCGTGACGCCAACCAGGGCAGTTGCACCAACGCCTGCCGCTGGAAATATGAAGCCAGCGAGGCGCGCGAAAACCTCACTGGCGATATCGTGCAGCACGTCGAGCCAACCCTGGGCATCGGTCAACCGACCGAACAGGTGTTCCTGCTCCATGAGGCCAACCGCCCCGGTGAGGCGATGCCGGCGTTCGAAGATGAACACGGCACCTACATCATGAACGCCAAGGACCTGCGCGCCGTACAACATGTGCAGCGGCTGACCGAGATGGGCGTGCACTCGCTGAAGATCGAAGGGCGGACCAAGTCGCATTTCTACTGCGCCCGCGCGGTGCAGTCCTATCGTAAGGCGATCGACGACGCCGTGGCCGGCAAGCCGTTCGACCGCGGCTTGATGGACAACCTCGAGTCGCTGGCCCAACGCGGCTACACCGAAGGCTTCCTGCGCCGCCACGTACATGACGAGTACCAGAACTACCAGCGCGGCAATTCGGTGTCCGAGCGCCAGCAATTCGTCGGCGAGCTGACCGGCGTGCGGGTTGATGGCCTGGCCGAAGTCAACGTGAAAAACCGCTTTGCCCTCGGCGATCAGCTGGAACTGATGACCCCACGCGGCAACTACCATTTTGACCTGGACCGCCTGTGCAATCGCCAGCAACAGGAGATTCAGGTGGCGCCGGGTGATGGCCATGTGGTGTACCTGCCAATCCCCGAGCAGGTATCGCTGGAATACGGGCTGTTGATGCGCGATTTGGACAGCGAGCCAGTGCCCGCCTGACGGATCTGTAATCTGCCGCTCAGGCGGCTGACAGGCACTGGCAGCGAGGATGGCGGCTATCCACTTTGGGCAGTCTGACGCCCATCGCGGGGCAAGCCCGCTCCCACGCTGATCGTCCTCAACGGGAACTGACGTGGCAGCGAGCTTGCCCCGCGATGGACGCCAGCAGCCTGCAACGAGGCCACGTCATGCCATGCATTTCTTCCCGCCGCACCTTCGTCAAAGGCCTGGGCGCCGCGACGGCCCTGGCCGGCCTGGGCCTATGGCGCCCACTGGCACAGGCCGCTGAAGGCGCTCGTCCTGGGCAAATCCTTCAGGGCCAGCAGTTTGCCCTGTCGATCGGCCAGACCCCGGTCAACATCACCGGCCGCCCGCGCACCGCCTTGACCGTCAATAACAGCCTGCCCGGGCCACTGCTGCGCTGGCGCGAAGGTGATACGGTCAGCTTGCGGGTGCGCAATCAGCTGGCAGAACCGACCTCGATCCACTGGCACGGCATCATCCTGCCGGCCAACATGGACGGCGTACCGGGCTTGAGCTTCGCCGGCATCGAGCCAGGCGGCGACTACCTGTATCAGTTCACCCTGCGCCAGAGCGGCACCTACTGGTACCACAGCCACTCGGGTTTGCAGGAGCAAGCCGGGGTCTACGGGGCCATCGTCATCGAGCCGCGCGAGCCTGAGCCGCACCGTTATCAGCGCGATCACGTGCTGCTGTTCAGCGATTGGAGCGACCAGGCGCCTGAGCAGTTGATGGCGACCCTGAAAAAGCAGTCCGACGCCTTCAACTATGACAAGCGCACGGTCGGCGATTTCATCGACGATGTGGCCGCCAAGGGCTGGGAAGCAACCGTCGACAACCGCCTGGCCTGGGCGCGCATGCGCATGAGCCCCACGGACCTGGCCGATATCAGCGCGGCAACCTACACCTACCTGCTCAATGGCCAACCGCCGGACGGCAACTTCACCTGCCTGTTCCAACCCGGCGAAACCGTGCGCCTGCGCCTGATCAACGCTTCGGCGATGAGCTACTTCGACTTTCGCATCCCGGGCCTCAAGCTGACGGTGATCGCCGCCGATGGCCTGCCGGTGACCCCCGTTACAGTCGATGAGCTGCGCATTGCCGTGGCCGAGACCTACGACGTGCTGGTGGAGGTGGGCGACCTGCCCGCCTACACCCTGTTCGCCCAGAGCATGGACCGCACCGGCTTTGCCCGTGGCACCCTGGCCCGCGCGCCGGGCTTGCAAGCAGCGGTGCCCGCGCTGGATCCGCGCCCGGTGCTGAGCATGGATGACATGGGCCATGGCGGCATGGGCAACATGGATCATGCCGGGATGGACCACGCCAGCATGGCCGGCATGGACCATGGCGCGATGTCGGCCATGCAGCACCACCCAGCCAGCGAGACCGGTAACCCATTGGTCGACATGCAGACCATGGCCCCACGCGCCAACCTGGCCGACCCCGGTATTGGCCTGCGCGACAACGGTCGACGGGTACTGACCTATGCCGACCTGCGCAGCACCTTTGCCGACCCCGACGGGCGCCAGCCCTCGCGGGACATCGAGCTGCACCTGACCGGCCATATGGAGCGCTTCGCCTGGTCGTTCGATGGCATCAAGTTCAGCGATGCCGAGCCCCTGCGCCTGCGCTATGGCGAGCGGGTGCGCATCACCCTGGTCAACGACACCATGATGACCCACCCGATCCACCTGCACGGCATGTGGAGTGACCTGGAGGACGAGCACGGGCGCTTCCTGGTGCGCAAGCACACCGTGGATATCCCGCCTGGCAGCCGCCGCAGCTATCGGGTCAGCGCCGACGCCCTGGGGCGCTGGGCCTATCACTGCCACCTGCTCTATCACATGGAAACCGGAATGTTCCGCGAGGTACGGGTCGATGAATGAGGTCATCAATCGCAGCTTGCTGGCGGGCGCCGCCTTGGCCGCATTGCTGGCCAGCGAGCGCGTGCTCGCCACTGAGGCAAGCCACCACGGCCACGGCGCGATGCCGATGGACCACAGCCAGATGAACCATGGCGCCATGCCCCTGCAGCAGCCTCCTGCGCCGCTCAGTGCGCAGCCGCGCACGCCACTGGCGGTGATCACCGACGCCGACCGCCGCGCCGCCTTCCCACCGCTGCCAGGCCATCAGGTACACGACCGGGCGATCAACTGGGCGGTGATCGTCGACCAGCTGGAATACCAGAACTTCGAGAGCAGCAGCGCGCTGAACTGGAATGCCACGGCCTGGATGGGTGGCGATATCGACCGGCTGTGGCTGCGCACCGAAGGGGAACGGGAACAGGGCAAGACCCACAAAGCCGAACTGCAGGCCTTGTGGGGCCACGCCATCAGCCCCTGGTGGGAGCTGGTCGGCGGCCTGCGCCAGGATTTCAAGCCTGCCAGCGGCCAGACCTGGGCGGCCTTCGGCATCCAGGGCACGCCGCTGTATGGCCTGGAGCTGGAAGCCACCGCGTATGCTGGCGAGCGGCAACAGACCGCGCTGCGCCTTGAGGCCGGTTACGCTATGCTGCTGACCAATCGCTGGGTACTGGAGCCGACCCTTGAGGCCAACTTCTTCGGTCGTAACGATGCCAGCCGCGAGCAAGGCGCGGGGCTGGCTGAGAGCGAAGTCGGTGTGCGCCTGCGTAACGAAATCAGCCGAGGCTTCGCCCCGTATGTCGGGGTCAGCTTCAATCGCCTGCACGGCCAGCGCGCCGAAATGGCCCGCGACGATGCCGAAGATATCAGCCAGACCCGCCTGGTCGCCGGTATCCGCCTACGTTTCTAGAGGACTGTTCACCATGCTGCGCAAACACCTGATTACCCTGGGCCTGCTGGCCTTCACCGGCCTGGCCCAGGCGGCTGAGGTCATCGACGTCTACCGCGACCCCAACTGCGGCTGCTGCAAGCTGTGGATCAGCCACCTGCGCGACAACGGTTTCACCGTCAACGATCACGTCGAACCGAACATGAGCGAGGTCAAGCAGCGCCTGGGCGTGGCGCCACGGCTGGCTTCGTGCCACACCGGGGTGATCAACGGCAAGTTCGTCGAAGGTCACGTACCGGCCGAGCAGGTGCGCCTGCTGAGCAAACGCAGCGACCTCAAAGGCATCGCCGTGCCGGGTATGCCGATGGGCTCGCCGGGCATGGAAATGGGCGATCACAAAGATCCCTACCAAGTGATCGGCCTGACCCAGGATGGCCAGGACCAGGTGCTGGCCAACTACTGAGACGTCGTCGATGTTGAGCTTGTGGGCGCTGTTTCTCAGCGCCTTTGGCGCCGCTACCCTACTGCCGCTGCAATCGGAAGCGGTGCTGGTCGGCCTGCTGCTGCGCGACCCTGATGCCTGGCTGACCCTGCTGCTGGTGGCAACCCTGGGCAATGTCTTGGGTTCGATCGTCAATTGGCTGCTGGGGCGGGCCATCGAGCACCTGCGCGAACGCCGCTGGTTCCCGTTCAGCGCCGCACAGCTGCAGCGTGCCCAACAGCGTTACCAGCGCTGGGGGCAATGGTCGTTGCTGCTGAGCTGGATGCCGGTGATTGGTGATCCGCTGACCCTGATCGCCGGGATTATGCGCGAGCCGTTCTGGCGCTTCCTGCTGCTGGTCACGGTGGCCAAGGGCGGGCGCTATATGGTGTTGGCGTTGATTACCCTGGGTTGGTTTAACGGCCAGTAACACCTTTGCCGCTGCAGGCGGTCAGCAGGCTGTTAGAGTCGCTTTTTCCTACATGGTGCTACACGGAGTACTCCCATGCTGCGCGCAACCGCCCTGACCCTCGCCTGCCTGCTGGGCAGCTCGGCCATCGCTGCCGAGTCGCCCACCTACGGTATGCAGCTCGAAGGCTTCGATTACCCTCACCCGCTCAAGCATTTCAACTTCAAGTCCCAGGGCCAAGACGTGCAGATGGGCTATATGGACGTACCCGCCAAGGGCCAAGCCAATGGCCGCAGCGTGGTGCTGATGCATGGCAAGAACTTCTGCGCCGCCACCTGGGAAACCACCCTCCAAGCCCTCAGCCAAGCCGGCTATCGGGTAATCGCCCCCGACCAGATCGGTTTCTGCACCTCCAGTAAACCCGGCTATTACCAGTACAGCTTCCAGCAACTGGCAGACAACACCCATGCCTTGCTCGAACACTTGGGTGTCAAGCAGGCGATCATCCTCGGCCACTCCACCGGCGGCATGCTCGCCACCCGCTACGCGCTGATGTACCCGCAGCAGGTCGAGCGCCTGGCCATGGTCAACCCGATCGGCCTGGAAGATTGGAAAGCGCTTGGCGTGCCCTACCGCACGGTGGATCAATGGTATGCGCGCGAGCTCAAGCTCGATGCCGAAGGGGTGCGTAACTATGAGCGCAAGACCTACTACGCCGGGCGCTGGAAGCCTGAGTACGAGCGCTGGGTGCAGATGCTGGTGGGGCTGAACAAAGGGCCGGGGCATGAGCGGGTGGCGTGGAACTCGGCACTGATCTACGACATGATCTTTACCCAGCCGGTGTACCACGAGTTCAAGGATTTGAAGATGCCGACACTGTTACTGATCGGCGACCAGGACAGCACGGCGATTGGCAGTGATATCGCGTCCGATGAGGTCAAGGCACGCTTGGGCAAGTACCAGGAGCTGGGGCCGCAGGCAGCCAAGATGATACCCAAGGGCGAATTGGTGACCTTCGAGGGGCTGGGGCATGCGCCGCAGATCGAAGAGCCTGAGCGGTTTCACCAGGCGCTGATCGGGTGGCTCGGGCGATAAGCATTGTTGGGGCTGCTGCGCAGCCCCAATCCCACAAGCCTACCCCCTCCCCCAAACCAGCGCCTCGCTCCACCCCAACTCGGCAAAATCATCAGCCCGCAAATGAGCCTCTTCTTCACAGAAGAACTCATCCAACTGCGGCGGTCGCACAGCCGTATCGCTGAGCATCCCATGCACCTGGCCGCGGTGATGAGTCTGGTGCTCGAACAAATGCGCCAGCAACCGCAGACGCTGCTCACGCTGCACCCGCTCAGGGCGCACGATGCTGACATAGCGCCGCAGTTGATCGTCACGCAGCTGGCGACAGTAGGCGATCAAGCGATGGTCGGCCTGGGCCTGCTCGGCATGCAGATCAGCGCAGGTGGCAAAGGGCTGTTCAGGCTCGAAAAACCGCTCGCCATCCGGGTCCGGCGCCTCGCCGCGCTGTTCACACTCCAACGCATGCAGGTAGAACCAATCCACGGTCAGCAGGTGATTGAGGGTGGCCTTGATCGACGGGAAGAAGCTGCAACGGGGTGCGACGAACTCGTCCTGGGTCAGTTGCAGGCAGGCTTTGTACAACCGGTGATTGGCCCAGCCATTGTTATAGGCCTGGGTCAGCAGATGATGCGACAGCGGCTCCATGGTCGGCTCCTTCAAGCGAAGCGTTGCAGTTGCATCTCCCGTAGCCGGCTCAGGGTCCGCTGATACGGGAACGCCAGATACCCTTGAGTGTAGAGCGCTTCGAGCGGTACCTCGGCCTCCAGGTACAACGCAATGCGCCGGTCATAGCATTCATCGACCAAGGCGATGAAGCGGCGCACGCTGTCATCTTTCGGTGAAAGTGCCGGCAACTGGCGATCGCCTGCCTCCACCCGACGGGCGCCATCCTCAGTGCCGCGGGCAATACGCCCGGGACGCTGCTCGCCGCTCAGGGCCGGGATGCCGTCTACCAGGATCGCCGGGAACAGGTCGCACAGGGCCATGAATTCCAGGGCTGACAGGGGTTGCTCGCACAACTCGCTGAAACGGCACCAGATCGACTGGCTGCTGCGGCGCACCACGCGGATCTGCCGCGAACCGAGTTGCAAGGGCTGATCCGAGCCGGCATCGTCTGGGCTTAATTGCGCAAATACGGCCTGCAAGGCGCTGGGCTGACCGGGTGCGCTCAGCCAGAAGCGTTGGTGGCTCTCGCCTGGGTGCAGGCGATGGTCCTGCTCGCCGGCTACCGGCAGCACCTGCATGTGCCGTTCGATGGCGGCGATGGCCGGCAGGAAACGCTCGCGGTTGAAGCCGTCGTGGTAGAGCTGGTTCGGCGGTTGGTTGGAGGTGGCGACGATCACCACCCCATGCTCGAACAGCGCTTTGAAGAGCCGCCCAAGAATGATCGCGTCGCCGATGTCGTTGACGAACAACTCATCGAAACACAGCACGCGGATCTGCCCGGCCAGCTGCGCAGCCAGCGCCAGCAAGGGGTCGGCGGTGCCGTTGAGCTGGAACAGGCGCTGGTGGACCCAGGCCATGAAGTGGTGAAAGTGCTGGCGCCTCGAGGGTAACTCCAGGCACTGATGAAACTGGTCCATCAACCAGGTCTTGCCACGGCCAACCGGCCCCCAGAGGTACACACCCTGAGTCGGCTGGGCGCTTTGCAGGGCTGCAAAGCAGGCTTGTAGCGCGGCGACGGCGCGAGCCTGGGCTGGGTCGGCAACGAAGCCTTGGTGCTCCAGAGCCTGGCGGTACAGCGATTGCGGATTGGTCGACATACCCAGGTGTGTGTGCCCAAAAGACTTATGTTACGGCACGCGGCGGCGACGAGCATGCAGATTTTCTGTCAGCGCTGCCCGCCTCTTCGCGGCAACGCGCGCGCCCACCGCGAAGCAGCCGGGATAACCTACGACTGTTCAGGGGGTTTGGCTCAGGCCTACCTTCAACAGCGCTCCATCCTTGGCATCGGTAAGCACATACAGGTAACCGTCCGGCCCCACCCGCACATCACGGATGCGCGCTTGCAGATCGCCCAGCAGGCGCTCTTCATGGACGATCTTGTCGCCATCGAGCTGCAGCCGGATCAACTCCTGAGTCGCCAGGGCGCCGATGAACAAATTGTGGTCCCAAGCCTTGAAGGTCGGTCGATCATAGAAGGCCATGCCGCTGATGCCGGGGGATTTCTCCCAGACGTGGTGCGGATCGACCATGCCGTCGACGTGCTTGCCCTTGGCCTCAGGGATCGGCAACAAGGAATAGTTGATGCCGTGGGTGGCCATCGGCCAACCATAGTTCTTACCCGCCTGCGGGATATTGATCTCATCGCCACCTCGCGGGCCGTGCTCGTGGGTCCAGAGTTTGCCGGTCCACGGGTTGAGCGCCGCGCCCTGCTGGTTGCGATGGCCGAACGACCAGATCTCGGGGCGCACACCATCCTTGCCGACGAACGGATTATCCTTGGGCACCTCGCCATCGGGCAGGATGCGCACGATCTTGCCTTGCAGCTTGTCCAGATCCTGCGAGGTGGGGCGTTGATTGTTCTCGCCCAAGGCGATGAACAGGTAGCCGTTGCGGTCGAACACCAGCCGTGAGCCAAAGTGATTGCCGTCGGACAGCTTGGGCATCTGGCGGAAGATCACCGTGAAGTTTTCCAGGCGCGCTTTGTCCTCCGAGAGCTGGCCACGCCCCACCGCTGTCCCCCCCTTGCCATCACTGCCTTCTTCTGCAAAAGACAGATACACGGTGCGGTCCTGCTCGAACTCAGGCGACAGCACCACATCCAGCAGGCCGCCCTGGCCTTGCGCCCATACCTTGGGCACACCGGAGAGCGGTGGGCCGACCTTGCCCTCGGCGCTGACAACACGCAGGTTGCCAAGGCGTTCGGTGACCAGCATGTCCTTGCTACCGGGCAAGAACGCCAGTGCCCAAGGGTTACGCAGACCGTCGGCGACGGTGTTGACGGTCAGCTGGCCGTCTTCACTGGGATAGCGCTGTTCGGAGGCGGCCTGGGCGAGCATTGGCAACAGGGCGGCGGCGGCCAGGGTGGTCAACCAGCTACGTGGGGGCATGCGCGATTCCTTGCAGTTGAGGGCTCAAGGCGCGCGTTGGCTATCGCGCGCGGGCCGGGTCGGTTCTAGGTTAGGCGTCTGCTGTTGGCGGCGCAGGTTTTCGCCGTTGCCAATGCCGCGGTTGTCCAGGGTCGGTGGGCGCGGGATCGGCTGGGTAGAAGGCCCGCGAACCGGTGGCGTGGCCTGGATGCTGCCCTGGCGGCTGTTGGGGTTGGCGCGCTGGATCGGGCTGTTATAGGGGTTGTTGTCGTTGGCCGCGATCAGGGGCTGCGCAGGAGGTGCCGCAGACAGCGGAAGACTGACAAGCAGACCCAGGGCCAGCACTGGCAGTGTCGGATTCATACTTCACCTCCTGCACGAAAAAGCCGCGCTCAAGCGTTGGATAGCCTAAGTCGCGACTGGTTCGTAACAAAAGTAGGAATTGGTGTGGAGATGATTCCTGATGTTTCGGTGCTGCCCCCCCTGCTCCATCATAGGAGGCCGCTGTGCGGCCCATCGCAGGCTGTACTAGCGCCTACAAGTGGGTGGCGGGCTTGAGTCCTCACACCTGCTTGTCGACCTTATGCCGCGCTGCGTACAGGCACAGCATCTCCATGGCCAAGGTGGCCCCTGCCAGGGCGGTGATATCGGCATGATCATAGGCCGGCGCCACCTCGACCAGGTCCATTCCCACCAGGTTGATGCCGCGTAGCCCGCCGAGTATCTCCAGCGCTTGCACAGTAGTGAGGCCGCCACACACCGGCGTGCCGGTGCCCGGCGCATAGGCAGGGTCCAGGCAATCAATGTCAAAGGTCAGATAAACCGGCTGTTGTCCAACCCGCTGACGAATCGCCGCGATCACCGCCTCGGTGCCCTGACGGTGCACCTGGCGCGCATCGAGGATGGCAAAACCCTGGCTGTCGTCATTGGTGGTACGCAAGCCGATCTGCACCGAGTGCGCAGGGTCGACCAGGCCTTCGCGCGCCGCATGCCAGAACATGGTGCCGTGGTCGATGCGCTTGCCCTCCTCGTCTGGCCAGGTGTCGCTGTGCGCATCGAAGTGGATCAGTGCCAGCGGGCCGTGGCGGCGGGCGTGAGCCTTGAGCAGTGGGTAGCTGATGAAGTGATCGCCGCCCAAGGTGAGCATGGCGCAGCCGGCCTCGAGAATGTGCTGGGCATGCGCCTCGATGCTGTCCGGCACGTTCTGCGGCGTGCCGCTGTCGAACGCGCAATCGCCATAGTCGATCACGGCCAAGTGGTCGAACGGATCAAACGTCCACGGCCAGTGCCGCGCCCAGGCTTGCTGCACGGAGGCCGCACGAATGGCGCGCGGGCCAAAGCGCGCCCCCGGACGATTGCTGGTGGCAGTGTCGAATGGCACGCCGCTGACCACCACGTCAACGCCGCGCAAATCACGGCTGTAACGACGCCGGGAGAAACTGGTAATGCCGGCGTAGGTGCTTTCGGCAGCAGTGCCGTACAAGCTGTCGCGGGTCATCGCCTGGTCATTGTGCTGGGCTTGGTCCACGGTTGTGCTCCTTGTCATGAGAAGAGGTCACTGGCCGCTGCGCAGGGCGTTCCACAGCCGGTTGCGCTGGCGCAGGTCGGACAGTTGCATGCCCCGGTCGGCGTACAGCCGCTCACGCACGGAGGCAGGCGGATAGATGTCCGGGTCGCTGCGTACGGCCTCATCGACCAACGCCGTTGCCGCTTGGTTGGCGTTGGCGAAGAACAGCGTGTTGGTCAGCGCCGCCACCGATTCGGGCTGCAACATGAAGGCAATGAAGGCGCGGGCGGCTTCTGGGTGCGGGGCGTCCTTGGGAATGACCAGGTTGTCTTGCCAGACCACCGTACCCTCGCGGGGAATGCGATAGACCAACTCGAAGCGCTTGCCTGCGCGCCGCGCCTGGTCGGCGGCCATGGCGGCATCGCCGTTGTAGGTCAGCGCCAGGCACACGCTGCCATTGGCCAGGTCATTGATCTGGCGACCATTGGCGACGTAGCTGATCGACGGTTTGAGTTGGCGCAGCAGCGCCTGGGCAGCATCCAGGTCGTCCTTGCTCTGGCTGTAAGGGTCCTTGCCCAGGTAGTTGAGGGTCAGGCCAATCACCTCCTGTGGTGAGTCAGGCATGGCGATGCCGCAATCCTTGAGCTTGCTGGCGTACTCGGGCTTGAACAGCAGGTCGAGGCTGTCCAGCGGCACGTCGCCCAGACGTTGGCGCACGGCCTCGACATTCACCCCCAGGCCGAGCGTGCCCCAGGTGTAGGGCACGGCATAGCGGTTGCCAGGGTCGGCCACGGCCAATTTGGCCAGCAAATCCTTGTCGAGGTTGGCATAACCGGGCAGCGTTTGCGGGTCGAGTGGCTGCAGCGCGTTGGCCTGCAGCGCCCGCGCCAGGACCGTGGATGACGGCACCACCACGTCGTAACCGCTGCGCCCGGTGAGCAGTTTGGTTTCCAGCACCTCGGTGGTATCGAAGGTGTCGTAACGCACCTTGTAGCCCGTCTCCTTTTCGAAGCGCTCCAGGGTTTGCGGGGCGACGTAGTCGGCCCAGCTGTAGAGGTTGACGACCTTCTCTTCGGCCTGCAATGGCAGGGCCAGCACCAGGGACAGCAAGCACAGCGATCGACGCATGACGGACACCTCGGCAATGGGTGGATGCCGCCAGCATGCCAGCCGGGTTACATTGCAAGAATGGCAAGTTTGCAAAGCTGACATTCATCAGGAGCAATGTGATGCTCGGACAACTGCACGACCCCGACCTGCATCTGTTGCGGCTGTTCGTCACTGTAGTCGAGGCCGGCGGCTTCAGTGCCGCCCAAGGCGTGCTGGGCTTGAGCCAGCCGAGTATCAGCCAGCAGATGGCACGCCTGGAAACGCGCCTGGGTTATCGCCTGTGCAGCCGCGGCAAACGCGGCTTTGCGCTGACTGACAAAGGCCAGTTGCTGCTCAAGGCAACGCGCGAATTGCTGGTGCAGATCGAACAGTTTCGCCAGCAGGCCAATGGCGCTGCCGGGCAACTGCTGGGCACCCTGCGCATTGGCATTGCCGAAAACCAGCACAGCGCCGTGAGCCGACGCCTGGGCAATGCAATCGCCCGCTTCAGGCAACGACAAGAAGCGGTGCAACTGGAGTTGATCAGCGCCCCGCCCGCCGAGATGGAACGCTTGCTGCTGGAGCAGCGGCTGGATTTGGCCATCAGCTATTTTTCCGGTAAGCAGGCGGCATTCGACTACCAGCCGCTGTTTGCGGAAACCCAGCGGTTGTATTGCGGCCAGGGCCATCCCTTGTTCACGGCCGAGACGGTGAGCCGCGAACAGCTGCTGGAGGCGGACCAAGTGCGTCATAGCTATCGGTTCTTGCAGGGAACGGATGCGTTTCAGAGCCAGCGCAGTTCAGCCCAGGCCGAACAGATCGAGAGTGTGCTGACCTTTATCCTGTCGGGGCGGCACGTGGGGTATCTGCCGTGTCACTATGCCGAGCCTTGGCTGCTGCGAGGGATGCTGCGGGCATTGGATTCGGGGTTGGATTTCGTCGTGCCGTTTACCCTGGCGCGTCATCGCGGGCAGGTGCCGGGGGACACGCAGGAAGCGTTTGTGCAGGATCTATTGGCGGCGTTCGCTTGAGACAGAGGTGTCAGTCGCCGTCATCGCCGGACAAGCCCTACAAGGTCAACTTCGATCCTGTAGCAGCGGGCTTGTCCCGGGATGACGATGCCCTGCCGATCCCTATCAGTAGGCCAAACTCCAGGTCAAGGTATAGGTCCGCCCACGGCCCTGATAGTCATACAGGTAGGCTGGTCCATAGGTCGGCGAATAGAACAGCGTCGCCCGCTGCCCCCAGACCGTGCTGTACTGCTTGTCGAACAGGTTCTGAATACCGGCGCTGAAGGTGCCAAAACCGGTGTCCTGACTGCCCAACAGGTCAAAGGTGGTATAGCCATCGATCTGCTGGTCCTGATCGTCTTTCAAAGTGAAGGCGTGGTTGGCTTGCAGCCGTGCGCTGCGCCCATCACCCTTCCAGCCGACAAACGCCGTGGCCTTGGACAGCGAGGCGTAGCGGGCATCACGCTTGATCCAGTCGCCGTCCTGATCTTCCTCTTGCGACTTGACCACATGCACGGTGCCGCCGGTTTCCCAGCCACTCTGGAAATGACGGGTCAGAGCGCCTTCGAAACCAAAGTCGCGCTTCTTGAAGTCCACCACGTCAATGGTCAAGGTCGCAGGATCGGTGGTGATGGTCTTGTCGGTCCAGATGTAATACAGCGCAGCCTGGGCGTCCCAGTCCAGGTCGGCATAGCGCCATCCCAGTTCGACCTGACGGCTCTTGATCCCGGCCAGGGGGTTGTCGTCAACGCTCAGCCCTTGCTTGCCGTAGTACTTGGCCGGATCAGGCAGTTCGAAGCCTTCGCCGTAGTTGCTCCAGACCTGGTGGCCATTCTTGAAGTCGTAGATGGCGCCGAGGTTGAACAGGTTGACCTGATAGTCGTTGTTGCCGCCCGGCACCGTCTTGAAGTCGCTGACCTCAACGTCCATCTGCTGACGCCTGGCACCGCCAGACAGGGTCAGGTTGTCGGTCAGGCGCCAGTCGAGCTGCGCGTAGGCCGAGACGCCATCGACTCGATAGCTGGGATAGCGCGGCGCCTCGCTGAGTTTGTCCAGGTCAAGGCCGCCACTTTGCGAGGAAGTCAGTGGGTCGAAGGTGGTTTGCTGGGCGTTGAAGCGCTCGCGATCCAGGTCGACGCCATAGGTGAGCTTGAGCGTGTCCCACTGCTTGGCGAACAGCGCCTTGAGGCTGCTGACCTCAAAATTTTGCTGGGAGGCCGCAAAGTACACGCCGCGCGAACCTGGCACCCCACCACGGTTGTAGTAGGGGAACGGGTAGAAATTGTCGTCCTCCTTGCGGTAGGAGGCCTGCAGGTAGAAATCCTGACCGAGGACATCGCTGTGGTGGTAGTTTGCGTTGAGCAGCAGGCGCCGGGTCTGAGGTTGTAGATCAGAGGAGTAGCCGCCACGCAGCTGCGCATCTTCAAGGTCCGACGGCGCGTTGTGGTTGAGGTTGGGAAAATAGATACCTGTGCTGCCATGGTTGCCGGAATCGTAGTACTGGGCCAGCAAATCCAGGCTCTGCTCATCGGTGAGCTTCAGGCCGACGCTGCCCATGACGTCGATCGCCCGGTTGTACTGCAGGTCGGTCTGGGTGTTGTCGATGAAAATCTGATCGCCGGCGCCGTCGTAGAAGGCTTCGTTCTGCTCGGCGGAAATACCCAGGCGAGCGTTGATCCGCTCGTTGCCGCCACTGACCGACTGGGCTATGCGGGTGGCCAGGTCGTCACTGTTGTTGAAGCCACTGCTGGCGCCAATCTGGGTTTCGAAGCGGGCCGCTCCTGGCTCGCCCTTCTTGGTCACGATGTTGATGATGCCGCCCGTTGCACCGCCGCCATAGACCGCGTTGGCGCCGGACAGCACTTCGACCCGTTCGACGTTAAAGGGCGAGATGCTGTCGAATTGGCGCGAAAGCCCGCGCGAGCTGTTCTGGCTAACGCCATCGATCATCACCAGTACATCGCGACCGCGCATGTTCTGGCCATAGTTGGTCCGGCCTTCCGGCGCCAGGTCAAGGCCTGGCACCAGTTTGCCGATGGCTTCCTTGAGGCTTACACCGCTGTCGAGCTGCTCGCGCAGTTGCTGCTGGTCGACCACCCAGACCGTTCCGGGGATTTCGCTGATGGCGGTGCTGGTACGCGAGGCGACGGTGACTTCGGTGGGCTTGAGGCTGACGCTCTGCGGCGCAGCATTGGCCTTACGCAAGGTCACCGTGCGCGCATCGCTGAATTGCCAGCTCATGCCGCTGCCGGCGAGTAACTGTTGCAGCGCCTGCTCGATGCTGTAGTTGCCTCGCAACGCAGGGCTTTGCAGCTCGGCGACGTCGCGGGTGGTGTACAGCAAGTGCAGACCGGCCTGGTCGGCGAAGCTGGTCAGCGCCTGATCCAGGGCCTGGGCGGGCAGATCCAGCTGGACATGACGCGCTGCGACCTGGGCGTCACCGGCGGCGTGCACCGCAGCGATGGGCAGCGGCCCGGCTAGCATGGCCAGGGCGCTGCAAGACAACAGGGCATGATTGAAACGACCGCCGCGGCGGTGCAGGGGTTTGAGCGTGGCCTTCACGAAAGGGCTTCCAGACAAGGCGTAAATGAGAATGGGTTGCTGATCAGTCCCACTACGACGTTCTGGCTTTCATCAACTTGCAGTGCGAGATGAAAAATATTTCGCTTTATCGCTTCAGTGGACCACGGCGAGCCACGGCAGGTAGGTGATTTTCAGGTTGTAGCGCTGCTCCAGGGTGCGCAATAGCGCTTCTGGCTCGTCGAGATCGAACACGCCGCTGACTTCAAGCGCAGCCAAGGTGTGATCGGAAATCAGGATGCGCCCATGCTGGTAACGCTCAAGCTCGCTGAGTACCTGGCCCAGGGGCTTGCCGTTGAAGATCAGCTTGCCACGCTGCCAGGCGGTCAGCGCCCGGGCATCATTGGCGACCGCCACCGCTTGCGTACCAACCCGTGCTTCACCCTCGGCCAGCACCACGCTAGGGCCACTGGCCAAACGCCGGACGCTGAACACCGCCTCGCGGCCCTGCACGGGCTCACCGCCGGCCTCGACTACGAACGGACGCAGGTCGCTTGCCGTTTCGAACAACGCCTCGCCCGCTTTGAGCACGACTTTGCGCTCGCTGTCGCTAAAGGCGAGCGACAAGGCGCTGCCACTGTTAAGCGTGACCCGTGAGCCGTCCGCCAGGGTGATGACCTGCCGCTGACCGATGCCAGTGTGGTAATCGGAGGTCCACACCGGCACTTGCTGCCAACCAATGATGCCCGCCACAGCGAGCACCGCGGATGCAGCGATTGCCAGTGGCCAACGCCGTTTGCGCGGCGCAGGTTCAGCAACGAAGATTTGCGCAGCGTTG
This sequence comes from Pseudomonas sp. Je.1.5.c, assembly GCF_051129895.1. NCBI lineage: Bacteria > Pseudomonadati > Pseudomonadota > Gammaproteobacteria > Pseudomonadales > Pseudomonadaceae > Pseudomonas > Pseudomonas sp. Je.1.5.c. The sequence continues at coordinate 77,996 of NZ_JBCPSP010000026.1, forward strand.
GTCTGCCCGATGTCTGCCCACAACGCCTCAGCTTCTCTCGCGGCCTCGGCATGCGCCGGGCTCAACTGACACCAGCGCTGGTAACGCGCCTGGTCAGCCGCGCTGGCATTGCCCGAATGCAGCAATACCTGCCAGTCGAGAGCATCATCGGAAAGATCGCTGAGCGGATGTAGCTCGGGCATGGCAGATAGGTCAGTCATGGTTGTGTTTGAGCCAGTCGCGGCAATGGCGCAGGGCTTGGCCGATGTATTTTGCCACCATGCTCTCGGAAACGCCCAACCGTCTTGCGATTTGCGCCTGAGTCAGGCCCTCGACGCGATTGAGCAGCAACGCCTGCCGCGCATTGCTCGACAGCTCAAGCAGGGCCTGGTCCAACATCTGCAGGCGTTCACTGGCCAGCAGCGCCGCTTCAGGTGGCGGCGCCGGGCACGGTAGCTCGCCAGCGGCTTCACTAGTCTGGTGATTGGCGGCGATGCGCTGTTCGCGACGCAGCGCATCGATAGCCAGGTTGCCAGCAACACGGAAGATGAAGCTGCGGGCGTGCAGCACCGGAATCGCTTGTTGCTCGATCTTCACCAGCTTCAAGTACGTCTCCTGAGCCACGTCAGCGGCGCGCTGGCGGTCGCTCATGCGGCGGGTCAGGAACTGCAACAGGTCGTCGTAGTGCTCCTGGAAACTTGCCAGCAGCCCAGACACGGGAGACGTCAGCATGAAGGGAGAAAGCCAGTAAGAAAAATTATCGGACGTTAATGAGAGTATCTTTCATTAAGCCCAACACTTTCAACGTCGGCGTGCATTTGCCACACTGGCCATTCACCTGTCATGCACAAGGCCCTTCCCCATGACGCTGCGCTTATCCCGTCACCTGCGGCTTTTGTTGGTCGCTCTGTTGGCCTGCACAGTTAATGCGTGCGCGCTGTTTCAGGCGCGCGACCCGTTGAACATCAGCGTGATCGGCATAGAACCGCTGCCCGGCCAGGAGTTGGAGCTGCGCATGGCCGTGAAGATTCGCGTGCAGAACCCGAACGAGACGCCGGTGGATTTCAACGGCATCGCGCTCAATCTGGAGGTCAACGATCAGCCCTTGGCCGCGGGCGTGAGCGATCAGCGCGGGCATATCGGCCGGTATGACGAGACTGTGATCGTGGTGCCGGTCAGCGTCACCGCGTTCGCTTTCCTGCGCCAGGCCTATGGCTTGAGCCAGGTGCAGTCGCTGCAGGGCCTGCCCTATGTGCTGCGCGGCAAGTTGGCCGGCGGTCCGCTGGGGACGGTGCGTTTCACTGACAAGGGCAAGCTCGACCTGCCCCAGGCCAGCAGCGCGAACTGGTAGATCAGCGGTTGCTGTTGGCGGCGGCCATCATCTTGTTGACTTCGCTGCGCACCATATTGGCGAAATCGGCCGGCGTCATGGCATCCAGTTCGGCACGCACCCATTCGGCCCACTTGCCTTTGCGCCGGGATTTTTCGGCGATCAACCGCCCGGCCTCGGCCTTGGCCTTGCCCAGGTTGCTTTGCCAATACTCGAACAGCCGCGCTTTCTCGCCTTCGATCTGCGCCCGTTCCTCAAAGCTTCTGTTGGCCAGATTGAAACTCATGAAGGTCTACCCTACCGCTTGGAATTGGGCGCTATCTTACACTGATGCAGCGCCCGCCCGGAACGTTGGCGCAACTTTCCAGCCTCTGCGGCATCCATTGCTTTAACCCACCCATCGACGAGGACGTGTTCATGGCCAGGAAAACTGCCACGCAAACCGATAGCGATCAGATCAAGGACCAGGTGTTCAGCGAATTGCAGTCGTTGATCGAAGAATCCGAAAGGCTGCTCGAACAAAGTGCGACCCTGGTGGGCGAAGAAGCCGACACCCTGCGCGCGCAGATCAGTCTGAAACTGCGCCAAGCACGCCAGGCGGCGGGCTCGGTGCGCGACAAAGCGCAACCGGTGGTGGATGCCACGCAGGATTATATCGGCGGCCATCCCTGGCAGACGGTGGCAGTCTCGGCCGGCTTCGGCCTGGTGATTGGCCTGCTACTGGGCCGCCGTCACTAGCCTCGTTCGATCCGCTGGCGCCAGATCAGGCTCAGGCCGCCTGGGCCAGCGGAATGCCGCTGTGAAAGCGCAACTCCTGATCTGGGGAGGTGATCAACTCAGCCTCAGCTTCACGCACTAACGCCACGACGCGAGCGATGTCGGCCTCGTCGCCGTACTGGCGGGCGAGCTTGAGATAGCCCAGAAAATGCCGTGCTTCGCTATTGAGTAGACCGTGATAGAAGGTCCCAAGCTCTTCATCGAGGTGCGGCACCAGGGCGGCGAATCGCTCGCAGCTGCGCGCTTCGATAAACGCGCCTACCACCAAGGTGTCCACCAGCTTGACCGGCTCATGGGCGCGCACCAGGCGGCGTAGACCCGAGGCATAGCGCCCTGCCGAAACCGGACGCAATGGCACGCCACGGCGCTTCATCAGGCGCAGCACCTGTTCATGGTGGACCAATTCTTCACGAGCCAATCGCGACATCATGTTGATCAGATCAAGGTGGGTGTTGTACTTGGCAATCAGGCTCAAGGCGGTGCTCGCTGCCTTGAACTCACAGTTTTTGTGATCGATCAGCAAGGTCTCCTGGTCGGCGAGCGCCGCTTCGATCCAGGCGTCAGGGGTGCGGCAACCGAGAAAGGCGTCGACTTCGGGAATCAGGGACATAGGCTCACAATCACGCAACAACGGCAGGGCCGGCGATTATACCGGGGGTGGCGGCGATCGCCAGCGACTATGCTTGATACACGTCAAGCGGCATTGATAGGGACGCCGACTATAGTCAGGCACAGGCCAAACAATCCGAGGGGAGCCCATGTCCATGCAACAGGTCCGTAGCATCCTGGTCGTACTTGATCCCGATCACGCCCATAGCCGCGCCCTGACCCGGGCGAAACTGATCGCAGGCGTTACCGGCGCCCGCTTGCACCTGCTGATGTGCGACAAGAAGCACGATCACAGTGCGCTGCTAAGTCTACTGGCGAGCCAACTACATGATGACGGCTACGACAACGTGACTCATGAACAGGCCTGGCACGACACTTTGCACGAGTCGATCATCGCTGTGCAGCAAGCCGAAGGGTGTGATCTGGTGATCAAGGAGCATCGGCCAGACAACCCGCTGAAAAAGGCATTGCTGACGCCCAGCGACTGGAAACTGCTGCGCCAGTGCCCGTCTGCGGTACTGATGGTCAAGAGTGAGCGGCCTTGGACTGGCGGGGTGATCCTCGCGGCAGTGGATGTAGGCAATCATGACGAGGCGCACCGCCTGCTGCATACCAACATCATTGACCATGGCTATGCCATCGCTGCGCTGGCGAAGGGTGAACTGCATGTGATCAGCGCCCACCCCTCCCCCATGCTCTCAGCGGCAGACCCGGTTTATCAGAACTCGGATACCATTGAGCAGCGCTATCGTGAGGCTTGCAAGGCTTTCCAGGCTGAGTTCGATATCAGTGATGAGCGCTTGCACATCGCTGAGGGGCCAGCGGATGTGTTGATTCCCTATACCGAGAAGCACTGTGATGCGGTGGTGACGGTGATTGGTACGGTTGCACGGACGGGCATCTCCGGGGCCTTGATCGGCAATACGGCGGAGGTTGTGCTTGATTCGCTGGAGGGGGATGTTCTGGTGCTTAAAAGTGAAGAGGCCAGGGAGCACTTGGAAGAACTAGCGCGGGGCTGAGCCCTCTTTGTTGTGTCAGTTGCCATGTCTTCGCGGGCAAGCCCGCTCCTACAGGGGGCGTGGCAAGCCCGTATTAGGCGCGGCGATATAGCAAGTCTGGAAAGACAAAACCCCTACCTGCTCGCGCAGATAGGGGTTTTGCGAAATGAATCTTGACGATGACCTACTCTCACATGGGGAAACCCCACACTACCATCGGCGATGCATCGTTTCACTACTGA
>NZ_JBCPSP010000027.1:0-77569 GCF_051129895.1 Pseudomonas sp. Je.1.5.c
GGAAGGCCACGCACACTTCAGTCACCACACCGGCGATGATCAGCTGCTTCTTGCCAGTGGCCTTGACTGCCTTGACGAAGTCTTCGTTGTCCCAGGCGTTGATCTGGCCTGGGCGGGCGATGTACGGGGCATCTGGGAACAGCGCTTTCAGCTCCGGCACCAGCGGGCCGTTGGGGCCTTGCTCGAAGCTGGTGGTGAGGATGGTCGGCAGGTTGAAGAACTTGGCGAGGTCAGCCAGGGCTAGCACGTTGTTCTTGAAGCGGTCCGGCTCGATGTCACGTACCAGCGACAGCAGGCCAGCTTGGTGGTCGACCAGCAGTACGGCGGCGTCGTCTTTGTTCAGGCGGTTGTATTTGAAGTGGGCCATGGTCGTGCTCCTAAAGGGGGTTTTGATGTTTAGTCAGTTGGGTGTTTCGCGTTGATGGGGAAAGATTAAAACCAAGCCCTTTGGCGCACTAGATAGCGAAATTTGCCTTTAGCGTTCTGTTTTACGAACGATGCAGCTATGCTGCGAACGCGGTCCCTGTAGGCGCGGGCTTGCCCCGCGATAGCGCCCGCAGCCCCACCGAATGAACTGGAGCCCCACACGTGGAAGACCTCAACTCGCTCTACTACTTCACCCAAGTGGTCGAGCACGGCGGTTTTGCCCCCGCAGGCCGGGCGCTGGACATGCCCAAGTCAAAGCTCAGTCGGCGCATTGCCGACCTGGAAGATCGCCTGGGCGTGCGTCTGTTGCACCGCACCAGCCGGCATTGCTCGCTGACCGAAATCGGCCAGGAGTACTACCGCCGCTGCCTGGCGATGCGCGTCGAAGCCGAGGGCGCCGCTGAGGTCATCGAACGCAACCGTTGCGAGCCGCGCGGCCTGGTGCGCATCAGCTGCCCGACCACCCTGCTCAACTCGTGGGTCGGGCCGATGCTGACCCGCTACATGCTCAAGTACCCGTTGGTGGAACTGTTCATCGAAAGCACCAACCGCCGCGTCGACCTGCTGCACGAAGGCTTCGACGTGGCGCTGAGGGTGCGTTTCCCGCCGCTGGAAAACACCGACATGGTGATGAAGGTGCTGAGCAACAGCACCCAATGCCTGGTCGGCCAGCCGTCGTTCCTCGAACAACTGCCACAAGGCTTCGATCCACTGCAATTGAGCGAATTGCCCAGCGTGCACTGGGGTAGCGCACAGCGTGAATATCAGTGGGAATTGTTCCAGGGCGAGGACATGAGCCGCAGCATCGTCATCCCGCACACGCCGCGGATGGTCACCGACGACCTTTTTGCCCTGCGCCATTTCGTCGTGGCCGGCGTTGGCATCGCGCACCTGCCGCGGGTGGCGGTGCGCGATGATTTGGCCACAGGGCGCCTGGTCGAGCTGTTGCCGGGCTGGAATCCGCGCTGCGGTATCGTCCATGCGATCTTCCCGTCGCGTCGGGGCCTGTTGCCTTCGGTGCGTTCGCTGATCGATCACCTGGCTGAAGAGTTCTCTTCCAGCGATATGGCCTGAGCAGGCGCTCGGGCAAGCCTGATTGGCTGTCCGTGCTGGCCTCTTCGCGGGCAAGCCCGCTCCCGCAGGTACAGCGTCTCTGCTTGAGTTACGCGCCCCCTGTGGGAGCGTGCTTGCCCGCGAAGAGGCCAGCACCGACGACTCAGATCACCAGCACACCCTTACAAGACAGTTCAGCGTGCCTGCCTCACAGTGCCCGATCATCCACACCGGAGCACCCATGTCTTTCGCATCATCCAGGCCCGCCCGCGCCCTGCTCGTCATGGTCATCCTCGGCCCCGCCCTGAGCCAGGCGGACGAACCGGGCTGGTCGCTGCTCAGCCGCAATTACCTGCTGCACAACGACTACCGCAGCCCGTCGGCCAGCGGCCAGAGCTATCGCCAGGAATGGGCCCAGGGGTTCACCGGCGAAGTGCGCTCAGGCTTTACTCCAGGCCCGCTTGGCCTGGGCGTCGATGCCCACGGGTTTGTCGGCCTCAAGCTCGACGGCGGCCGCGGCCATGCCGGCACCGGCCTGCTGCCGCGTGACAGCGATGGGCGGGCTGAGTCCGCCTACTCCAGCGCCGGTGCCGCCCTCAAGCTACGCCTTGGCAAGACGCTGCTGCGCTACGGCGAGATGACCGTCGAAACACCGGTGTTCGATACCGGCGACAAACGTCTGCATCCCGAATACGCCAGCGGATGGCTGCTGGAAAACAGCGATCTGCCCGACTGGCATCTGCAAGCCGGGCGCTTCACCGCGTTCAACAATCAGGACAACAGCTCCAGCCATGATGATTTCAGCGGCTACGGCGCAACCACCCAAGGGCACGCCATCAGCCTGGCGGGGGCCAGCTACGCGCCCAGCGGGCCGTTTGGCGGCGCTCTGTATGCAGCACAATTGCAGGACACTTGGCGTCAGGCCTACCTCAACCTGAACCTGGCCGAGGGCAACTGGCGCCTGGATGGCAACCTCTACCGTACCCGCGACACTGGCCAAGCCAGCGCCGGGCCGATCGATACGCTCGCCTACAGCCTGGCGGCCAAATACCGCTTCGGGCCCCAAGCGCTGACCTTGGCCTATCAACGGATCGAAGGCGACACGCCGTTCGACTTCGTCGGTGGCGACTCGATCTACCTGGCCAACTCGATCAAGTACGCCGACTTCAACGGCCCCAACGAACGCTCCTGGCAGTTGCGCTACGACCTCGACCTGGCCACCCTCGGCATCCCTGGCCTGAGCCTGATGGGTCGCTACGTCAGCGGTCGCGGCATCGATGGTACGCATGCCCCGGCTGGCGGCGCCTACCTTGGCCAGCAAGGCAAAGGCGGCCGTCACTGGGAGCGTGACCTGGACCTCAAGTACGTGGTGCAGAGCGGCACCGCCAAAGACCTCAGCCTGTCGCTGTCACATGTCAGCCATCGGGCCAACAGCGCCCAAGCCGGGGATGACATCGACCGCCTGTACCTGATCATCGAATACCCGCTCAAGGGTGGTTTCTGAGTCGCCCCTGACAGCACAAAAAAACGGGGGCCATAGTGGCCCCCGATTTCAGATCAGAACGCGAAACACGAACAACCCAACGCACCCCAGAAGCCCTGGAAGTCATTGACCGGCACGCTCGACTGCCGCGCCTTCTCATGACTATGCGCATGCACCCCACAAGGCCCGCTGCATTGGTGCACTGCCGCCACCAGCGAGGGTGTGCCGACGCGCCAGTGCCCTGGAACCTTGGCCACCGGCGACCATTCAGGCAGTACCGGTACCTGCGGTGGACCGAGGCGATCGAATTCGCCCGCCGCGTACACTACCTTGCCGTCGACGAGGGTTAGCACCGACTCGATGCCCTTGATCGCTTCTTCCTCGACGCTGAAGAAGTCCAGCGACAGTGCCGCCAAGTCGGCCAGCTGGCCTACCTTGATCTGGCCCTTCTTGCCCTGCTCGCTGGAGAACCAGGCGCTGCCCTGGGTAAACAGCTGCAGCGCGGTATCGCGATCCAGGCCTTGCGGGTACAGCTCCATTCCACCCACGGTCTTGCCGCTGACCAGCCAGTACAGCGAAGTCCACGGGTTGTAGCTGGAGACTCGGGTAGCGTCGGTACCGGCGCCCACTGGCACGCCCATCTCGAGCATGCGCTTGATTGGCGGGGTCTGTTCGGCGGCCTTGGCACCGTAGCGATCAACGAAGTACTCACCCTGGAAGGCCATGCGGTCCTGGATGGCGATACCACCGCCCAGGGCGCGTACGCGCTCGATGTTCTGCGGGGTGATGGTTTCGGCGTGGTCGAAGAACCACGGCAGGCCGTTGAATGGAATGTCGCGGTTGACCTTCTCGAACACATCGAGCATGCGTGTGATCGATTCGTTGTAGGTGGCGTGCAGGCGGAACGGCCAGCGCTGCTCGACCAGATGGCGCACCACCGGCTCCAGCTCTTCTTCCATGGTCTGCGGCAAATCCGGACGCGGTTCGAGGAAGTCTTCGAAGTCGGCGGCGGAGAACACCAGCATCTCGCCGGCGCCGTTGTGGCGCAGGAAGTCGGTGCCACTGTGCAGCTTGACGCTGGAGGTCCACTTGCGGAAGTCGTCCAACTCTTCCTTGGGCTTCTGGGTGAACAAGTTGTAGGCGATGCGCACAGTCAGTTGGTTGTTGTCGGCCAGCTCCTGGATCACCGAGTAGTCGTCGGGGAAATTCTGGTAGCCGCCGCCGGCGTCGATGGCACTGGTCAGGCCCAGGCGGTTCAGCTCACGCATGAACTGGCGGGTGGAGTTGACCTGATACTCCAGCGGCAGCTTCGGCCCTTTGGCCAGAGTAGCGTAGAGAATCATTGCGTTGGGACGGGCGATCAGCATGCCGGTCGGGTTGCCGAACTTGTCACGCTGAATCTCGCCGCCTGGCGGGTTCGGCGTGCTCTTGTCATAGCCGACCGCCTTGAGCGCGGCGCGGTTGAGCAGCGCGCGGTCATACAGGTGCAGCAGGAACACCGGGGTGTCGGGCGCGGCCTGGTTGATTTCTTCGAGGGTCGGCATGCGCTTTTCGGCGAACTGGAATTCGTTCCAGCCACCGACCACGCGCACCCACTGCGGAGTCGGCGTACGCGCCGCCTGGTCCTTGAGCATGCGCAGGGCATCGGCCACCGACGGCACGCCTTCCCAGCGCAATTCCAGGTTGTAGTTCAGGCCACCGCGGATCAGGTGCAGGTGCGAGTCGTTCAAGCCTGGGATGACCGTGCGCTGCTTGAGATCGATGATCTGCGTGGCGGCGCTCTTGTAGGCCATGGCCTCGGCGTCGCTGCCGACTGCGAGGAAGCGGCCGTCCTTGATGGCAACGGCACTGGCGGTGGGCTTCTCGCGGTCGACCGTGTGCAGTTTGCCGTTGAACAGAATGAGATCGGCGGTCATGGGGGCTCCTTGGGTGGATGCATGGGCGGCACCGGCTGAACCGGCAAAGGGCAGCGCGGACCAAAGCGCACCGGCAGCACCGAGCACGGTGCTGGTGGCGAGGAACTGGCGACGGCTCTTGTCGTTGGGGTCCTGACTCATAAGGGTCTCCGTCTGAAGGCGGCATCGGCAGGCGCGACTGCGGAGCATGCCGCTTCATGCCTGGTGACGATTGGATGGATGTGCTGCGTTGAGGCCTTGAGGCTAGCAACGAAGTGCGTGGGGTGCCGGCTGTGCCGGTGGCAGTTGCGGCCTCTTCGCGTATCGATCGGCGAAGGGCCGCAAGACCGAGGCTTAGCGGGACACGAATGCCAGCAGGTCTTCGTTCAACTGCTGCGCATGAGTGACCGCAAAGCCATGCGGCGCACCGCTGTACACTTTCAACTCAGCCCCACCAATGAGCTCGGCAGCGCGCTTGCCGGTGGTTTCGAACGGCACGATCTGGTCGCCATCGCCATGGATCACCAGGGTCGGCACGTCGATTTTGCTCATATCAGGACGGAAATCGGTTTGCGAAAACGCCGTGACACAGTCCAGGGTGGCTTTCAACGACGCCATCAGGGCGATGTTCAACGTCTGCGTTTGCACCCCCTGGGACACCGTCTGGCCCTGGTTCAGCCCATAGAAGGGCGTGGCGAAATCGGCGATGAACTGCGCCCGATCCGCGCGCAGCCCCGCCTGGATGCCGTCGAACACCGACCCGTCGACGCCATCAGGATTGCTCGGGGACTTGCCGAAGATCGGCGTTACCGCGCCCAGCAATACCAGCCCGGCTACCCGCTGGCTGCCGTGGCGAGCGATGTAGCGGCTGACATCGCCACCGCCCATGGAGAAACCGACCAAGGTCACTTCGCGCAGGTCGAGGTGTTCGATCAACTGGGCGATATCGTCGGCGAAGGTGTCGTAGTCATAACCGGTCCACGGCTGGTCGGAGCGGCCAAAACCACGACGGTCGAAAGCGATGGCGCGGTAGCCACGGCTCGCCAGGAACTCCATCTGCGAGTCCCACATGTCGGCGTCCAGGGGCCAGCCGTGGCTGAACAGCACGGGCTTGCCACTGCCCCAGTCCTTGTAATAGATCGAGGTGCCATCGCGGGTCACGAGCGTGCTCATATCGGTAATCTCCTGAAAATGGGTAGGTAGTTGAACGAGGCAGTCAGCAAAACTCAGCCGCGCAGCCAGTTGGCACAGCGGCGGGTCACCCACGGCATGATGTAGAACACCACCGGCAAGATGACGAACAGGTTGACGATCAGGTTGCCCGCCACTGGCCCGCCCAGGTGCGGGAAGCGGGCGAAAAACGGCGCCAGCAACTGCGGGATGACCATGGTCATTGGGCAGATCACCAGGTAGGTCAGCAGTGCCTGCTTCCAGCGCGGCGGCTGCGCGGCGTTGCTACTCGGCGGGGTGAACCAGAACTCCGGATCCTCATGCACCTGGGTGTGGTCGCCGTCTTCGAGCAACGGCAGCACTTCACTGACCAGCGCCTGGCGCTCGGCTGAGTTGACCCAGGCCTGCAACAGCCCCGCATCGGCAAAGCGCACCACGGTGGTGAAGTGCCGGCCACCGTCGTCTGGGCGAATCACGTTGACGTCCAGATGGCCAGGCTGCAGGCGGGCTGCGGAGACCGCGCGCTTGAGCCAGGCCTCGTAGCGGCTCAGTGATTCGGCGCGGGCCTTGTGCTGGATGACCAGGGTCACCACGTTGCGGTTGTCTTGGGTTGCAGTGTTCATCGGCGTTCCCTGGAGATGAGCGGGCCAAGGCCCACTGTGCGGCAGTGGGCAGGCGCTGGATTGGATCAATGTGCTGTGGGCGGATGATTTACTTGGCGGCAGTCAGCGCGTTGTAGCTGGTCATCAGGTTGCGGTAGTCCGGGATGTGGTTGGAGCACAGCGCAGCCAGGCCTTCGATGTCGTTGCGCCAGTCGCGGTGCAGCTCGCAGGCCACGCCGAACCAGGTCATCAGCTGGGCGCCAGCACGGCTCATGCGGTCGTGGGCGGCGTCGCGGGTCATCTCGTTGAAGGTGCCGGAGGCATCGGTCACCACGAACACTTCGAACTCTTCTTCCAGGGCCGCCAGCGCTGGGAAGGCCACGCACACTTCAGTCACCACACCGGCGATGATCAGCTGCTTCTTGCCAGTGGCCTTGACTGCCTTGACGAAGTCTTCGTTGTCCCAGGCGTTGATCTGGCCTGGGCGGGCGATGTACGGCGCATCCGGGAACAGCGCTTTCAGCTCCGGCACCAGCGGGCCGTTGGGGCCTTGCTCGAAGCTGGTGGTGAGGATGGTCGGCAGGTTGAAGAACTTGGCCAAGTCAGCCAGGGCCAGCACGTTGTTCTTGAAGCGGTCCGGCTCGATGTCACGTACGAGCGACAGCAGGCCAGCTTGGTGGTCGACCAGCAGTACGGCAGCGTCGTCTTTGTTCAGGCGGTTGTATTTGAAGTGGGCCATGGTCGTGCTCCTAAAGGGGGTTTTGATGTTCAGTGAGTTGGGTGTTTCGCGTTGATGGGGAAAGATTAAAACCAAGACCTTTGGCGCACTAGATAGCGAAATTTGCCTTTAGCGTTCTGTTTTGTGAACGATGGGATGTAGCCCCATAGATACATTTCCTAACCTCGCCCGCGATCTCCCCTTGGGCTTGGCTACATCCAAATCTTCAAGCCGCGTAGGACGTTTCTCTATCTGCCCACGCCGGGAAAAATTGCCTCGCCGAGCTGCTAGGTTGCGGACTTTCTGCTTAAGGAAGGCGGGCATCATGAGTCAACGGCTTAACATCTTTGGCAAGGGTCAGGGCCTGGACGGCGACCTCACCAGCACCGGCGCTCGCTGCATCGCCAGCCGCGCGCGGGGGCAGGTTCATGCCATTGCCTGGCTACTCGAAGGGGACAAAACCACGCCCTGTCCTCGGTGCGGCATCGAGGGCACGATCATCCGTGGCGAATCACGTTGGCGGCAGGACGACATTCCCACTGCCGTAGATGGCTCACTGGTGCAGTGCGGCTGTCCATTAGGCCTCAACTATGTGGTAGCGCCCCTTCATCAGCGGCCCGCACCCAAGAGCGCCGTCGCCACTCAGACTTATGCACCCTCATTCGGCTTTGCGCCGCGCGCCTCTGCTCAACATGCTTTCAACACCTTTGCCCGGGACACCTCTCCCGCGCCAGGCCTTGAGCCAGGTTTTCACATTGTTCAGTACAGCCAGTCGTTCGATCAGTTACTGGACCGGCTGGCCATTCACGACAGACTGCTGATCAAGCATCTGCAGCGTCTCAATCCAAACTTTGCGCAGGGTTTCAAAGCCGGCGAGATCTTCGTCATTGGCGACCCCAACAACGGCCATATGTGCACCCGCGAGGAACTGCACCTGATGGAAGCGGCGGACCTGGCGCGCGATAGCCTGGCCAGCTTGAGCGACGGCGAAGCCGATTTCATGATGCGCCATCAGGCCGAGATCGCTGGGTTGTTGAGCGATGTGAGCCTGGCGATGGGAGTAAGCCAAGCGATGATGGCCAAGTCGCTTGAAGAATTGAAAAATACGCTGAACTACATAGAGAAATTGCACCAACAGCAGTTCTCCAAGCACGGCCATCTGCGAAGCCCGGAGTTTTTTGCGGAACGCAAAAAACTCTTCAAACAGTTGGATGTAAAACTGAGGATGAGTTTTCTCAACAAGACGATGGATTTAGGGGGTCATCACGGATTACGTCGAGATCTTGGTATTTCGAGCAAAAGCCTTGTGCATCACTGGTCCAAAGCAGGTGGACCGAGTCAGATACCAGGGTATACAACGCATCTGGTAAGCTGGCACGTATCTCAAAATACCTTGAGCGCGGAGGTCAAGTCGGAATTGTGATTGGCGCAGGCGCTTCTCTATTAAAGGTGCAGGAGGTCTGCAGAGCCGGGGAAACTGCAGCGTGTCGAAAAGTCAGGTTTACGGAAGCTGGCAGTTTTGCTGGAGGGCTAGGAATGGGTGCCTATGCTGGTGCCTTGGCCGGCGATCTAACCACTGTTGCCTGCTTCGGTCTCGGCCCGATCAGCGCTACTGTGTGCGGGATAGTTTTGGTGGGTGCCGGATCTCTGACTGGCGGCTACATAGGCATGTCAGGAGGAGAGTCCATCGGTGAATTTATTTATGAGGTAACCGAGCCATGAGCACATGGCCAACTCATTGGAAACTCGTATTTCTCCTCACCCCGTGGATCTTACTTTACGTGGGTTTAGCAATCACGGCGGGATTAGCCTGGAGCAAAAAGCTAGAGACCATGCTCAATGCTCTACCCAGCAGTGAATGGCTGAAACTTCAGGTGCCGATTTGGCGGTGCTTCGGTCTAAGGGGAAGATACATTCTAACGGCAATGATAGCGGGGTTACTCACCTGGCCGGTAAAACAACTGCATATTCGCAAAGGTAAGTTAAACAATGAGGATGTTGATAACTTCCCCAGAAACCTTAAATTTCAATTATTAACAGGCAAATACCTTACCTATCTAGGGGGAACGCTTTGCATTATTACAACATGCGTATACAGGATAAGTAAGGAGGGCTAAATATAGCTTTGCCATGCCAAAGTCGCGTGAGCATCCCTGCTCCCACAATGGGCTGGGTTAGTACCGCGACAAGGCAGGCATCGGCCCCGCACCATGATCAGTACGATCCCCTATTGCTTGTCCACCCCACCTGCTCTTTACTAGCCAAAGCCCTCCCCCGCTCCGAGACCGTCATGCTGGCTTTCATCCAGTCATACCCGCTGTTGCTCGGCACTTGCCTGATCTTCCTCGACCTGCTGCTGTGGCAGTTGATCCCGCTCCAGCGCCAGCCCTGGCGCATCGCTACGCGGCTGGTGATCTTCCTGCTGTTCAGCTGGGTATTGCTGGCCGCCGGCATGAGCCCACTGCAACCGCCGCCGTGGGCCGATGATGTCTCGCGCAATTTGATGGCGACGGTACTGGCGATTGGCTGGTGGCTGTTCGGTGCACGCACGGTCACGGTGGTGTTCGGCCTGCTGCTGGTGGCGCGCGGCAGTCATGGCGGGCGCTTGCTGCAGGATGTGCTGGGGGCGTTGATCTTCCTGGTGGCGGTGGTGGCGGCAGCGGCGTATGTCATGCAACTGCCGGTCAAGGGCCTGCTGGCGACCTCGGGGGTGATGGCCATCGTTATCGGCCTGGCGTTGCAGAGCACCCTGAGCGATGTGTTTTCCGGGATCGTGCTGAACACCACCCGGCCCTATCAGATCGGCGACTCGATCTCGATCGATGGCACTGAGGGCAAGGTGATCGATATCGATTGGCGGGCCACGCGCATGATCACCGGCAGCGGCAGCCTGGCGGTGATCCCTAACTCGGTGGCAGCCAAGGCCAAGTTGCTCAACCACAGCCGACCTGCCGACCGCAACGGTGTGTCGATCAGTGTGGTGGTGCCGGCCAAAGTCCGCCCCAAGCGGGTATTCGATGCCTTGGAAAAGGCCCTGCAAGGGACGTCGGCGCTATTGGACAACCCCGCCCCCAAGGTCACGGTGAAAGCCTCGACGCTTGAGTCAGTGGAATACGAAGCCAGCGGGTTCATCGCCGATATGGCGCGCAAGACCGAAGTGCGCAACCAGCTGTTCGACCTCGCTCACCGTCATCTGGAAGCCACTGGGGTGATGTGGAACGTCGACCTGGCCGTGGCGCCGCGCAGTCGTCAGCGCGAGTTGCTCGACGAGGTGCGGGTCTTCCGCTCGTTGAGCAGTGAGGAGCGCGATGCGCTGAGCCAGCGCATGACGGCCATGGAGTACCTGGCCGATCAGGTGATCCTGGGCGTGGGTGAGCGTTCCGAGCATGTGTTGGTGATTGGCAGCGGCGTGGTCTCGGCCTCGGTGCGCGATGGCGAACGGCTGATCGAGGCTGGGCGCATGGGGCCAGGTGAGGTGCTGGCGATCGAAGGGTTGGTCGATGACGAAGACTCAGCGGTGGAGTTCCGCACGCTGACCGGTTGCGTGCTGTACCGCATCGACAAGGAGCAGGTCCGCAGTTGCCTGGTCGAGCGCGGCGAGGTGCAGTCGGCGCTGACCAAACTGCAGCGCTTCCGTCGACAGAGTCGAGAGTCACTGTTGATGCAGAAACCTGCGGTGGTGAAAAAAGGCGGCTTCCTGAGTTGGCTGCACAAGTGACTGTGTGTCAGTACTGGCCTCTTCGCGGGCAAGCCCGCTCCCACATGGAACGCACAGACCTTAACTATTGTGGAGGGCCTCTAGGGGACGGCAATCACTGTTGATGCATCAGCAGACGGTGAAGAACAAAGGCGGTTTCCTGAGTTGGCTGCACAGTTGAGTGTGCCAACGGGTTATCAGGCGTGGGAGCGGGCTTGCCCCGCGATAGCGGCAGGGATTGCCCAGATGGCGCCTGTTCTGCCGCCATCGCGGGGCAAGCCCGCTCCCACGACCTGCTCCCACGAGCTGCTCCCACGACCCACTACTGGGACGCAACAGACCTCGCCTTAGAGCACCACCCGCAGGCACTGCCCCGCGTGGTACAGCGAGAAGCCCGACTCGTAGAAAGCCGTGCGCAACGACGGCGCGCTGACCGCCTTCATCGGCGAGAACGGCACCGGCAAACTGTCCGGGTCGTCTTTGAGCAGGAACTCGGCAAACGCCCGTCCGATCACCGTTCCGGTGGTGTTGCCACGGCCGTTGTAGCCCGTCACCGCCACCAGTCCTGGGGCCGGTTCGAACAGGCGCATCAGGTGGTCCGGGGTGAAGTCGATGCAGCCCGTCCAGTGCATCTCCCACTCGACCTTGCCCAGCTCCGGGTAGTAGTGGCTCTGGATGCGATCGGCCCAACTACGCACGAACCAGGCTGGCTTGTTATCGACCCGGCCGAGGCTGCCAAGCAGCAGCCGGCCCTGGTCGTCACGACGAATGCTGCTGAGCACGGTGCGGGTGTCCCACGAGCCCTGGCCATGCGGCAGCACCTTGTCGGCAGCCGCACCCTGCAAGGGCGTCGAGGCGACCTGGTAGTAGTAACCACGGAAGAAGTGCTTCTGCAGATTGCTCCAGTCGCCTTCGGTGTAGGCGCCGGTGGAAATCACCACCTTGTCGGCGCGTACCGAGCCGCGCGCGGTCTTCACCCGCCAGCCATCACCCTCGCGCTCCAGGCCTTCGACCGAGGACTGCTGGAACAACTTGCCGCCCAAACGCGCCACGGCGCCAGCCAGGCCTTGGGTGTAGCCCATGGGGTTGATGGTGCCGGCGCGGCGGTCGAGCAGCGCGGCGGAGATCTTGTCGGTACCGCAGTATTCCTGGCATTGCGCGCCGGTCAGCAACTCGACATCGGCGCCACGCCGGGTCCATTGCTGGTGGCGAGCCTCAAGGTCGGCGATGCCGGTGGCGTTGTGCGCCATGTGCAGAGTGCCTTGGTGCTGGGCCTGGCAGTCGATGCCAAGCCGCTCGATCATGGCGAACACTTCGCCAGGCGCATCGCCCAAAGCCTTGTTCAGGCGGCTACCCTGCTTGTGGCCCAAGGTGGCCTCGACGTCATCGGGGCGGATCCAGGTGCCGGCGTTGACCAGGCCGACGTTGCGCCCCGAGCCACCGTGGCCGATCTTCCAGGCCTCAAGCAAGATCACCGACTTGCCCTGTTCGAGCAGATGGATCGCGGCGGACAGGCCTGTGATGCCGCCACCGATCACACAGACATCGGCCTGGTGTTCACCAGCCAGGGCCTGGCTGGCGACGGTAGGCTTGGTGACGAATTCCCACAAACATTCTTGACGCAATTGGGGCATGACCGGCTCCAGCATATTGTTCTTATTGCGGGTCGGGCCGCGTAGGCCCTATCGCGGGTCAAGCCGCGGCGGTGCGCCGCTGCGACTTTTCCCACGAACGGGGGCGATGGCCCCGCCTACGATCATCAGTCGAACACAATCCCTTGCGCCAGCGGCAGCTCACGCGAGTAGTTGACGGTGTTGGTCTGGCGACGCATGTAGCCTTTCCAGGCATCCGAACCGGATTCACGGCCGCCGCCAGTCTCTTTCTCGCCACCGAATGCGCCGCCAATCTCTGCGCCGCTGGTGCCGATGTTGACGTTGGCGATACCGCAGTCACTGCCCGAGGCACTCTGGAAGCGCTCGGCTTCGCGGATGTCGGTGGTGAAGATGCACGAAGACAAGCCTTGTGGCACTTCGTTGTTCAGGCGCAGCGCCTCTTCGAAATCGTCATAGGCCAGCACGTAGAGGATCGGCGCGAAGGTTTCGTGACGGACCACGTCGCTCTGCCCAGGCATCTCGGCGATGGCCGGCGAGACGTAGTAGGCATTGGGGTACTCGGTGGCCAGCTGACGCTCACCGCCAAACACCTGGCCGCCCTCGTCGCGGGCCTTGGCCAGCGCTCCTTGCATGGCATCGAACGACTGCTTGTCGATCAGCGGGCCCACTAGGTTGTTCTCGCGTGGATCACCGATGCGCACTTTGCCGTAGGCGGCTTTGACGCGGGCCACCACTTCGTCCTTGATCGAGCGATGGACGATCAGCCGGCGCAGGGTGGTGCAGCGCTGGCCGGCAGTGCCGACAGCGGAGAACAGGATGCCGCGCACGGCCAGGTCCAGATCGGCGCTCGGCGCGAGGATCATCGCGTTGTTGCCACCGAGTTCAAGAATGCTGCGGCCAAAACGTGCAGCCACCCGTGGGCCGACTTCACGGCCCATGCGGGTGCTGCCGGTGGCGCTGACCAGTGGGACACGCACGTCATCGACCAGTGCTTCGCCGGCTTCGCGGCCGCCAATGACCAGCTGGGCCAAACCTTCAGGGGCATCGCCAAAGGCTTTCAGGGCTTTGTCGAACAGCGCCTGGCACGCCAGGGCGGTCAGCGGGGTCTTCTCCGAAGGTTTCCACACCACGGCGTTACCGGCGACCAGCGCCAGCGCGGTGTTCCATGCCCAGACCGCGACCGGGAAGTTGAAGGCGCTGATCACGCCGACCACGCCCAGCGGGTGCCAGGATTCACGCATGTGGTGGCCAGGGCGCTCGGAGGCGATGGTCAGGCCGTACAGCTGGCGCGACAGGCCTACGGCGAAGTCGCAGATGTCGATCATTTCCTGTACTTCACCCAGGCCTTCCTGAGTGATCTTGCCGGCTTCGACCGAGACCAGCTCACCGAGGTCGGCCTTGTGTTCGCGCAGCACTTCACCGAACAGGCGCACCAACTCACCGCGACGCGGGGCCGGCACACTGCGCCAGGCTTCAAAGGCAGCATGGGCCTGGTCGATGCGCGCAGTGGTCTCGGCCTTGCCGAGCAGCTTCACCGTGGCGATCTGGCTACCATCGATCGGGGTGTGAACAGGGTAGTCGCCCTGGGTGTAAGCCTGGGCAGCGACGCCTAGACGCTCGAGCAATGCAGCAACCATTGTGCTTCTCCTACATCGGGTGAAGGGTGGTAAAGGTGATGTGGATCAGTATTAATCCGATCACAGCGGTGCAACAAACGACCTTTATTCCGCATATCATTCCCTCAGCTCATGATCCCTTGCCATAGAGACTGCTATGTCCAAACGTCTGGTGCCGTCGATGACGGCCCTGCAGTGCTTCGAAGCCGCAGCCCGTCACTTAAGCTTCACCCGCGCCGCAGAAGAACTGCACCTGACCCAGAGCGCGGTCAGCAAGCAAGTCGCGCAGCTCGAAGAGATGCTGCGCAATCACCTGTTCCTGCGTATTCGTCGGCGCCTGCAACTGACGCCGGCCGGCAGCCTGTACCTGGCCGAGGTGAACAAGATCCTCAACCAGGTCGACATGTCCAGCCGCTACATCCTGACCTATGGCGAGCAGACCGAGATATTGAAGGTAGCCACTCAGCCGAGTTTTGGCGTGCGCTGGTTGATTCCGCACCTCAAGGGTTTCGGTAAACGCCACCCGAACATCCACCTGGATATCCGCAACGAGATGGAGCCGTTCTCGCTGCTGCAAGGCTCTGCCGATGTGGTGTTCTTCTTTGGCCAAGGCACCTGGCCGGGTGCAACGTGCGTGGAGCTGTTCCGTGAAGAGGTGGTGCCGGTGTGCGCGCCAGAGCTGCTACAGGGGCGCGAGTTGACCGATGCGGCGCAGGTGGCGGAGTTGGTGCTGATGCAGAGTGCGTCGCGGCCAGAAGCATGGCATGAGTGGTTCCTGGAACAGGGGCTGCATACCGATAACAGTTACCACGGGCCGCGCTTCGATACGTTCTATATGGCCTTGAGTGCTGCGCAGGCAGGCTGTGGGGTGGCGTTGGTGCCGCGCTATCTGGTGGAAAAGGAGCTGGGCGATGGCAGCCTGGTGATTGCCTGGAATCATGCGATGCGTAGCCATGGCGCGCATTACCTGGCGTTTGCCGAGCACGCGGCAGAGGTGCCGAAAGTCAGGGCGCTTGTGGAATGGACCCGAGAGCAATTAACGGGTTGAACGGATGTGGGCAGCCATATTGCAATCGCGGGGCAAGCCCTACGCTTTATCACGTGGGAGCGGGCTTGCCCCGCGATAGGCCCTCAAGGTCAATCAAAAAGGGAATGACACCTCTACTTTTTTTCGCTTGTGGCCCATGTGCATTCCCCGCTTTCATGTAACGGTCCCATTCACCATCAGGAAGCTTGCGATGCCCGCCCATGATTTCGTCAGCCCAGACAGCATCCGCGCGCAGTTCTCTGCCGCCATGTCGCTCATGTACAAACAGGAAGTGCCCCTCTACGGCACGCTGCTGGAGCTGGTAAGCGAGATCAACCAGCAGGTCATGCAGCAGCAGCCGCAGGTCGCCGAGGCCCTGCGCTGGACCGGTGAAATCGAGCGGCTCGACCAGGAACGCCATGGCGCCATCCGCGTCGGCACTGCTGCCGAGCTGGCAACCATTGCCCGTCTGTTCGCAGTCATGGGCATGCAACCGGTCGGCTACTACGACCTAAGCTCGGCGGGTGTACCGGTGCACTCCACTGCATTCCGCGCGGTGCACGAGCAGTCGCTGCATGTCAGCCCGTTCCGGGTGTTCACCTCGCTGCTGCGCCTGGAGCTGATCGACAACCCGCAACTGCGCGCCCTGGCCGAGAGCATTTTGGCCAAGCGACAGATCTTCACCTCACGTGCACTGGAGCTGATCGCCCAGTGCGAACGCGATGGTGGCTTGAGTGCAACTGACGCCGAGGCGTTCGTCAGCGAAGCGCTGCACACCTTCCGCTGGCACCAGGACGCGACCGTCACCGCCGAGCAGTACCAGCAACTGCACGACCAGCATCGCCTGATCGCCGACGTGGTGGCGTTCAAAGGCCCGCACATCAACCACCTGACCCCGCGCACCCTGGACATCGATGCGATCCAGGTTGGCATGCCGGCCAAGGGTATTCCGCCCAAGGCGGTGGTCGAAGGCCCGCCCACCCGCCGTCACCCGATCCTGCTGCGCCAGACCAGCTTCAAGGCGCTGCAAGAGAAGGTTGCGTTCAGCGATCAACAGGGTAGCGAGGGCAGCCACACCGCACGTTTCGGCGAGATCGAACAGCGCGGTGCAGCATTGACCCCAAAAGGCCGCCAGCTCTACGACAAGCTGCTCGATGCCACCCGCGCAGCGCTGGGTGGCGTGCCTGCCGAAGCCAATGCCGAACGCTACCGCGCATTGCTGGCACAGACCTTTGCAGCCTTCCCCGATGACCTGACGCAGATGCGTGAGCAGGGCTTGGCGTATTTCCGCTATTTCGCCACCGAGAAGGGCTTGGCCGCACGCGATCAGGCCGAGCGACCGAGCGACCTGCAAGGGCTGATCGATGCCGGGCATGTGCATTTCGAGGCGTTGGTGTACGAAGACTTCCTGCCGGTGAGTGCGGCGGGGATTTTCCAGTCCAACCTGGGCGACGATGCGCAGGCGGAGTACGGCAGCAATGCCAACCGCGAGGCCTTCGAAGCGGCGCTGGGGTTGCAGGTGCAGGATGAATTGGCGCTGTATGCGCAGAGTGAGCAGCGCTCGTTGCAAGCGTGTGCGCAGGCGTTGAACCTGGGCTCGTTGTAAGCCCAAGGACCGCTATCGCGGGGCAAGCCCGCTCCCACGCAAATTGTGGGAGCGGGCTTGCCCCGCGATAGTGTCAGGTCAATCAACCACCAACCCGAAACCTATCGACTTCCTGGCGCAGCTGCGCCGCCAACCCTTCCAACTCCCGCGCAGTGGTGGCCAGCTCATTGGCCACATCACGCTGCTCACTGTTGGCCTGGGCGATGCTCTGCAGATTGCGGCTCAGTACGTTCGCCGTACTGCTCTGCTCCTGGGTCGCGGTACTGATCGCGGCAAACTGCTCGCCCGCGCTGCGGCTCTGTTCATCGATACGCGCCAGGGCATCAGCCACCTTGTCATTGCGCTCCAGGCCTTCCTGCATCAGGCGGTTGCCCTGCTCCAGGGTGCTGATGGCATGCCCGGTCTGCTGCTGAATGCTGCCAATCATCGCGGAAATTTCATCGGTCGCCGAGCGAGTACGCGCAGCCAGGCCACGCACTTCATCGGCAACCACGGCAAAGCCACGGCCCTGCTCGCCCGCGCGGGCGGCTTCGATGGCGGCGTTGAGCGCGAGCAGGTTGGTCTGTTCGGCGATGGCGGTGATCACACCAACGATGCCGCCAATTTCCTGCGAGCGCGCTCCAAGGGTGTCCATCACCTCGGCAGTGCCACCCAAGGCATCGGCAATCTGGCGCAGCGAGGCCGACGCTTCGTCCATCGCCGAGCGCCCCACCCTGGTGTGCTGGACGTTGTCGCGGGCCATGCGCTCGGTGCCGGCCATGTTGTCGGCGATGTTCATCGAGGTAGCGCTGAACTCTTCCACCGCGCCAGCCATGCTGGTGATCTCGCCCGACTGCTGCTCCATGCCCTCACAGGCGCCGGAGGACAATCCGGCCAGCGAACGCGCGCGGCCACTGACTTGCTCGGAAGCGCTGCGGATGTGCTCGACCATGGTCGACAGCGCATCACCCATCTGGTTGAAGCTGCGCGCCAGCTGGCCGATCTCGTCATGGCTGCTGACGGCCAGGCGCGCACTCAAGTTACCCGCGCCCAAGGCTTCGGCCTGACGCACCAGGTCACCCAGTGGGCGCAGCTTGCGCCGCAGCAGGAACAACGTCGCGGCCACTGCCAACAGCATGGCCAGCAGGCTGCCGATGGCCAGGCGCAGACCGACACTCCAGGTGACGTCGCGGATTTCCGCTTCAGGCATGCTCGCCACCACAGTCCATGGGCCTTCGGCAAACGGCATCGCAACGCTGAACACCTGCTCCTTGCCACTGGCCCAGAAGCTGCCGCTGCCCGGCTGCGCCGCCAGTGCCTTCACTGCGTGTGCAGCGCTGTCGGGGTCGCGTACATCGGCCGGCTGGACCAACCATTTACCCTGCTCGTCGAGCAGCGCCAGCGAGCCGGTGTGGCCAATGCGAAAACGCTTGAGATTGGCCAACTGGGCGTTCTGTGCGTCGGTGTAGTCGAAGCCGACGAACAGCACGGCGATCACCCGCCCGCCGCCATCGCGCACCGGCACGTAGCGGGTCATGTAGTTGCGTTCGAACAGCAGCGCCCGGCCGACGTAGGTCTGCCCGGCCATCAGCTTGGCATACGCCGGGTGCTGGCGGTCGAGCTGGGTGCCGATGGCGCGGCTGCCGTCCTGTTTGGTCAGCGAGGTGCTGATGCGAATGAAGTCGTCGCCGCTGCGCACGAACAGCGTCGCGACCCCAGCGGTCATCTGCTGGAATTCGTCGACTTGCCGGAAGTCGTTGTTCAGCAGGTGCTCGCCCAGGTACAGGGCCGGGGTAGCCTGGCCTGCGACGTTGACGGTTTCTCCTGCGTGCAGCGCCAGGCCAGACGCGAAGCGGCGCTCGAACAGGCCGCTCAGGCGCTGAGTGTTGTCCTTGAGCGAACCGTGGAAGGTATCGAGCTGGTCAGCCAGCAGCCGCGCTTCGCTGGCCAGGTGTTCCTGGCGGGTGGCGAGGTTGGCGCTGTCCAGCGAACGCAGGGCGAACAAGGTACTACCGGTGATGACCAACGCCAGCACGATGGCGAGGGCGATACCGAGTTGCGAGGCAATCCGGGCACGGGGTTCAGACATGAGGAAGCTCCTGGCAAGAGGCCGGGATCATCCTGATCACGCTGACCGCCCACTTCGATCTACGGGGAAACGCATCCTCTAGCGGGACGCTGGTGCCACTGAATCGGCGTCGTGGGCGAATACTTGAGTGTCGGACCGGGAGATTCGCAAACGTTTTCGACGCAGTAGGGCTCGCTCCCAGGCGTTTTGTCAGGCGCCCGCCGATAGGATCTGCACATCCGGCAGATCCATAGCCGCTGCCTCTTCCTGCAAAAACCCACTGAGCCGGCGCAAGCGCTCGCCACCCGGTCGGGTCCGTGGCCACACCAGGTAGTAATCCATGCCGCTGGCCACTGCCGTCGGCCACGGCAGGCTTAGCCGCCCCTGCGCCACATCCTCGGCCACCATCAGCAAATCGCCCATGGAGATGCCGTAGCCACGCGCCGCGGCAATCATCCCCAGCTCCAGGGTATCGAACACCTGCCCGCCCTTGAGCGAGACCTTGTCGCTCAGCCCCATGCGCGCCAGCCAGCTGCGCCAGTCGCGTTTGTCCGGGGTTGGGTGGAGCAGCTCGATACCGGCCAGGCGCCGCTCATCCCACGGCCCCTCCTTGAGCAGCTCTGGCGCGCCGACAGGGATCAGCAGCTCCGAGAACAGCCGGCGCACTTCCCAGTCCGCAGGGAAGACGCCATCACTGAGCAGCACCGCGCAATCGAATGGCTCCTGATTGAAGTCCACATGATCGACATCCATCCAGGCACTGGTCAGTTGCACCTCGTTACCCGGCTGCAGGTGGCGAAAGCGGCTCAGCCGTGCCAGTAACCAGCGCATGGTCAAGGTCGAGGGGGCTTTCATGCGCAGAATGTCATCTTCGCCGCGCAAGGTGTCGCAGGCTCGCTCCAAGGCGGCAAAGCCATCGCGCACCCCCGGCAACAGCACCCGCGCAGCCTCGGTCAGTTGCAGGCTACGGCCGCTGCGCACGAACAAGCGACAGGCGAAGTGCTCCTCAAGGGTACGGATATGCCGGCTGACTGCACTCTGGGTGATCGACAACTCTTCGCCCGCACGGGTGAATGAGCTGTGCCTGGCTGCGGCCTCAAATGCGCGTAGCGCATACAACGGAGGAAGCTGACGGGACATTTCGCACCTATGATCTGGGGGCATGCAAGTGATCTTGGAAATCATACATGCATGAGTAGAACTCATGCCAACG
Source organism: Pseudomonas sp. Je.1.5.c (assembly GCF_051129895.1). Classification (NCBI taxonomy): domain Bacteria; kingdom Pseudomonadati; phylum Pseudomonadota; class Gammaproteobacteria; order Pseudomonadales; family Pseudomonadaceae; genus Pseudomonas; species Pseudomonas sp. Je.1.5.c. The sequence continues at coordinate 20,167 of NZ_JBCPSP010000027.1, forward strand.
ATCGCATTTATCCTTTTGTGCAAAGTTGACCAAAGCCTCAGAATCCTCGCCCTGCCCCACCCCTAAGGAAAAAGGACCCTACCCATGCATGTCGCGCCCACCACTGAACTCAAGGCTTTGCTGCGCCTGGCCGGGCCGCTGATCGCCTCGCAGTTGGCGCACATGCTGATGGTGCTCACCGACACCCTGATGATGGCCCGCATCAGCCCGCAGGCCCTCGCCGGTGGCGGCCTGGGTGCGGCGAGCTATTCGTTCGTGTCGATTTTCTGCCTGGGGGTGATCGCCGCAGTCGGCACCCTGGTGGCGATTCGCAAGGGCGCAGGCGACATTGCCGGCGCCACGCGCCTGGCCCAAGCCGGTATCTGGCTGGCCTGGGGCCTGGCGTTGGGCGCAGCGCTGGTGCTGTGGAACCTGGGGCCGGTGTTGCTGATGTTTGGCCAGCAGCCGGCCAACGTCGATGCCGCCATGCAGTTTCTCACCCTGCTGCCGCTGGCCCTGCCCAGCTACCTGACATTCATGGCCCTGCGCGGCTTTACCAGCGCCTTGGGCCGCTCGACCCCGGTGATGGTCATCAGCCTGGTCGGCACGGTGCTCAACTACCTGTTCAACCATGCCTTGATCGAGGGCATGTTCGGCCTGCCCAAGCTCGGTTTGATGGGCATCGGCATGGTGACCGCCCTGGTTTCGCTGGGCATGGCCATCGCCCTGGCCTTGTATATCCGCTGGCACTCGTTCTATGCCGCCTACCCGCTGCGCAAGGGCCTGTCGCGGCCGTCGTTGCCAGCACTGCGCGAGCTGTGGCGCCTGGGCCTGCCGATTGGTGGCACGTACATGGTCGAGGTCGGCTTGTTCGCTTTCGCCGCGTTGTGCATGGGCGTGCTGGGCAGTACCGAGCTGGCCGCGCACCAGATTGCCCTGCAGATCGTGTCTACCGCATTCATGGTGCCGACCGGTTTGTCCTATGCGGTGACCATGCGTGTGGGGCTGTACTTCGGCGCCGGTAATCTGCTTGCCGCGCGCAGTGCCGGGCGGGTGGGCATCGGCTTTGGCGCACTGCTGATGTTCGGCTTTGCTGCGCTGTTCTGGCTGTTGCCGCAAGAGCTGGTGGGGCTGTTCATCAACCGTGATGATCCAGCGTTTGCCGGGATCTTCCAGCTGGCGGTGAGCCTGGTGATGGTGGCGGCCTGGTTTGAATTGTTCGATGGTGTGCAGACCATCGCCATGGGTTCGATTCGCGGGCTGAAAGACGCCAAGACCACGTTCCTGATTGGCCTGTGCTGTTACTGGCTGGTAGGTGCGCCGGCGGCCTGGCTGTTTGCCTTTAACCTGGGCGGCGGGGCGGTAGGGATCTGGTGGGGGCTGGCGTTGGGGCTGGCCTGTGCTTCGGTAGCGCTGACGTTTGGTTTCGAGTGGCGGATGAAGCGGTTGATGCGCAAGGCTGGGATTGGCGGTAAGGCGGCGGTTTCGGCTTGATCTTGAGGCCCTCATCGCGGGGCAAGCCCGCTCCCACGTAATGCTCCTACACGTGAGTGCGGGTTTGCGTGGGAGCGGGCTTGCCCCGCGATGAGGCCCGATCAGACAGCGCAGATACCCGCTGCTGGCGTGCCTGTCAGATACTCGATCAACTCTCCCACCGGCAACGGCCTGCTGACCAGGAACCCTTGCACCTGATCGCAACCAAAACCGCGCAGTAACGCCATCTGCTCCTCACTCTCGACCCCTTCGGCCACGACCTCCAGGTTGAGGTTATGCGCCAGGTTGATCATCGCGTGCACCAACTTGCGGTTCTCCTCGCGCATTTCCATGCCACCGACAAAGCTGCGATCGACCTTGAGCAGGGTGATCGGCAAGCTGTTGAGGTGGACGAACGAAGAGAACCCAGTGCCGAAGTCATCCAGCGAGAAGCGCACGCCAAGCCGGCCCAGCGCATCCATGGTCTGGCGCACCAGCTCATTGCGACGCATCACCGCCGTTTCGGTCAGCTCGAACTCCAACCAGCGCGCATCGACGCCATGCTCGATGATCAGCCGGCTCAGGGTCGCCAGCAGCTGGCTGTCCTGGAACTGGCGGAAGCTCAGGTTGACTGCCATGTGCAGTGGTTGTAGGCCGTGTTCGCGCAGCGCCTGCATGTCACGCAGGGCACGCGAGATGACCCAGTAACCCAACGGCACGATCAGCCCGCTCTGTTCGGCCAACGGCACGAACTCGCTGGGTGCCAGCAAACCGCGCTCCGGGTGATTCCAGCGCACCAGCGCCTCAAGGCCAACGATACGGCCATCGGCAAGATTCAGTCGCGGCTGGTAATGCAGCTCCAGCTCATCGCGGCGCAAGGCGCGGCGCAGCTCGCCCTCAAGGTCGGCAAGGCTGCGGGCGTTGCGGTTGATCCGCTCGTTGAACACATGGAAGGTGCAGCCCTGGCTGCTCTTGGCCTGGCGCATGGCGATGTGCGCGTGCCACATCAGCGGGTCGGCGCCCCCTTGGGCGCGGGCGTGGGCCAGGCCCAGGCTGCAGCCAACCAGCAGGCTTTCTCCATCGATCCAATACGGCTCGGCGAGGGCTTCGACGATGCGTTCGGCGATCCACTCGGCGCGATTGGCATCGCGGCGGGTGTCGATCAACAGGGCAAACTCGTCGCTACCCAGGCGGGCCAGCTGGTCGCCGGCATCCAGCTGATGCTTGAGGCGGGTAACCACTTGCAGGATCAGCCGATCGCCGCCCTGGTGGCCCAAGGCGTCGTTGACGTGGCGGAAGTTGTCCAGATCGAGATGACCGAGGGCCACGCCGCGGCCGTCGTTCTCGGCCAGGCGGGTAGTCAGCAGGGCCTGAAAGCCCTGGCGGTTGGCGATACCGGTCAGTGGGTCTTGCTCGGCCAGGCGCTGCAAGGTGGCCACCAATACGCCCCGTTCACGCACATGGCGCAGCGAGCGGCGTAGGGTGTCGCAGGTCAACTGGGCCTGCACCAACCAGTCGCTGACCCCGGCGGGGGGCGCCTCGGGCTCATGCTCCAGCAACAGGATGGTCGGTAGGTCGCAGCGGCCAGGGCTGGGCAGCAAGGCCGGGGTGGCCAGCACCACAGCCTGGCGGTCGTGGGCAAACAGGCTGTCGACGGCCTCCCAGTTCGGTGCGGTCAACAGTACCGCGCTGCCCGCCAGTGGCTTCAAGCAGTCGCGCAAACAGGCGGCCCATTCCGGCTCATCGGCCAACAGCAGCAAACGCAAGGGTTCGACAGGCGTGGACAAGCTGGCTCCTTAGGGCTTGGTCGGTAGTACGGTGAACGCGAAGTATCCTACCTCATGATTGAAAATGATTTTCACTTTAATACATACCCTTCCATGGCCTGCGGTCCGACGTATTTTGTCGTGCATCCTGCGCGAAAGTTGGCTGAGCGGCAAATCCGATTTGCGTGCTCCTCATCGCGGGACAAGCCCGCACCCAGCGGTATCTCACTGGTGGTGTAAGAGAGGACTTGCCCCGCGATGAGGCCACAAAAGTCTGACTCTCGCGTCAGACGGTCGCGCCATAAGCACCACTTGCCTGTTAGAATGCGCGGCTATTTTCTGGCGACCCCCGGTTTCTAGCATGTCCCGACTCAATCCCCGGCAACAGGAAGCCTGTGACTACGTCGGCGGCCCTCTTTTGGTGCTCGCCGGTGCAGGCTCCGGCAAGACCAGCGTGATCACGCGCAAGATCGCCCACCTGATCCAGAACTGCGGCATCCGCGCCCAGTACATCGTCGCGATGACCTTTACCAACAAGGCCGCGCGCGAGATGAAGGAGCGGGTCGGCACCCTGCTGCGCGCCGGAGAAGGCCGTGGGCTGACGGTGTGCACCTTCCACAACCTGGGCCTGAACATCATCCGCAAGGAGCATCAGCACCTTGGCTATAAGCCGGGGTTCTCGATCTTCGACGAGACCGACATCAAGGCGTTGCTGTCGGACATCATGCAAAAGGAATACTCCGGCGACGACGGCATCGACGAGATCAAGAACATGATCGGTGCCTGGAAAAACGACCTGATCATGCCCGCCGAGGCCCTGGAGAACGCGCGCAACCCGCGTGAGCAGACCGCCGCCATCGTCTACACCCACTACCAGCGCACGCTCAAGGCGTTCAACGCGGTGGACTTCGACGACCTGATCCTGCTGCCGGTCAAGCTGTTCCAGGAAAACCCCGAGGTACTCGAGCGCTGGCAGAACAAGGTGCGCTACCTGCTGGTCGACGAATACCAGGACACCAACGCCAGCCAGTACCTGCTGGTGAAGATGCTGATCGGCATGCGCAACCAGTTCACCGTGGTGGGCGACGATGACCAGTCGATCTACGCCTGGCGTGGCGCCCGTCCAGAAAACCTGATGCTGCTCAAGGATGACTACCCGTCCTTGAAAGTGGTGATGCTCGAGCAGAACTACCGCTCCACCAGCCGCATCCTGCGCTGCGCCAACGTGCTGATCGCCAACAACCCGCATGCGTTCGAGAAACAGCTGTGGAGCGAGATGGGCCACGGCGACGAGATCCGCGTGATCCGCTGCAAGAACGAAGAGGCCGAGGCCGAGCGGGTGGCCATGGAAATCCTCACCTTGCACCTGCGCACCGACCGCCCCTACAGCGACTTCGCCATCCTTTACCGGGGCAACTACCAGGCCAAGCTAATCGAGTTGAAGCTGCAGCACCACCAGGTGCCGTATCGCCTGTCGGGCGGTAACAGCTTCTTCGGCCGCCAGGAGGTCAAGGACCTGATGGCCTACCTGCGCCTGTTGGTCAACCCGGATGACGACAACGCCTACCTGCGGGTAATCAACGTACCACGCCGGGAAATCGGCTCGACCACCCTGGAAAAGCTCGGCAACTACTCCACCGAGCGTGGCGTGTCGATGTACGCCGCCAGCGATGAGATGGGCCTGGGCGAGCACCTCGATGCGCGCTATACCGAGCGCTTGCAGCGTTTCAAGCATTGGCTCGATGGGGTCCGCCAAAAGGTGGCACTGGACGACCCGATCGCCGCGCTGCACGAAATGGTCCGCGACATCGACTACGAGAACTGGATCCGCCAGAACACCGCCAGCGACAAAGCCGCGGATTTTCGTATCAGCAACGTCTGGTTCCTCATCGATGCGCTGAAGAACACCCTCGAGAAAGACGAAGAGGGTGACATGACCATCGAAGACGCCATCGGCAAGCTGGTGCTGCGCGACATGCTCGAGCGTCAGCAGGAAGAAGAAGAGAACGCCGAAGGCGTGCAGATGATGACCTTGCACGCCTCCAAGGGCCTGGAATTTCCCTACGTGTTCATCATGGGCATGGAAGAAGAGATCCTCCCGCACCGCTCCAGCATCGAGGCCGACACCATCGAAGAGGAGCGGCGCCTGGCTTACGTGGGCATCACCCGCGCGCGCCAGACCCTGGCCTTCACCTTCGCCGCCAAGCGCAAGCAATACGGCGAAATCATCGACTGCACGCCCAGCCGGTTCCTCGACGAACTGCCGCCGGACGATCTGTCGTGGGAAGGCCTGGATGATGCGCCGGTGGAAGTCAAAGCCGCGCGTGGCAACAACGCATTGGCCGATATACGGGCCATGCTCAAGCGCTAATCACCTTTAAACTTTGCCACAGCACATCGCCGTGGCCATTTTTGCTACATCGAGGAATACACCAGTGGAAGCACTGCAGCAGAAGATTCGCGAAGAAGGCATCGTGCTTTCCGACCAGGTTCTCAAAGTCGACGCGTTTCTCAACCACCAGATCGACCCTGCGCTGATGCAGCTGATCGGTGACGAATTCGCCCGTCTGTATGCAGACAGCGGCGTGACCAAGATCGTCACCATCGAAGCCTCGGGCATCGCCCCGGCGGTGATGACGGGTCTGAAGCTGGGTGTGCCGGTGATCTTCGCCCGCAAGCACCAGTCGCTGACCCTGACCGAGAACCTGCTGACCGCCTCGGTGTATTCCTTCACCAAGCAGACCGAGAACACCGTGGCGATCTCGCCGCGTCACCTCAACAGCAGCGACCGCGTGCTGGTGATCGACGACTTCCTGGCCAACGGCAAGGCATCGCAAGCGCTGATCTCGATCATCAAGCAGGCGGGCGCTACCGTTGCCGGTCTGGGCATCGTCATCGAGAAGTCGTTCCAGGGTGGGCGTGCCGAGCTCGATAGCCAGGGCTATCGCGTTGAGTCGCTGGCTCGGGTGAAATCGCTGGAAGGCGGCGTGGTTAGCTTCATCGAGTAACTCGACTGCCCCCCCCAGCATGGTGGGAGCCTCATCAAGTGACTCGACTGGCCTCGCGGGCCTCGTGGGAGCCTCATCGAGTGACTCGACTGGCCTCGCGGGCATCGTGGGAGCCTCATCGAGTGACTCGACTGGCCTCGCGGGCATCGTGGGAGCCTCATCGAGTGACTCGACTGGCCTCGCGGGCATCGTGGGAGCGGGCTTGCCCCGCGATAGCATAAGCAGGAGCGCCTTCGCTGTCTGCTATGACGCTATCGCGGGGCAAGCCCGCTCCCACGCTACGCCCTAGTGGCTAGCAGCTCCGGGTCGCCTGCAATCCGGCCAGCAACAACCGCTGGTACAGCTCCTCCTTCAGCCCCTGCGGCTGCTCCAGCCCCATCCGCGCCAGCTGCGTCGGATAGGCCTCAGGCGCCGGCGCATCCAGTGCCGCCTTGCCCAACTGCAACACCTCGCTCAGCTTGAACTTGCTCTTGAGCCAGTTCAGCGCCCGCAGCAAATCCCGCTCTTCGGCGGTGAAATCACTGCCCAACGGATACTCCGGGAACAACCGCGGATGATGCTCGCGCAGCGCCTCCAGCCGCTCAGGTGTGTTGTCCCTGAAGCGCTCGTCCAACTCGAAATCCTTGGCCAGCTTGCCCGCCGCCTTGGCCTGCTCCATCAATTCAGCCTGAAAGCGTGAATCGCTGATCGCCAGCAAGCGCGCGATTACCTCGCTGTCAGTCTGCCCGCGCAGGTCAGCAATGCCGTACTCAGTCACCACGATGTCGCGCAGATGGCGGGGAATGGTGCAGTGGCCATAGGTCCAGAACAGGTTCGAGGTCACCTCGCCGCCCGCCTCGCGCCAGCTCCTGAGCAGCAGAATCGAACGCCCGCCTTCCAGCGCATGGCCCTGGGCAACGAAGTTGTACTGGCCGCCGACCCCGCTGAGCACGCGACCATCTTCCAACTGATCGGCCACCCCGGCGCCTAGCAGGGTCATGCCGAACACCGTGTTGATGAAGCGTGCATCGCGGCGCTGACGGCGCTTGAGCTCTTCCTGGCCGTACAGTTCGTTGATAAAGCTGATGGCGGTCATCGCGTATTGCTTGCGCTGCTCCAGCGGCATCTCGCGCAGGCGCTGGTAGAACGCGCGCGGGCCGAGGAAAAATCCGCCATGCACCAGTACCCCGTGCTCATCGGCAGGCCTGCGCACCACCCCAGCTTCGGCCAACGCCAGGAGGCCGTTGACGAACATTTCGCTGCAGCCATACAGGCCTTGGGCGAAGGCATCCAGGCCGCCTTCGCTGTCGATCAGTGGCTGCCAGGGGCCGACGTCCAGCTCGCTGAGCAAGGCGCGATAGCCCTGGTTGTCGCCCTGTCGCGCCAGCAAGGCTGCAGCCACGGCGTCGCCCATGGCGCCGATGCCGATCTGCAGGGTGCCGCCGTCGCGCACCAGGGTGCTGGCATGCAAGCCGATGCAATGGTCTTGGGTCGCGACCGGCATGTTCGGAGTGGAGAACAGCCGCCGCTGCTCCGGCTCGTCGATCAACAGGTCGAACGCCTCTCGCCCCAGCTGCGCAGCACCCGGCATGTACGGCAACTCGCTGTGCACTTGGCCGAGGATCAGGATGGTTTCGCCGGCGGCACGTCGCTTGGCGATCATGGGTAGCAGGTCGAGGGTGATGTCCGGGTTGCAGGCCAGGCTCAGCTGATCAGGATACTCCGGCGTTGCGGCCACCAACTGCGCCACCAGGTTGAGGCCCTTGGCGTTAATGTCGCGGGCGGCATGGCTGTAGTTGCTGCTGACGTAGTCCTGCTGGGCCATGGCGCTGTGCAGCAGGCTGCCGGGCTGCATGAAGAACTGCTCGACGCGGATGTTCGCTGGCAGTTGGTCATTGCGCAGGTCGGCGAGGTAGTCGAGCTCTTGGTAGTCGGCGAACACCCGTTCGATGAAGGGTTCGAGGAAGCGCCGTTGCAGGCCGTCGCCCAGCGGTGGGCGGCCCAGGGTCAGCGCGGTGTAGATGGTCAGGCGCCGCTCAGGCAGCGCGCGGATTCTGGCGTAGAGCGCGTTGACGAAGGCATTGGGCTTACCCAGGCCCAGGGGCAGGCCCATGTGGATATGCGCCGGCAGGTGAGCGAGTACATGCTCGACCGCCTGGTCGATGGAACAGCTGTGGGCCATCTGTGCCTCCTGTGACATCCGTGCATTCAGGGGTTGGACCGTGGGCAGCCTGCAATTGCTGCATAGGCCTATTCGCGGGCAAGCCCGCTACCACAGGGTGAGCGATGATCCCTGTGGGAGCGGGCTTGCCCGCGAAAAGGACTGCACCAATTCAAGCCCGCAAACACAAAGCCCGCCAAACGGCGGGCTGTGCAAATTCAGTTAAGCCTCAAAGGCCAGACATCTTCTTGATCGCAGCCTTGAGCTCTTCATCCGAGCAATCGGCACAGGTGCCTTTCGGCGGCATGGCGTTGATGCCGGTGATCGCCTTGGCCAGGATGCCATCCAAGCCGCCCTGGTGATCGGCGCGCTCTTTCCACGCGGCGGTATCGCCAATCTTCGGCGCATTCAGCAGGCCGGTGCCATGGCAGGCGTTGCAGTGCTTGGCGATAACTTCATCGGGCGTCTTCGCCCCACCGCCGCTGGCAGCGGTCGCCACTTCCATGCCTTTGCACTCCTGGCCCTGGACACACACCTGGCCGACCGGCTCCAGGCGCTTGGCAAGTTCATCGTTGGTCGCTGCGTGTGCATTGAGTGCCCAGAGGGCGAAAACGGCTGCTGGTACGGCCAGCATCTTCTTGATTTGGTTCACGCGTACACCCTCATGGTGGCTAATCACGCCCGCAGCCACGAATTGCGGGCGTTGAAAAGTATAGCGGGATCCCAACAGCCGTGAAACGACCACACACTGGAAAGGGGTATTGGCGAAGCAATACGCTGCGCTGGATCAAAAGTTCGACGGCGTGGCAGCGCTGATCAGCCGGGCAGGCTCGTTGAAGGGGTTGCGAAATCGATGCGGGCGGGTACTTTCGAAGTAGTAGCTGTCGCCGGCTTCGAGCAGGAAGGTCTCGGTGCCCACCACCAGTTCAAGGCGGCCTTCGAGCAAGATGCCGGTCTCTTCGCCATCGTGGGTCAACATCTCTTCGCCGGTGTCGGCACCCGGTGGATAAACCTCGTTGAGGAAGGCAATCGCCCGATTGGGGTGCGATTTACCGACCAGCTTCATGGTCACCGCACCGTCGGAGATGTCGATCAGCTCGTGTGCTTTGTAGACGATCTGCGTGGGACTCTCCGACGCCAGCTCGACCGAAAAGAACTCGACCATGGACATGGGAATGCCGCTGAGCACCTTGCGCAGGGAGCTGATCGACGGGCTCACGCTGTTCTTCTCGATCATCGAGATGGTGCTGTTGGTTACCCCCGCGCGCTTGGCGAGTTCACGCTGGGACAGGCCCTTGAGCTTGCGGATGGCTTGCAGTCGTTCGCCGACGTCCAAAGCTGGAGCCTCCTGAAACGGTCGAGATGGGGTCGAATGTGAACGATATCATGGCAATGCCGTTCAGTATTTACAACACTCGAGACCCCAGCCTGTCCGCTTCAGCGCCTTATTCGCCGATATAGTCCAGCGGCACGCGTTTGAGGTTGCAGAAGATCTGGTAGGGGATGGTGCCCGCAGCCATCGCCACATCGCTGGCCAGTACCTGCTTGCCCCACAGCTCGACCGGGCTGCCCAGGGTCGCTTCGGGGATGTCGGTGAGGTCGACGCAGAGCATGTCCATCGACACTCGGCCGATCAACTGGGTGCGCTTGCCGGCGACCATTACCGGCGTACCGGTAGGCGCCAAACGCGGATAGCCATCGGCATACCCCATGGCCACCACGCCGACGCGGGTCGGGCGCGGGCTGACGAACTTGGCGCCATAGCCCACCGGCTCGCCAGCCGGCAGCTCGCGCACGCTGATGATCCGCGATTGCAGGGTCATCACCGGTTGCAAGCGTGCGGCCTCAGCCTGGGCGACTTCGAACGGGGTAGCGCCGTACAGCATGATGCCGGGGCGCACCCAGTCGCTCGGCACGTGCGGCCAGCCCAGCACTGCCGGGGAGTTGCGCAGGCTGCACTCGGCGCTCAGGCCCTGGCGAGCAGCTTCGAATACCGCCACCTGTTGCGCAGTCGAGTCGACATCCAGTTCGTCGGCGCGGGCGAAGTGGCTCATCAGCACAATGCGCGCAACCTTGCCGCTGGCCAGCAGGCGCTGGTAAGCGTCGTGGTAATCCTTCGGATGAACGCCAACCCGGTGCATACCGGTATCGAGCTTGAGCCAGATCTTCAGCGGCTTGCTGACCGGGGTCTGCTCGATCGCTTCCAGCTGCCACAGCGAGTGCACCACGCACCACAGGTCATGCTCGCTGATCAGGGCCAGTTCGCTGGCCTCGAAGAAGCCTTCGAGCAATAGCACCGGGGCCTTGATGCCTGCCGCACGTAGCTCCAGGGCTTCCTCGATGCAGGCCACGGCAAAGCCATCAGCCTCGGCCTCAAGCGCCAGGGCACAACGTACCGCGCCATGACCATAGGCATCGGCCTTGATCACGGCAAGGGCCTTGGCGCCGGATAACTCACGGGCCAGACGGTAGTTGTGACGCAGGGCTTGAAGATCGATCAGGGCACGGGCGGGACGCATGGCGGCAGCCTTTTGGCAGTTCTGGTTTGAATAAATCCCCGGCACGGCAGACGGGGGTAGGTGCCACCGCGCCGGGGTGAGGGAACGGGTTACGGCAGTGCGGCGACTACCGACAGCTCAACGAGGATCTCCGGCTCGCACAGCTTGGCTTCGACCGTGGCACGGGCCGGGGCGACGCCTTCTGGCAGCCACTGGTCCCACACTGCGTTCATGCCGGCGAAGTGCGCATCGATGTCCTTCAGGTAGATGGTCACCGACAGCAGGCGAGTCTTGTCGGTGCCCGCCTGATCCAGCAGCTTCTCGATGCTGGCCAGGGTTTCGCGGGTCTGCTGTTCGATGCCGGCGCTCATGTCGTCAGCCACTTGGCCCGCCAGGTAAACGGTGCCGTTGTGGGTGACGATCTGGCTCATGCGCTCATTGGTGAGCTGGCGCTGGATTGCCATGCTTGGCGATCTCCTTGTTGTTGCCGTAACGGGAAATATCGAGGCCTTCGGCACTGATTTGCGGCTTGCGCCGGGCAATCAGGTCGGCCAGCAAACGGCCGGAGCCGCAGGCCATGGTCCAGCCCAAGGTGCCGTGACCGGTGTTGAGGAACAGGTTACGGAACGGCGTGGCACCCACGATCGGCGTGCCGTCCGGAGTCGCCGGACGCAGGCCGGTCCAGAAGCTGGCCTGGCTCAGGTCGCCGCCGCGAGGATAAAGGTCGTTGACGATCATCTCCAGCGTTTCGCGTCGACGCGGGTTCAGCGACAGGTCAAAACCGGCGATTTCAGCCATGCCGCCGACGCGGATACGGTTGTCGAAACGGGTGATGGCGACCTTGTAGGTTTCGTCGAGAATGGTCGAGGTCGGGGCCATCGCCGGGTCGGTGATCGGCACGGTCAGCGAGTAGCCTTTGAGCGGGTAGACCGGCGCCTTGATGCCCAGCGGCTTGAGCATCTGCGGCGAGTAGCTGCCCAGCGCCAGCACATAGCGGTCGGCGGTTTCCAGCTTGCCATCGATCCACACACCGTTGATCCGGTCGCCAGCGAAGTCCAGGCGCTGGATGTCCTGGCCGAAGCGGAATTCGACGCCCAGCTTGATCGCCATCTCAGCCAGCTTGGTGGTGAACAGCTGGCAGTCGCCGGTCTGGTCATTAGGCAGGCGCAAGGCGCCAGCGAGGATATCCTTCACCCCAGCCAGGGCCGGTTCAACGCGGGCGATGCCGTCGCGGTCGAGCAGCTCATAAGGCACGCCGGACTGTTCCAGCACGGCGATGTCTTTAGCCGCAGCGTCTACCTGGGCCTGGGTACGGAACAGCTGGGTGGTGCCCAGCGCGCGGTTTTCATAACTCAGGCCGGTTTCGGCGCGCAGCTCGTCGAGGCAGTCACGGCTGTACTCGGACAAACGCACCATGCGCTCCTTGTTCACCGCATAACGGCTGGCGGTGCAGTTGCGCAGCATCTGCGCCATCCACAGGTACTGATCGACGTCGCCAGTCAGCTTGATGGCCAGCGGGGCGTGGCGTTCAAGCAGCCACTTGATGGCCTTGAGCGGCACGCCTGGGGCAGCCCAGGGCGAGGCATAGCCGGGCGAGATCTGGCCGGCGTTGGCAAAGCTGGTTTCCATGGCCACCGCTGGCTGGCGGTCGACCACCGTGACTTCGAAACCTTGCCGGGCCAGATAGTAGGCACTGGCGGTTCCGATTACACCGCTGCCAAGTACCAGAACTCGCATCGTTTATCCCTCGCACGCGGCGCACCGCAGTCTTTTGTTGATATGGCATGGATGCGCGCAGTATAAGAAGGACAGGCCAGTGCATTTCACTATATAAAAGCCTATATTTGGCGACAATTCTTGGCAAAGTGGCCTTTTACGGAGGGGCATCCCCTATGAGAACCCAGCATCAGAGCAAGCGTGAACTGGACAAGATCGACCGCAACATCCTGCGGATCCTGCAGAATGACGGGCGTATTTCCTTCACCGAACTGGGCGAAAAAGTAGGGCTTTCCACGACCCCTTGCACCGAGCGCGTGCGCCGTCTGGAGCGCGAGGGGATCATCATGGGCTACAACGCCCGGCTCAATCCGCAGCACCTTAAAGGCAGCCTGCTGGTGTTCGTCGAAATCAGCCTGGACTACAAGTCGGGCGACACCTTCGAGGAGTTCCGCCGCGCCGTGCTCAAGCTGCCGCATGTACTCGAATGCCATTTGGTTTCGGGCGACTTCGACTACCTGGTGAAGGCACGGATTTCCGAGATGGCCTCGTACCGCAAGCTGCTGGGCGACATCCTGCTCAAGCTGCCGCATGTGCGCGAGTCGAAGAGCTATATCGTCATGGAAGAAGTCAAAGAGAGCCTGTGCCTGCCGATTCCGGACTGAGGCTGCTCAGACCAGTACCTGGCGCGTACTGGCGATGAACTGGTGGACCAACTGCTCGGCTTGCGGGTCGATTGGCTGCTGCGGCCCACGCCCACGTGGGCAGGCCATGCGCGGGGTGGTGCCGAACAGGCGGCAGATCATTGGCCGATCTTCGTAGACCGTGCAGCCTTGCGGGCCTAGATGCACGCAGTCCAGGCGCTCGAGGGCGGCGTCCTGCTCGGCCTGGGACTTGCGCGGTAGCTGGGCCATTTCTTCTGCTGAAGTGGTGACCGGACCGCAGCAGTCGTGGCAGCCGGGCTCGCATTCGAAGGAAGGAATGAGCTCGCGCAGGAAGTGGATCTTGTGGCGATTGCAGGACATGGCGGCGCTAGAATCAAGAGAATGTGCTCAATTATAGGCCCATTCGCGGGGCAAGCCCGCACGTAGCGTATACCCAGGTAGCCTACACCTGTGGTCACGTGGGAGCGGGCTTGCCCCGCGATAGCGCCGGTTGCCGCACCACCCACCCCAGCTTATCCTCGCATCCCTCAACAAACACCCAGGGCCGAGCCAATGATCCACAGCGCGCAGCACGCCGCCTCCTATTACGCCGCCAGCAGCGCGCCGCAGCCTGACTACCCGGCCTTGGAAGGCGAGCACAGCGCAGACGTGTGCATCGTCGGCGGCGGCTACTCGGGCCTGAACACCGCCATCGAACTGGCCGAGCGCGGCCTCTCGGTGATCCTCCTCGAAGCGCACAAGATCGGCTGGGGCGCCAGCGGTCGCAATGGCGGGCAACTGATCCGCGGCGTTGGCCATGGCGTCGAGCAGTTCCTGCCGGTCATCGGCGAGCAAGGCGTGCGCAGCCTGAAACTGATGGGCCTGGAAGCAGTGGACATCGTGCGCCAGCGGGTCGAACGCCACGCGATCGACTGCGACCTGACCTGGGGCTACTGCGACCTGGCCAACAAGGCGGGCGAGCTGCAAGGTTTCGCCGAAGACGCCGAAGAGCTGCGCAGCCTGGGCTATGCCCATGAGCTACGATTGGTGCCGGCTGAACAGATCCATACCGTGGTGGGTTCCGAACGCTATGTCGGCGGTCTGATCGACATGGGCTCGGGCCATCTGCATCCGCTCAACCTGGCGTTGGGTGAGGCGGCCGTGGCCAGCCAGTGGGGCGTGAAGCTGCATGAGCAGTCGGCGGTGACCTGCATCGACTACGGGCCGCAGGTGCAAGTGCACACCGCCAGCGGCCGGGTTCGCGCCAACACCCTGGTGCTGTGCTGCAACGCCTATCACAACGATCTGAACCGCGAGCTGGGCGGCAAAGTGTTGCCCGCTGGCAGCTACATCATCGCCACCGAGCCCCTGGGTGAGGAACGTGCGCGCTCGTTGCTGCCGCAGAACATGGCGGTGTGCGATCAGCGGGTGGCGCTGGACTACTATCGGCTTTCGGCCGACAAGCGCCTGTTGTTTGGCGGCGCTTGCCATTATTCCGGGCGTGACCCCAAGGACATCGCCGCCTACATGCGGCCAAAGATGCTCAAGGTGTTCCCGCAACTGGCCGATGTGCGAATCGATTTTCAGTGGGGCGGGATGATCGGCATCGGCGCCAACCGCCTGCCACAGATTGGCCGCCTGGCCAGCCAGCCGAATGTGTATTACGCCCAGGCCTACTCCGGGCATGGGCTGAATGCCACGCACTTGGCTGGGCGCTTGCTGGGTGAGGCGATCAGTGGCCAGCAGAGCGGGCGCTTCGATCTGTTTGCGCAGGTGCCGCACGTTACCTTCCCGGGGGGTAGGCATCTGCGTTCGCCATTGTTGGCGTTGGGGATGCTTTGGCATCGGTTGAAAGAGTTGGTTTGATCCTGGGGCTTTGTTGCCAGAGCTATTTTTGGGGCTGCTTTGCAGCCCATCGCAGGCAAGCCAGCTCCTACAGGGACCGCGCCAGCCTGTAGGAGCTGGCTTGCCTGCGATGGGCCGCAAAGCGGCCCCAAGAATCCCAACCGTCAATCAATCCTTCCAGAACGGCTTGCGCCCTTCAGTGCGCGCCTGCTCCCAGGTCAACCCAACATCGCGCAACTGCGACTGATCAAGCTGCAACAGCGCCTTGCGGGTATTCCAGCGATGCAGCATCAAGCCCAGTCGCCCAAGCCCAGCCGGGGCACTGTAGACCCGCTGCTGCTGCCCCTCTTCAAGCGCTTTGCCCAACAGTTGCAAGCGCACATCGCTCAAGCCACCCATCGCTGCGTCCTCCCGATCAGCTCATACCGTGCAGAAAGCATGCGCGTGCGCGAGCATGACAATACAGATCCAATACAGGCTTATTATTCCCATACAGAATTAGCTGAATAACCGCTGAATGCTGTATTTTTCAGCGATCTGTACTGGTCGTTCAGAACCCTGAGCGCAGGAGTATGCCGTGACCCTTTACCTGAACCTCGCCGAGCTACTTGGCGCCCGTATCGAGCAGGGCCTGTACCGTCCTGGCCAACGCTTGCCATCGGTACGCTCGTTGAGCCTGGAACACGGCGTGAGCCTGAGCACCGTACAGCAGGCCTATCGCATGCTCGAAGACAACGGCCTGGTCGCGCCACGGCCCAAATCTGGCTATTTCGTCACTGACCACCGCAGCCTCCCTGCCCTGCCCGCCATCAGCCGGCCGGCGCAGCGGCCTGTGGATATCTCGCAGTGGGAACAGGTACTGGAGCTGGTACGCAGCACCCCGCAAGCAGACGTGATCCAGCTCGGCCGTGGCATGCCCGACGTCAACAGCCCGACCCTCAAGCCGCTGCTGCGCAGCCTTGCGCAGATCAGCCGGCGGCAGGACATGCCCGGCCTGTATTACGACAACATCCACGGCAATCTCGCCCTGCGCGAGCAGATCGCCCGGCTGATGCTCGATTCCGGCTGCCGGGTGAGCCCTGCCGATCTGGTGGTGACCACCGGTTGCCACGAGGCGTTGTCGACCAGCATCCGCGCGGTCTGCGAGACCGGCGATATCGTCGCGGTGGACTCGCCCAGCTTTCACGGCGCCATGCAGACGCTCAAGGGCCTGGGCATGAAGGCGTTGGAGATCCCCACCGACCCGATCACCGGGATCAGCCTGGAGGCGCTGGAACTGGCCCTGGAACAGTGGCCGATCAAGCTCATCCAGATCACGCCCAGCTGTAACAACCCAATGGGCTACATCATGCCCGAAGCGCGCAAGAAGGCCTTGCTGACCCTGGCCCAGCGCTACGATGTGGCAATCCTCGAAGACGATGTGTATGGCGACCTGGCCTACACCTACCCGCGCCCACGCACGGTCAAGTCGTTCGATGAAGATGGCCGGGTACTGCTGTGCAGCTCCTTCTCCAAGACCTTGGCGCCGGGCCTGCGCATCGGCTGGGTCGCGCCCGGGCGCTACCTGGAGCGGGTGCTGCACATGAAGTACATCAGCACCGGCAGCACCTCAGCCCAACCACAGCTGGCCATCGCCGACTTCATCGAGGCGGGCCACTATCACCCGCATGTGCGGCGCATGCGCAGCCAGTACCAGCGCGGCCGCGAGCAGATGATCGATTGGGTTACCCGCTACTTCCCGCCTGGCACCCGCGCCAGCCGGCCGCAGGGCGGCTTCATGCTGTGGGTCGAATTGCCGGAAAGTTTCGATACGCTGCGGCTGAACCGCGCTTTACTGGAGCAAGGGGTGCAGATTGCAGTGGGCAGTATCTTCTCGGCCTCAGGCAAGTACCGGCACTGCCTGCGGATGAATTACGCCGCGCGGCCCACCCCGCAAATCGAGGCAGCGGTGCGCAAGGTGGGTGAAACCGCCCTTCGTCTACTGGTCGAAGAACACAGCCCAGCGTAACTTTGCGCCGCCCTCCATGGTCCATAGCTCATAGGCCTTTGCTGTACAGGACGACCCTTACTTGAGACTCCAGCGAGCTCTGCCTCTCTTGCTGGCGCTAACGCTCGGCCTTGCCGGGTGCGCCAGCGTCGGAACCCCGCGTGAAGTCAGCCAGGCGCTGCCGGCCAACGACTCGGCCTTCGGCCGCTCGGTGCTGCGCCAGGCGGCGCCTTATGAAGGCCGCTCGGGTTTTCGCCTGCTGCCCAACAGCAACGAGGCCTTCCGCGCGCGGGCCGAGCTGATTCGCAACGCCCAGGCCAGCATCGACCTGCAGTACTACATCGTCCATGACGGCCTGAGCACGCGGGCGCTGGTCCACGAACTGCTGCGTGCCGCCGACCGCGGCGTGCGCGTGCGCATCCTGCTCGACGACACCACCAGCGACGGCCTCGATACCCTGATGGGCACCCTCGCCGCCCACCCGAACATCCATATCCGCGTATTCAACCCACTGCACCTGGGGCGCAGTACCGGCGTCACCCGCGCCATGGGCCGGCTGTTCAACCTGTCGCGCCAGCACCGACGCATGCACAACAAGCTGTTCCTGGTCGACAACAGCATGGCCATCGTCGGCGGGCGCAACCTGGGCGATGAGTATTTCGACGCCGAGCCCAATCTCAATTTCACCGACATCGACCTGCTCGGCGTCGGCCCAGTGGCTGAGCAGCTTGGGCACAGTTTCGACCAATACTGGAACAGTGCCCTGAGCCGGCCTATCGGCGATTTTCTCTGGCGCGAGCCGGATGCCGACGACCTGCGCGCCAGCCGCCATCGCCTGGAAGTGTCCCTGGCCGAAGCGCGGATCAAGCGCAAGGCGCTGTATGACCGGCTGATGGCTTACCAGTCCCAGCCGCGCCTGGATGTCTGGCGCAATGAGCTGATCTGGGCGCACAGCCAGGCCCTGTGGGATGCGCCAAGCAAGGTCCTGGCCCAGGACGAGCCAGATCCGCAACTACTGATGAGCCAGCAACTGGCGCCGGACCTGAACAATGTCGATCACGAGCTGATTCTGGTGTCGGCCTATTTCGTTCCCGGTGAGGATGGATTGCTGTACCTGACCAGCCATGCCGACGCGGGCATTTCAGTCAAATTGCTGACCAACTCGCTGGAAGCCACTGACGTACCGGCCGTGCATGGCGGCTATGCGCCCTACCGCCGCGCCTTGCTGGAGCATGGTGTGCAGCTGTATGAGCTGCGCCGCCAGCCGGGCGATCCCAGTGCCAGTCGTGGCATCAACTTCCATGGCAGTTCGGATTCCAGCCTGCACAGCAAGGCGATCGTGTTCGATCGGCGCAAGACCTTTATCGGCTCGTTCAACTTCGACCCGCGGTCAGTGCTGTGGAATACCGAGGTCGGGGTGTTGGTCGACAGCCCGGAGCTGGCCGAGTACACCCGCGACCTGGCGGTGCAGGGCATGGCACCAGCGCTCAGTTACCAGCCGACGCTGGTGGCTGGCAAGTTGGTGTGGGTAACCGAGGACAATGGCAAACGGCACATGCTCACCACTGAGCCGGGCGGCATGTGGCGCAGGTTCAATGCCTGGATCAGCAAAGCCGTGGGGCTGGAGAAAATGCTCTAGGGCCAATCGCGGGGCAAGCCCGCTGCCACGCTTGCCTGTACCTAAACATTCGGCGTGGGAGCGGGCTTGCCCCGCGATAGCATCGGCTCAGACCGACGCCGGCTCAAAGGCGCCCCGCCGCCGCGTCAATAGCACCAACCCAGCAGCCCCGACCGCCATCAACAGCGGCAACGCATGGCCACTGACCCACTGGCTCCCCGCCCCCGCCAACAGCGGCCCGAGCAGGCAACCGATGCCCCACAGTTGCGCCACGTGAGCATTGGCCCGCACCAGCGCATCATCTCGATAACGCTCGCCGATCAAAATCAGCGATAGCGTGAACAAGCCCCCGGCACTGGCGCCAAACAGCACCCACACCGGCCAGATCAGCGTAGTATCCAGCAGCAGCGGAATCGCCAGGCTGGAGACCAGCAAGGTCAGCGCACAACCACTGAACAGCGTCTGTCGCGACATCTTGTCGGCCAGGGCGCCGATCGGCAGCTGCAACACCGCATCCCCCACCACCACGGTGCTGACCATGAACAGCGCCACTTCCGCCGTGAACCCCTGTTGCAAGCAGTACACCGGCAGCAAGGTCAGGATCATCGCCTCGAAGGCTGCGAACAGAGCAATGGCCCAGGCGATCACCGGCAGGCGTCGGCAGAAGGCGAACAGTTCCCTGAAGGTGACGCTGTAGGCTTCGGTGGTCGGCGCGCCGCCACGCCCCAATAGCACCAGCGGCGCCACGATCAACAGGGCGGTCGCCGCCCAGAAACCGAAATCGTCATCCGAACCCAGAAAGCCCAGTACCAGCGGCCCGGCCAGCTGGCTCAAGGCGTAGCTGCTGCCATACAGCGCTACCAGCCGGCCACGCCACTGTTCGACGACCAACTGGTTGATCCAGCTTTCACCGAGGATGAACACCACGGTCAGCGACATGCCGATCAGCAAGCGCAGCGCCAGCCACAGTGGATAGCTTGGCAACAGCGCTAGCAGCCCGATCGATAGCGCCCCGCCCCACAGGCACAGGCGCATGGCCGCAGGCACCCCGACCCAACCGGCCAGGCGGCTGGCCAGGCTGGCACCGAGCAGCACACCAATAGCGGGCATCGCCGCCATCACGCCGATGGCAAACCCGCCGTAGCCCCAGCCTTCCAGGCGCAGGGACACCAGCGGCATGCTCACGCCGAGCGCGAGCCCGACGCTGAGCACCGACGCCAGTACGGCAAAGTAGGTTCCCCAACGCATGACAGCCTCCTAGGCAAAATTTGTGAATCGCAGAGACGACACAGCCGGGACGGCATAGCGCCGGCCCGGCTGGTTCAGGATCGATCGCGGGGCAAGCCCGCTACCACGTCAACCCGGGCATTACGCTGGCTGCGTGGGAGCGGGCTGGCCCCGCGATGTCTACCTGGGATTACAGCTTGATCCAGGTCGCCTTCAGCTCGGTGTACTTCTCCAGCGCATGCAGCGACTTGTCACGGCCGTTGCCCGACTGCTTGAAGCCGCCGAACGGTGCGGTCATGTCGCCGCCGTCGTACTGGTTGACCCAGACGCTACCGGCGCGCACGGCACGGGCAGTTTTGTGCGCCTTGGAGATGTCGGCAGTCCAGATACCTGCGGCCAGGCCGTACGGCGTGTCGTTGGCGATGGCCACGGCTTCTTCGGCGGTGTCGAAGGTGATCACCGACAGCACTGGGCCAAAGATCTCTTCCTGGGCGATCTTCATGGCATTGGTCACGCCGTCGAAGATGGTCGGCTCGACGTAGGTACCGCCAGTCTCTTCAAGGATACGCTTGCCACCGGCCAGCAGCTTGGCGCCGTCCTGATGACCTGCGTCGATGTACGACAGCACGGTGTTCATCTGCTGGGTATCGACCAGCGCACCCACGGTGGTCGCCGGATCCAGTGGGTTGCCTGGCTTCCAGGCTTTCAGGGCCTCGACTACCAGCGGCAGGAACTTGTCTTTGATCGAGCGCTCGACCAGCAGGCGCGAACCTGCGGTGCAGACTTCGCCCTGGTTGAAGGCGATGGCGCTGGCAGCGGCTTCGGCAGCGGCCTGCAGGTCAGGCGCGTCGGCGAAGACGATGTTCGGGCTCTTGCCGCCAGCTTCCAGCCAGATGCGCTTCATGTTCGATTCGCCAGCGTAGATCATCAGTTGCTTGGCGATCTTGGTCGAACCGGTGAATACCAGGGTGTCGACATCCATATGCAGGGCCAGGGCCTTGCCGACGGTGTGGCCGTAGCCTGGCAGCACGTTGAGCACGCCAGCCGGGATGCCGGCTTCGATCGCCAGTTGGGCGATACGGATGGCGGTCAGTGGCGATTTTTCGGACGGCTTGAGCACCACCGAGTTACCGGTGGCCAAGGCTGGGCCGAGTTTCCAGCAGGCCATCAGCAGCGGGAAGTTCCACGGCACGATGGCGCCAACCACACCCACGGGCTCGCGGGTCACCAGGCCGAGCTGGTCGTGCGGAGTCGGCGCGACCTCGTCGTAGACCTTGTCGATGGCTTCGGCATTCCAGTGCAGGGCTTGCGCCGCGCCTGGTACGTCGATGCTTGAGGAGTCGCCAATCGGCTTGCCCATGTCCAGGGTTTCCAGCAGCGCCAGCTCTTCTACGTTCTTACGCAGCAGCTCGGCGAAGCGGATCAGTTTGGCTTTACGCTTGGCCGGAGCCAGGCGCGACCAAACGCCGGAATCAAAGGTGGCGCGGGCGTTTTCCACAGCGCGGTTGGCGTCAGCCAGGTCGCAGCTGGCGACCTTGGCCAGGAAGCGTCCGTCCACCGGGCTCAGGCAGTCGAAGGTTTCAGCGGATGCGGCGTCGGTGTACTCACCGTTGATGAAGGCGCGGCCTTCGATCTTCAATTGCTGGGCACGCTGTTCCCAGTCCGCACGAGTCAGGGTGGTCATACGAAACTCCTCCTCTTGTTAAGGTGCAACGCCGCACTGGAGACTCACGGGCGCTGTCAGAAATTCTGGCCGGGCGACAAGCGCACACTGGCACCCGTCACCCTAAACCAGCCAGTGTAAACTATCAATATATTTGACACGGAAGGCTCAAAAGCCTACTGATGTGCATTTTATTAAACAAAAAGAGGGGAGAACCATGACTATCACCGGCATTATCGACTTCGCCCAAGTGCTGACCGAGGCAGAACGCTATCGCCCGGCGGCGGAGAAAATCCTCAAGGGTGAGCCAGACCAGGCTGTCTACAACCACTACTCCAGCCCCTGCGGCCAGTTCGCCGCGGGCGTGTGGGAAGGCGAGGTCGGGCAGTGGACCGTCAACTACACCGAACATGAGTACTGCGAGATCGTGCAGGGTGTCTCGGTGCTGCGTGATGAGGCCGGGGGCGCCAAGACCCTGCGTGCCGGTGATCGGTTCGTTATCCCGGCTGGCTTCAAAGGCACCTGGGAAGTGCTGGAGCCGTGCCGCAAGATCTACGTGATGTTCGAGCAGAAATAACAGCCGAGCTCGCTATCACGATCGGCGTGGGAGCGGGCTTGCCCCGCGATTAATTTCCCAGGCATAAAAAAACCCGCTTCCGTGAGGAGGCGGGTTTTTTCAGGTTGCCGATCAATTACTTGATCTTGGCTTCCTTGTAGGTCACGTGCTTACGGACGACCGGATCGTATTTCTTGATCTCGATCTTGTCCGGGGTGGTGCGCTTGTTCTTGTCGGTGGTGTAGAAGTGGCCAGTGCCAGCACTCGATACCAGACGGATCAATTCACGCATGATGCTCTCCCTTAAACCTTGGCGCCGGCACGGCGGATGTCAACCAGAACGGCATCGATGCCGCGCTTGTCGATGATACGCATGCCCTTGGCGGAAACGCGCAGACGCACGAAACGCTTCTCGGATTCAACCCAGAAACGGTGGTGCTGCAGGTTTGGCAGGAAACGACGACGGGTTTTGTTGTTTGCGTGGGAAATGTTATTCCCAGTTACCGGACCCTTACCGGTAACTTGACAGACTCTCGACATGCCTCAGCCCTCTAAAACCACATGCCCAACCCGGCATGGGTTGGCCGCTTAATCTCTCAGTCTATGGCGCCAGGCGCCGTGTTTCCGGGGGTCTTATCGACCGTATCCGCTTTCGCGACAGAGCGAGCCCCTAGAAAAGAGCGCTGCTTTATACCAGAAAGACTCGGCTGCAACAACAGAAGATGCGTTTCTGCAGTCGGCCAAGTGAGTGCGGCCAGCATAGCGACAAGGCCGGCGGGCTGTCGACCGCTCGTCGCAGGGTTTGTAAAAAAGGGTGTGGTCATTTATCAACGCTCGCACTAGGGTAGAACGTTTCCAGACTGCACTGGCAGATGGGCCACTGATCTCGCCAAGGAGCTTCGATGCGTGCCGCCGCGCTTTCCCTGCTGTTCTCTTCCAGCCTTTTGTTCGCCGGCCTCGCCCAGGCGGCGCCACTCGCTGTCTGCACCGAAGCCAGCCCGGAAGGCTTCGACGTGGTGCAGTACAACTCGCTGACCACCACCAACGCCTCGGCCGACGTGCTGATGAACCGCCTGGTGGAGTTCGACCCCGGCCAGGGCAAGGTCGTGCCTAGCCTGGCCGAAAGCTGGACGGTCTCGGCCGATGGCCTGATTTATGACTTCAAGCTGCGCGGCGCGGTGAAGTTCCACACCACGCCCTACTTCAAGCCCACCCGCGAGCTGGATGCCGACGACGTGCTGTTCAGCTTCCAGCGCATGCTCTACCCGGCCCATGCCTGGCACAAGACTGCGTCCGGCGGCTATCCGCACGCCCAGTCGCTGCAGCTGGGCAGCCTGATCAAGTCGATCGATGCCCCAGAGCCGCACACCGTGCGCTTCACCCTGACCCACGCCGACGCCACCTTCCTGGCCACCCTGAGCATGGGCTTCGCCTCGATCTATTCTGCCGAATACGCCGACAAGCTGCTCAAGGCCGGCACCCCGGAGAAGCTCAACAGCCAGCCGATCGGCACCGGCCCGTTCGTCTTCCAGCGCTTCCAGAAGGACGCCGTGGTGCGCTATCGCGCCAATGCCGACTACTTTGCCGGCAAGCCTGCGGTCGATCCGCTGGTCTATGCGATCACCCCGGACGCCAACGTGCGCCTGCAAAAGCTCAAGCGGGGCGAGTGCCAGATGGCCCTGTCGCCCAAGCCACTGGACATTGCCGAAGCTGGCAAGGATGACAACCTCAAGGTCGCCACCACGCCTGCCTTCATGACGGCTTTCGTCGCCATCAACAGCCAGCACCCACCGCTGGACAAGCCTGAAGTGCGCCAGGCGATCAACCTCGCCTTCGACAAGACCAGCTACCTCAAGGCCGTGTTCGAAGACACCGCTATTGCGGCCAATGGACCCTACCCGCCCAATACCTGGAGCTACGCCAAGGACCTGCCGGGTTATCCGATAGACCTGAAAAAAGCCAAGGCCCTGCTGACCAAGGCTGGCCTGGCAGATGGCTTCAGCACCACGATCTGGACCCGCCCTTCCGGCAGCCTGCTCAACCCCAACCCAAGCCTGGGCGCGCAGATGCTGCAGGCCGACCTGGCCAAGGTGGGCATCAAGGCCGAGATCAAGGTGATCGAATGGGGCGAACTGATCCGCCGCGCCAAGGCCGGCGAGCATGACCTGCTGTTCATGGGCTGGGCCGGTGACAACGGTGACCCGGACAACTTCCTCAGCCCGCAGTTTTCCTGCGCGGCGGTCAAGTCCGGGACCAACTTTGCGCGGTTCTGCGACAGCCGCCTGGATCAGCTGATCAGTGCCGGCCGCACCACCAATGACCAAAGCGTGCGCAGCCGGCTGTACCAGCAGGCACAGGCGCTGATTCAGCAGCAGGCACTGTGGTTGCCACTGGCCCACCCCACTGCCGCCACATTGCTGCGCCAGGGGGTCGAGGGGTATCAGGTGAACCCGTTTGGGCGGCTGGATTTCAGCAAGGTTTCGGTGACTCGCTGAGGCATCACGCCCGTAATTTCGGCCATAGATGAATATTAAGGGATGACCACTGGTCATCCTTTTTTTTATTCCTTTTGAACACCTGATAGCCTCCGCGGCCAAAATTCCTAGCGCCTCATTTTCCTGATTGACAAAACATAAATCTCCTGTAGGCTGGCGCCTTGGAAGGGGCCAGCCTACAGGAGAAACGAGGCGCGTCCGTAGATTTTTTGCCGTGTTTTTTTGATTAGTGAACTAAGCTGCCAAAAGCAGTGGATGATCACGAACAAGCGCCGGTTTTAAACGGCAACAAGCTGAGGATCAGGTGTCGAGATGAGACAAGAAGAGAGAGTAGCAAGTCCATTAGTTAGACCAGTAACTGATGAAGCCGCTCGTTGCTCGGTCATCTATTCAGACGCTTTTTTAGAACGAAAAAAGAAGAAAGATTACAAAACCGCGATTGCTCAAATACTAGAGCGAGCCAAAAAGCTAAACTGGTGAGATAAAAATGTCGACAGGGACCGTTAAAGCCTTTCCACAAATTGGATCGGTCGAAGCAATAGAACCGGAAGCCAAAGAGAATCTTCGGGAGAAAATAAAATCCAGAAGAACTAAGGAGATAGTCATTGGCGTCTGCGGTGCTGTAGGCTGCAACCTCCAAGACGTAGTGACAGAACTTAAAGAACAGTTCAGCACATTCTCCTACGAAATTGAATACATCAAAATAAGCAGCATTATCAAAAGCTATTTTAGAGATGTGCCCCCACCCGCTAAATATCTTGGCAAAATCGATCAGATCGAGAGCTTTTCTCTTTCTTCAAGATATGAAGCCTTGCAAGATCTAGGCAATCACATCCGCAACACCTTAGGCGATGATGCACTTGCTGTTCAAGCAATAAAATCCATTTCCTCCGAGCGTCAAATCAAGATGAATGAAAGCGGGGATGCTAACCCGCCTCGCGTAGTATATATTGTTGATCAACTTAAGCACCCCGCCGAGGTTGATCTTTTTAAGCTCGTCTACAGAAATGCATTTTTCTTGGTTGGAGTAATGAGCCCTCAGCAAGCACGCCTTGAGCACCTGCAAGCCGAAGGGCTCAACTCTGTAGACGCACAGCGTCTGGTAGAGCGCGACCGCCGAGACAATGTTGACCACGGCCAGCAGCTTGAAAAAACCATTCATAGAGCTGACTTCTTCGTCAAGCATAGCCTTACTAATGTAGGCAACATAACTAAACCCTGCAAGAGATTTGCAGGATTGGTTCATGGCGAAAATGGAATCACTCCGACTAAAGATGAAGGAGGGATGTACGCAGCCTACTCTGCCTCTCTTAAATCTGCGTGCCTAAGTCGCCAAGTTGGTGCTTCCATCACTAACGATAGCGGTGATGTGATTTCAGTCGGATGGAACGATGTACCAGCAGCGGGTGGAGGCCTCTACAATACAGAATCGGAGCCAGACCAACGCTGCATTCATCATGGAAAAAAATGCCATAATGATGATACTAAGCAAAAGCTTGCCAAGCGAATTGTGGAAATCCTTACCAATTCCAAAAAAGATAGCGCGGTGAAGCAGCTTTCCTTTGCTACCGCTGAAGCACAAGACCTGACGAAGGTGATCCTGGAGCAAACCCAGCTAGGCTCGATCATTGAATATTCTCGTGCTATTCACGCCGAGATGGAAGCAATTATCAATATAGCTCGCGGCGGGACCGGAAACACTTCTGGCTCTATAATGTACACTACCACTTATCCCTGCCATAACTGTGCACGGCATATCATAGCTGCTGGTATTTCTCGAGTAGTTTATATTGAACCCTATGAGAAGAGCCTAGCTATCAAGCTGCATGGCGACGCCATCACAATAGACAAAAGCTCTAGTGGCAAAGTGGTATTTGAGAATTTTGAAGGTGTATCACCAAGCCGATACACTACACTATTTTCATTTAACAACCGAAGAAAAGAATCAGATGGCTCAGCCATTCGCCTTCACAGCAAAAAGGAAGCCAACCCTATCTCCAGCGAGCATTTGGACTCTTATCTTGATGTAGAATCAAAAGTTGTAGATAGAGCCGTTCAAGACAGCGGAGAGCAGGTCGACTTCCCTACTGTGCAATAAAAGTGATTACGGTGAAAGTGCCATGCACTTTCACCGTCCAGCTCACAGCAATCCATGCTCCATGAATGAATATGGCTCTGCGTCGCCTATAATTATGTGGTCAATCAACCTCACATCAATTAAGGCTAAAGAGCTCTTAAGTATCTTGGTCAGATGAACATCCTCCTGACTTGGCTCAGCATTTCCAGACGGATGATTGTGGCAAACAATCATAGCTGCAGCGTTAACTGCAAGTGACCTGCGAACGACCTGCCGCGGATGAACGTGCGCTCTATCGATTGTGCCCTTGAACATTACCTCGAACCCAATTAAGTAATGCTTATTGTCTAAAAACAAGCAACCAAAGACTTCGTTTTTTTCTCCGCGCAACTGATGCTTTAGATAATCCTTAACAAAAGTAGGGCTCTCTACAACCGCTGTTTGTTTTAGTATTTCTGCCAAGTGTCGCTTCGCGAGTTCGACCACAGCCTGTAATTGAGAATATTTCGCAAGGCCAAGCCCCATTCCAGGCTTAAAATCGCTGAAGTCCGTTTCCAAAAGCCTTCTAAACCCTCCAAAATGGCTTAATAATTTACGAGATAACTCTAGGGCATTAACCCCAGAAACACCCGTACGCAGAAAGACAGCTAAGAGTTCAGCATCAGATAGATGCGACGCCCCTAGTTTCAGCATTTTCTCCCTCGGCCTTTCATCCAACGGCCAATCCCTAATACCCATTTCAACCTCCTGTCGATTTCACACCGAGCGGATATCGCGGGCCCTGTGTTAATCTATTTCGCCTCGTTAAATGCGACGTTCTGCCGCAGGCAGTTTTCATGCGTCGCCGCCCGCTCTCACTGGAAAAAGGCAAGCCTATGCAGCGGCTGTATCGCAAGCGCATCGTTCTCGGCGTGGGTGGCGGCATCGCCGCCTACAAGAGCGCCGAGCTGATTCGCCGACTCCTGGAACACGGCGCGCAGGTGCGCGTCGTCATGACCCGCGGCGGTGCCGAGTTCATCACTCCACTGACCCTGCAGGCCCTGTCCGGCCATCCGGTGCACATGGATTTGCTCGACCCCGCCGCCGAAGCGGCGATGGGTCATATCGAACTGGCCAAATGGGCCGACCTGGTGCTGATCGCCCCAGCCACCGCCGACCTGATGGCGCGCATGGCCCAGGGCATGGCCGATGACCTGTTGACCACCCTGGTACTGGCCACCGACGCTACCGTGGCCGTAGCCCCGGCGATGAACCAGGCGATGTGGCGTGACCCGGCTACCCAGGCCAACCTTGAGCGGCTGCAAAGCCGCGGCATCCAGGTGTTCGGCCCGGCCTCCGGCAGCCAGGCCTGTGGCGACGTGGGCCTGGGGCGCATGCTCGAAGCTAGCGACCTGGCCTGGTGCGCGGCAGAAAGCTTCAAGCGCCAGGCGCTGACCGGCAAACACGTGCTGATCACTGCCGGCCCGACCCAGGAAAACATCGATCCGGTGCGCTATATCACCAATCATAGCTCCGGCAAGATGGGCTTTGCCCTGGCCGAAGCGGCCGCAGAAGCGGGGGCTAGGGTGACCCTCGTCACGGGGCCTGTGCACCTGCAGACCCCGGATCGGGTCAACCGGATCGACGTGGTCAGCGCACGGGACATGCTCGCGGCCTGCGAAGCAGCGATGCCATGCGACCTGTTCATCGCCTCGGCGGCGGTCGCGGACTACCGTCCGGAAGTGGTCGCCGCGCAAAAACTCAAGAAGGATCCTACGACCGGCGACGGCATGCTGCTGCAGATGGTGCGTAATCCGGATATCCTTGCGACCATTGCTGGCCGGGCCGACCGTCCGTTCAGCGTCGGCTTTGCCGCCGAGACCGAACACTTGCTCGATTACGCCACGCGCAAGCTCAAGGACAAGAACCTCGACCTGATCGTCGCCAATGATGTGGCCAACCCCAGCATCGGCTTCAACAGCGAGGAGAACGCCTTGACCGTTATCGATCGCCAGCAGCACCAGACCCTCTTCGCGCAGACCAGCAAGGGCAAGATCGCCCGTCAGCTGGTTGCCTTCATCGCCGAACGACTCAATCAGGTTCAATAAGTTACATGCACGCTCTTCAAGCCAAGATCCTCGACCCGCGCATTGGCGCCGAATTCCCCCTGCCGCAGTACGCCACCCCCGGCTCTGCTGGCCTGGACCTGCGCGCCATGCTCCAGCAAGACACCGTGCTTGAGCCCGGCCAGACCCTGCTGATCCCAACCGGCCTGTCGATCTACATCGGCGACCCGGGCCTGGCGGCGATGATCCTGCCGCGCTCGGGCCTGGGCCATAAGCACGGCATCGTGCTGGGCAACCTGGTCGGCTTGATCGACTCGGATTACCAGGGCGAGCTGATGGTGTCGTGCTGGAACCGCGGCAACACGCCGTTCACCATCGCCATTGGCGAGCGCATCGCGCAGCTGGTGCTGGTGCCTGTGGTGCAAGCGCATTTCGACATCGTCGAGGCCTTCGACGAGAGCCAGCGCGGCGCCGGTGGCTTTGGCCACTCCGGCAGCCACTGAGCCGATAGCACCGCGTTGACGCCAAGGATGGCGAACTCTCTGGCGAAAGAGCCGTCCAAGCGTTCAGTTTGCGTCTACCCACAAGCCTTTGAAGATTGGAGCTCCCAGAGATGAATGACATGGCCCAGCGGGTACCCGCACTGCCCGAAAGCATCTTCCGCGCCTACGACATTCGTGGCGTGGTCGGCAAAACCCTGCATGCCGAAACCGCCTACTGGATCGGCCGCGCCATCGGTGCGCAGACCCTGGCCCAGGGCGAACCGAACATCTCGGTTGGCCGCGACGGTCGACTGTCCGGGCCGATGCTGGTCGAGCAACTGATCCAGGGCCTGGTCGACGCCGGTTGCCAGGTCAGCGACGTCGGCCTGGTGCCGACTCCGGCGCTGTACTACGCCGCCAACGTGCTGGCGGGCAAGTCCGGTGTCATGCTCACCGGCAGCCACAACCCCTCCGACTACAACGGCTTCAAGATCGTCATTGCCGGCGACACCTTGGCCAATGAGCAGATCCAGGCCCTGCTGACTCGTCTGAAGACCAACGACTTGAGCCGTGGCGAAGGCCGTGTGGAAAAGGTCGAGATCCTCGGCCGCTACTTCGACCAGGTCACCGCCGACATCCAGCTTAAGAAAAAGCTCAAGGTGGTGGTCGACTGCGGTAACGGCGCAGCTGGGGTGATCGCCCCGCAGCTGATCGAAGCCCTGGGCTGCGAGGTGATCCCGCTGTTCTGCGAGGTCGACGGCAACTTCCCCAACCACCACCCGGACCCGGGCAAGCCGGAAAACCTCGAAGACCTGATCGCCAAGGTCAAGGAAGTCGGCGCCGATATCGGCCTGGCCTTCGACGGTGACGGCGACCGCGTAGGCGTGGTGACCAACACGGGCAATATCGTCTACCCCGACCGCCTGCTGATGCTATTCGCCCTGGATGTCCTGGAACGCAACCCAGGCGCCGAGATCATCTTCGACGTCAAATGCACTCGTCGCCTGACCCCGCTGATCGAACAGCACGGCGGTCGCGCGCTAATGTGGAAGACCGGTCACTCGTTGATCAAGAAGAAGATGAAACTCACCGGCTCCTTGCTCGCAGGCGAGATGAGCGGGCACATCTTCATCAAGGAGCGCTGGTACGGGTTTGACGATGGTATCTACAGTGCCGCGCGCTTGCTGGAGATCCTCAGCAAGGCCGGGCAAGACGCCGAAAGCCTGTTCGCTGCGTTCCCGAACGACATTTCCACGCCGGAAATCAATATTGATGTGACCGACGAGGGTAAATTCAGCATCATTGATGCACTGCAACGCGACGCTGACTGGGGCGACGCCAACCTGACCACCATCGATGGTGTGCGGGTCGACTACGCCCACGGCTGGGGCCTGGTACGCGCTTCCAACACAACGCCTGTGCTGGTGCTGCGCTTCGAGGCCGACAGCGACGCCGAATTGCAACGTATCAAGGATGTTTTCCGCGCCCAGTTGCTGCGGGTTGCCCCTGAGCTGCAACTGCCGTTCTGACCGACTATCTGTTCCTTACAGGAGCCCTGCATGACCCTCGATCGCGATGCCGCTTCCCATGTAGCCGAGGTTTTGTCCGAAGCGCTGCCCTACATTCGCCGCTTCGTCGGCAAGACCTTGGTGATCAAGTACGGCGGCAACGCGATGGAGAGCGAAGAGCTCAAAACCGGTTTTGCCCGCGACATCGTGTTGATGAAAGCAGTTGGCATCAACCCGGTGGTGGTGCACGGCGGCGGCCCGCAGATCGGTGATCTGCTCAAGCGCCTGTCGATCGAGAGCCACTTCATCGACGGCATGCGCGTCACCGACTCGGCGACCATGGACGTGGTCGAAATGGTCCTCGGTGGCCAGGTCAACAAGGACATCGTCAACCTGATCAACCGCCACGGCGGCAGCGCCATCGGCCTGACCGGCAAGGACGCGGAGCTGATCCGCGCCAAGAAGCTCACCGTGTCGCGCCAGACGCCCGAGATGACCACTCCGGAAATCATCGACATCGGCCACGTCGGCGAAGTCGTTGGGGTCAACACCGATCTGTTGAACATGCTGGTCAAGGGCGATTTCATTCCGGTGATCGCGCCAATCGGCGTGGGCGCCAACGGTGAGTCGTACAACATCAACGCCGACCTGGTGGCCGGTAAGGTGGCGGAGGCGCTGAAGGCTGAGAAGCTGATGCTGCTGACCAACATCGCAGGCCTGATGGACAAGAAAGGCGAGGTACTGACCGGCCTGAATACCGAGCAGGTCAACGAGCTGATCGCCGACGGCACCATCTACGGCGGCATGCTGCCGAAGATCAAATGCGCCCTGGATGCGGTGCAAGGTGGCGTACAGAGCTCGCACATCATCGACGGTCGCGTGCCGAACGCGGTACTGCTGGAGATCTTCACCGATAGCGGCGTGGGCACCCTGATCACCAACCGCAAGCGTCATTACTGATAGCCCGGGGCCGCTTTGCGGCCCATCGCGGGGCAAGCCCGCTCCCACGCCAACGCTTGCGCTACTGCGCCTGCGTTACTGCGCCTGCGTGGGAGCGGGCTTGCCCCGCGATGAGGCCGGCACAGGCAAAAAAAGGCGACCTGCTGAGGTCGCCTTTTTCATTTCAGGACGGTCAGATCCCGTACTGCGCCCGATACGCTTCAACAGCAGGCAGATGCTGCTTGAGCTGCGGATCATCGGCCAGGAACTCCAGCACCTGGGTCAGCGAAACGATGCTGACCACCGGAATACCGAAGTCACGCTCCACTTCCTGGATCGCCGACAGCTCGCCATTGCCGCGCTCTTCGCGGTTGAGCGCGATCAGCACGCCAGCGGCCTTGGCCTGCTGGGCGTTGATGATCTGCATGACCTCGCGGATAGCGGTACCGGCAGTGATCACGTCATCGATGATCAACACTTCACCGGCCAAAGGCGCGCCTACCAGGCTGCCACCTTCGCCGTGATCCTTGGCTTCTTTACGGTTGAAGCACCACGGCACGTCGAGCTGATGCTGGTCAGCCAGGGCCACGGCGGTGGTGGCCGCCAGTGGAATGCCCTTGTAGGCTGGGCCAAACAGCACGTCGAACGGGATCTTGCTGTCGACGATCGCCGCCGCGTAGCAACGCCCCAGTTCAGCCAGGGCAGACCCTGTGTTGAACAGGCCGGCATTGAAGAAGTACGGGCTGGTACGCCCCGATTTCAGGGTGAATTCACCGAAGCGCAAAACGCCCCGATCGATGGCAAAACGAATGAAGTCGCGCTGATACGGCTGCATGAAGAGTCCCAGACACCACGGATTTAGCTAAATGAGTTGAGCTCGGGTATCATACACGCACGAGATTTTTGGGGCCATTTATGCGGATCATCAGTGTGAACGTAAATGGCATTCAGGCTGCCGCCGAGCGTGGATTGCTCAGCTGGCTACAAGCCCAGAATGCCGACGTCATCTGCCTTCAGGATACCCGCGCCTCGGCCTTTGAACTCGACGACCCAGCTTTCCAGCTCGATGGCTATTTCCTTTATGCCTGCGATGCGGAGGTGCCTGCCCAAGGTGGCGTGGCGCTCTATTCGCGGATGCAGCCCAAGGCAGTCATCACCGGCCTGGGCTTCGAGACAGCCGACCGCTACGGACGTTACCTGCAAGCAGACTTCGACAAAGTCAGTATTGCCAGCCTGTTGCTGCCTTCGGGCATGAACGGCGACGAAGACTTGAACCAGAAATTCAAGTTGATGGACGATTTCGGCAAGTACCTGGACAAGCAGCGCCGCAAGCGCCGCGAGTACATCTACTGCGGGTCGTTCTACGTTGCGCAGCAGAAGCTCGACATCAAGAACTGGCGCGACAGCCAGCAATCGCCAGGCTTCCTGCCGCCCGAGCGCGCGTGGATGGACTCGATTGTCGGCGACATGGGCTATGTCGATGCCCTGCGCGAAGTCAGCCGTGAAGGCGACCAGTACAGCTGGTGGCCGGATAACGAGCAGGCCGAAATGCTCAACCTGGGTTACCGGTTCGACTACCAGATCCTCACCCCAGGCCTGCGCCGCTTCGTGCGCAACGCCCGCCTGCCGCGCCAGCCGCGGTTCTCCCAGCATGCGCCGCTGATCGTCGATTACGACTGGACGCTGACCATCTGATACAAGTTGGGGCCGCTTCGCGCCCCATCGCAGGCAAGCCAGCGCCTACATGAATCGTGTTGATCTGTAGGAACTGGCTTGCCTGTGATGGGGCGCGAAGCGGCCCCAACTCGTTCTACTTGATCGGCCGCCAGATGAAGGGATAGCGATACGCCTGCCCTTCATTAGCCTTGACCCCCGCCAGAATGATCAGGATCAGCACCGCCACCGCCAGAATGGCGAACAGCACCAGACCGATCAGCACGAACGTCAGCAGGAAGCAGATAAACCCGGCAATGGTCACGCTGATCTGAAAATTCAGCGCTTCCTTGCCCTGGGCATCGATGAACGGATCAAGCTCGCGCTTCCAGATCCACATCACCAACGGCCCCAGCAAATGGCCAAGGGGCACTGCCAGGCCGAGCAGTGCCGAGAGGTGACAGAACATCGCCCATTGGCGGATCTCGGAATTGGGCAGATTGACCGGTACATTCGGATCACTCATGTTCCGCACCTCCTTGGCATTGCGCTCAGTCGGCCAGTGCGGCGTTCTGCAGTTCGTAGATTTCGTTCATGCCCTTCTGCGCCAGCGCCAGCATGGCGTTGAAGTCTTCAGGCTGGAACGGTGCGCCTTCAGCGGTGCCCTGCACTTCGATGAAACCACCGGCGCTGGTCATGACCACGTTCAGGTCGGTCTCGGCAGCGGAGTCTTCCAGGTAGTCCAGGTCGAGCACTGCTTCGCCTTGGTACATGCCGACCGATACGGCAGCGATCATGTGCTTGAGCGGGTCACCGCCCTTGAGGCCGCCGCGCTTCTTGATCACGCGCAGGGCATCGACCAGGGCGACCATGGCACCGGTGATCGATGCTGTGCGGGTGCCGCCATCGGCCTGGATCACGTCGCAGTCGACGTACAGGGTGACCTCACCGAGCTTTTTCATGTCCAGCGCAGCGCGCAGGGCACGACCGATCAGGCGCTGGATTTCCAGGGTGCGACCACCCTGCTTGCCACGGCTGGCTTCACGCTGGTTACGCTCACCGGTCGAACGCGGCAGCATGCCGTATTCGGCGGTCAGCCAACCTTGGCCCTGGCCTTTGAGGAAGCGGGGAACACCATTCTCGACGCTGACCGTGCAGATGACTTTGGTGTCACCGAACTCGACCAGTACCGACCCCTCGGCGTGCTTGGTGTAGTTGCGGGTAATGCGGATCGAGCGGAGCTGATCGGCGGCGCGACCACTTGGACGTTTCATCTGGGATACCTGTACTGGGACTTGAATCTGCCGAGCATTATAGAGCCCGTAGCCCGGCAGGGACATGCCTATTGTCGCGCCCCGGGCAGCCTGTCGCCTTTTCCCACTTGCCGCGTAGGCTGTCGATAGGATGGGTGGATTGGGCGCCCGGGCCGCACTGCGCTACAATCCTGCGCCTTGCAGCCGAAAGGCTTCCCTGTTTCCCATCTTTTGCGAGGTACTCCCCCATGGTGCACAGCATGACCGCTTTTGCTCGCGTCGAGCGCGCCGGCAGCCAAGGCACTCTGGCGTGGGAGCTGCGCTCGGTCAATCATCGTTACCTGGAACCGCACCTGCGCCTGCCAGAAGCCCTGCGCGACCTCGAAGGCGCGGTGCGCGAAGGCCTGCGCCAAGGCTTGTCGCGCGGCAAGGTGGAATGCACCCTGCGCCTGAGTGAAGAGAGCACCGGCAAACCCTTGCAGGTCGATCGCGAGCGCGCCGCGCAGCTGGTTGCCGCTGCCGAAACCATCGCCAGCCTGATCAAGCAGCCGGCAGCGCTCAACCCGCTGGAAGTACTGGCCTGGCCTGGCGTGCTGGTGGGTGATGCCAGCGATCCGCAGGCGCTCAACGCCGAAGCCATCGCCCTGTTCGACGAAGCCCTCAAGGAGCTCAAGGCCGGTCGCCAACGCGAAGGCCAGGAACTGGCCCGACTGATCAACGAACGCCTGGACGGCATGGCGACCGAGGTCACCACCTTGCGCGCCCAGGTGCCACAGATGCTCGCTGCACAGCGGCAGAAAATCCTCGACCGCTTCCACGACATGCAGGCCGAGCTCGACCCGCAGCGCCTGGAGCAGGAGATGGTGCTGCTGGCGCAGAAGAGCGATGTTGCCGAAGAGCTGGATCGGCTCAATACCCACATCACCGAAGTGCGCCGGGTGCTGAAGTCCGGCGGCGCTGCGGGCCGGCGCCTGGACTTCCTGATGCAGGAACTCAATCGCGAAGCCAACACCCTCGGCTCCAAGGCCTTCGACCCGCGCAGTACGCAGGCGGCGGTCAACCTGAAGGTGTTGATCGAACAGATGCGTGAACAAGTACAGAACATCGAGTAAGGCCACCCCTACCATGAATCACAGCAGCGGCACCCTTTATATCGTCTCGGCGCCCTCCGGCGCTGGCAAGACCAGCCTGGTTACAGCATTGACCCAGGTCGACAAGAACATCCGCGTCTCGGTTTCGCACACTACCCGTGCCAAGCGTGAGGGCGAGGAGCACGGGGTGAACTACCACTTCGTGGCGCATGAAGAGTTCCAGGCGCTGATCGCCAAGGGTGACTTCCTTGAGCATGCCGAGGTGTTCGGCAACTTCTACGGAACGTCGCGCAGCGCATTGCAGCAGACCCTGGATCAAGGCATCGACCTGATCCTGGAGATCGACTGGCAAGGTGCGCAGCAGGTTCGCGAGCTGATGCCGCAGGCACTGTCGATCTTCATTCTGCCGCCAAGCCAGGAGGCGCTGCGTGAGCGCCTGACCGGGCGCGGGCAGGATAGCGAGGAGATCATCGAGGGGCGCATGAAGGAAGCGGTCAGCGAGATGGAGCACTACGGCGAATACGAGTACGTCATCATCAATGACGATTTCGCGACTGCGCTTGAAGACATCAAAGCAGTATTCCGCTCGAACCGTCTGCTGCTGGATAAACAGAAACAGCGCCATGGGGCGCTGCTCAAGCAATTGGTTGGCTAAAAAACATCGCGGGGCAAGCCCGCTCCCACGCCAGCCCCGACCTTTCGCGGGCTACGTGAGAGCGGGCTTGCCCCGCGATAGCTTTATTCCTGAATCTGCAGGGTAGCCTGCTGCTGCAAGGTAGCCCCAAGGAAGAACGCCGGCAGCCGTAGCCGCGACAGCATCATCAGGCAAATCCCCAGCAGCGAGATGATCGCCGCGATCACGAACACCAGCCCCAAGCCCCCTACATGCGAGCCGCTGCCAAAGTCTGGCGAAGCGCTGTCGATTGCCGTGCGCACGAAGATCACCGACAAAATCACACCACCGAGCAACGGGCACACGCCGCGCATGAAGAAGTGGCGCAGGCTGTCGAACAGGCTGTGGCGGAAGTACCAGACGCAGGCAAACGCCGTCAGCGAATAGTAGAAGCAGATCATCATGCCCAAGGCAGTGATGGTGTCGGCCAGTACGTTTTCGCTCAGGGTCCGCATGGTCACGTAGAACAGCGCCGCAGCGATACCAGCGCAGATCGTGGCGTACTGGGGCGTCTGCGACCGTGGGCAAACCTTGGCGAAACGCTGTGGCACAGCGCCGTAGTAACCCATCGCCAACAAGGTCCGCGCAGGCGAAACGAAGGTCGACTGCAAGGAGGCAGCGGTACTGGCCAATACCGCAATCGACATCAGGATCGCCAGCGGCCCCATCACTGGACCGGCCAGGTGGGCGAACACGTTTTCTTGAATGCGCGGGTTACCCAGGCCCAAGCCGACGTCACTGATACCGGCAAACTGCAAGGTGGCAATCGCAGTGAACAGGTACAAGGCGAGGATCAGCAGCACGGTCCAGGTTGCCGCTTTGCCCGGCACCTCATCGCTACCGACCGACTCTTCGCTGACCGTCAGGCACACGTCCCAACCCCAGAAAATGAAGATCGACAGCGACAGGCCTGCGGCAAATGCCGAGAACGACTCGACCCCAAACGGGTTGAACCAGGCGAAATCGAACTCAAGCGGCGGCGGCGCGGCGGTTTCACCGAACGCGGCAAAGCCAAAGCCGATCAACACCAGCAGTTGCAGGGCCACCAGGCCGTACTGCACGGTCATGGTCGTGCCCATGCCCCGGCAGCAGATCCACACTGCCAGGGCGATGAACACGCAACAGGTGCTGATATTGACCAATAAATTATCAGCCAACGCCGCCAACGACTGGTCGCCGGTAATCTGGCCAAGGAACAAATAGAAGAAGTCGACGGCAACCCCGGCCAGGTTGGACAGTACGATGGTGGTAGCCACCACCAAGCCCCAGCCGCCGATCCAGCCGATCATCGGGCCAAAGGCACGTGCCGACCAGGTAAAGGATGTGCCGCTGTCCGGCTCTGCCGCGTTCAGCTCGCGGTAGCCGAGGGCAACCAGCAGCATCGGCAGGAAGCCAACGATGAATACGGCGGGAAGGTGGGCACCCACCTCGCGTACGGTAGGGCCGAGGGCTCCGGTGAGGGTGTAGACCGGGGCAATGGTGGAGATGCCCAGCACCACGCTGGCCAACAGGCCCAGGCGGCCTTTGGCCAAGCCTTTGCTGACGCGCGTGCCGCTGTTGCCTGCATCGGTCGCCACATCGGGTGGGCGGCCGGATTCAGTGTAATTGCTCATGAGTATTCGCCGTCGATATTGGTATTGTTTTCACAGACCGTCCGAAGAGGGTCCGCTTTCACTCATTGAAAGCTGCTGCGTGGGGGCGAGTCATCCGAGACCTTCGGGTGACGTCAGAATGTCTTCTGGCGCGAACCCTCCCGTGCAGCGTGGGCGATGCAGGCCTCGCGAAACGCCTGGAATAGACGCAGCGAGACCGGATTTTCGGCGAAACGCCATTCCGGGTGCCATTGCACGCCGAGCACAAAGCCCGGCGCGTCCAGCATGGACACCGCTTCAATCAGGCCATCCGGTGCCTTAGCCTCGACGCGCAGGCCTGGGGCCAAGCGGTCGATTCCCTGGCTGTGCAGCGAGTTGACCTCAAACTGCTCAGCCAGACCAAAGCGCTCGAACATCCCGCCCGCTTCGATGCGGACAGCATGACGAGGGCCGTATTGCACCGCCAAGGGTGCGTCCTCAGGTTCGCGGTGGTCCAGGTAGCCCGGCAGCTCCTGCA
The DNA here is from genome assembly GCF_051129895.1 of Pseudomonas sp. Je.1.5.c. Classification (NCBI taxonomy): domain Bacteria; kingdom Pseudomonadati; phylum Pseudomonadota; class Gammaproteobacteria; order Pseudomonadales; family Pseudomonadaceae; genus Pseudomonas; species Pseudomonas sp. Je.1.5.c. The sequence continues at coordinate 58,612 of NZ_JBCPSP010000027.1, forward strand.
CCCGCTGGTGCAAGCTGCCGCCAAGGGCGACGTTCAATTCCTGGAAACCACGACAGATGCACAGCACCGGCACGCCAGCGGCAATCGCCGCCTGCAGCAACGGCAAGGTCAGTCGGTCACGCGCCTGGTCATGCCGGGTGCCCTCGGCGCTGGGGGCGCCATTGTAATGATGCGGCTCGACATTTGAAGGCGAACCGGTAAAAACAATGCCGTCGAGAATGGCCAGCAACGCCTGTGGGTCGCTGGCGACATCGCGGGCCGGGAGAATCAGCGGGGTCCCGGCAAAGCCGGCCGCCTCCACATACTTGTCGCCTACCGTGTGCGACGAGTTCTTCCCCACCTGCTGGCGGCAGGCGCTGACACCGATCAGAGGGACCGCATTTGCGCTCATGGGCTTACACCGTGTGCAGGTACCAGTTGTACTCGAGGTCGGAGATCGACACTTCGAACTCGGCCAGCTCGCTTTCCTTGCAGGCGACGAAGATATCGATGTAGTCCGGGCTGATGTATTGGTTGAGGATCTCGCTGTCATCCAGCGCACGCAGGGCGTCACGCAGGTTGTTCGGCAGGCTCTGCTCCAACTGCTCGTACGAGTTGCCTTCGATTGGCTCCCCCGGTTCGAGCTTGTTGACCAGGCCGTGATGGATGCCGGCAAGGATGGCCGCCATCATCAGGTAGGGGTTGGCATCGGCACCCGCCACGCGGTGTTCGATGCGCACGGCGTCGCTGCTGCCGGTCGGCACGCGCACGGCCACGGTACGGTTGTCCAGGCCCCAGCTCGGCGCGTTGGGGACGTAGAACTGGGCGCCGAAGCGGCGGTAGGAGTTGATGTTCGGGCAGAGGAAGGCCATCGACGCTGGCATGGTTTCCAGCACCCCGGCGACCGCATGGCGCAGTTGCTCGCTTTCGAGCGGGTCGTCACTGGTGAAGATGTTCTTGCCGGTCTTCTTGTCGAGCAGCGAGATGTGTACGTGCAGGCCGTTGCCCGCCTGGCCCGGGTAGGGCTTGGCCATGAAGGTGGTGTCCATCTCATGGTCGTAGGCAACGTTCTTGATCAGGCGCTTGAGCAGGATCGCGTAGTCGCAGGCCTTCATCGCATCGGCGACGTGGTGCAGGTTGACCTCGAACTGTGCCGGGGCGCTTTCCTTGACGATGGCATCCGCTGGAATGCCCTGCTCCTTGGCGGCTTCGAGCATGTCTTGCAGGCAGTCGGCGTATTCGTCGAGGTCGTCGATCAGGTACACCTGGGTCGACTGCGGGCGCTTGCCGGAGATGGGCGAGCGCGGCGGCTGCGGGCGACCGTTGAGGTTGTCCTGATCGATCAGGTAGAACTCCAGCTCGAACGCCGCGCAGATGTCCAGGCCCAGGTCATCGAACTTGCTCACCACCTGACGCAGTACTTCACGCGGATCAGCGAAGAACGGCTCGCCTTCGAGCTCGTGCATGGTCATCAGCAACTGCGCGGTAGGGCGCTTTTGCCAGGGTTCGTCGCACAGGGTGCCAGGGATCGGGTAGCAGATCCGGTCCGCATCGCCGATGTCCAGGCCAAGGCCGGTGCTCTCCACGGTCGAGCCGTTGATGTCCAGGGCGAACAACGAGGCCGGCAGATTGATGCCTTTCTCGTAGACCTTGTGCAGGCTGGCGCGCTCGATGCGCTTGCCACGCACCACGCCATTCATGTCGGAGATCAGCAGATCAACGTATTGGGTGTCTGGATGAGCCTGGAGGAAGTCTTTCATCTCGCTGGAAGAACTGGCGCATGGGGTGACCGACGTCATGGCTGTACATCCTTTGATGTGGAGCGGCGATGTGGGGAGATACGGCTGGCGCCTCACGGGCGACGATGGTTGCTGCTGTTGTTCTTTTCACTGTCCCATCGTGGGGATTTATCGACCCGACCGAGTGCATTGATTCGGGCAGGCCGTTTCACTATAAAATGGCCCCAACGCAACAGACATTGGCAATTCGGCAAGCAGAGCGTGCACCAATGCAATATCAAATCTCCCACGCCGACCTTTCCCTGGTCCTGGCCCTGGAGCGGGGGCGGTCGCTGGCCAAGGCCGCCGAGCTACTCAAGGTCGACGTTTCGACGGTGTTCCGCTCGATTCGCCGACTGGAATCGGCGCTAGGCACCGCGCTGTTCGTCAAAAGCCGCAAGGGCTACCTGCCCACCGACACTGCCCAAGCCCTGGCCGAGCAGGCCGAGCGCGCCGAACTTGCGCTGGAGGCAGCGCGGATTGCCCTGACCAGCGGTGAACAAGTGGTCAGCGGCACGGTGCGCCTGACCTGCACCGAGGCGGTGCTGCACAGCCTGTTGCTGCCGGCGCTGGCGACCTTCATGCCCAACTACCCGGCGCTGTCGCTGGAGTTGGGCACCTCGAATACCTTCGCCAACCTCAGCCGACGCGACGCCGACATCGCCCTGCGCCTGACCAATACGCCGCCCGAGCATCTGGTTGGCCGCTGCCTGGGTTCGACCTCGTACGTCATCTGCGGGCACCCCAGCCTGCGCGAGCGCCTGGCCGAGTCGGCCAACAGCGTGCCGTGGATCGCCCCGGACGACTCGATGCAAGACCACCCCACCGTGGTCTGGCGCAACCAGCAGTACCCCAACTTGATCCCACGCTACCAGTGCAGCGGCATGTCGACCATTGCCCAGCTGGTCAGCACCGGCCTGGGCGTGGCGGCGCTGCCGGACTACATGGTGCGTGGCATGGCCGACGTCGAGGCGCTGAGTGCGCCGCTACCGGGCTGCGACACCCAGCTGTGGCTGCTGACCCGCCCAGATTGCCGCGCCCTGCGTTCGGTGCAGACACTGTTCGAGGAGCTGACACCGCATCTGCGCGGTGCGTTATTGCGTTAGGGCGTTATCGCCTGTTGTGTTCTGGCCCGTGAAGCCGTTATCGTCAGAGGCATACAAGGCGTCTGTACCGGCCCTTTCGCGGGCAAGCCCGCTCCCACAGGGTTTTGCAGCGCCAAGGAAGGACAAAACAGCCCTTCCCTATTGGCTGGTGATTTTTTAAACTACACAGTCCGCCTGCCCATTCTGGGCTGTACGCCTACCGCATTGCTACTGAGGAAGACCATGGCCCGCGTAACTGTTGAAGACTGCCTGGAACACGTGGATAACCGCTTTGAGCTGGTCATGCTCTCCACCAAGCGCGCCCGTCAGCTGGCCACCGGTGGTAAAGAGCCACGCGTTGCATGGGAAAACGACAAGCCGACCGTAGTCGCCCTGCGCGAAATCGCCGAAGGCATCGTCACCAATGAATTCATCGCAGCCGAAGAGATCGTCACCGAGGATCCGGTGTTCGCCGCGTTCGAGGACGAGTCCAACGAGGCTGTCTGATTGATGCCCGGTCGACGTCGTGCGGCAACAGGACCTCTTCCTCGGCAGGAGGTAAACCCATGCCGAGCATAGACACCCTCGCCGAACGGCTGTCGACCTACCTCGGTCCGGAGCAGGTCAACCTGGTCCGCCGAGCCTACTTCTACGCCGAACAGGCGCACGATGGGCAGCGCCGCCGCAGTGGCGAACCCTACGTGACTCATCCGCTGGCAGTCGCCGGCATCCTCGCCGACATGCACATGGACCATCAAAGCCTGATGGCGGCCATGCTGCACGACGTGATCGAAGACACCGGCATCGCCAAGGAAGCCCTCAGCCAGCAGTTTGGCGAGACGGTTGCCGAACTGGTCGATGGGGTCAGCAAACTGACCCAGATGAACTTCGAGACCAAGGCCGAGGCGCAGGCGGAAAACTTCCAGAAGATGGCCATGGCCATGGCCCGCGATATCCGCGTGATCCTGGTCAAGCTGGCCGACCGCCTGCACAACATGCGCACCCTGGAAGTGCTGTCGGGCGAAAAACGCCGACGCATCGCCAAGGAAACCCTCGAGATCTACGCCCCGATCGCCAACCGCTTGGGCATGCACACCGTGCGCGTAGAGTTCGAGGACCTGGGCTTCAAGGCCATGCACCCGATGCGCTCGTCGCGCATCCACCAGGCGGTCAAGCGCGCCCGCGGCAACCGCAAAGAGATCGTCGCCAAGATCGAACAATCGCTGGCCAACTGCCTGGCCACCGATGGTATCGAAGGCGAAGTCAGCGGCCGCCAGAAGCACCTCTATGGCATCTACAAGAAGATGCGCGGCAAGCGCCGCGCCTTCAACGAGATCATGGATGTGTACGCGTTTCGCATCATCGTCGACAAGGTCGATACCTGCTACCGCGTGCTCGGCGCCGTGCACAACCTTTACAAGCCGCTGCCTGGACGTTTCAAGGATTACATCGCGATCCCCAAGGCCAACGGCTACCAGTCGTTGCACACCACGCTGTTCGGCATGCATGGCGTGCCCATCGAGATCCAGATTCGCACCCGCGAAATGGAAGAGATGGCCAACAACGGCATCGCCGCGCACTGGCTGTACAAGTCCAACGACGATGAGCAGCCAAAAGGCAGCCATGCCCGCGCCCGTCAGTGGGTCAAGGGCATCCTCGAGTTGCAGCAGCGCGCTGGCAACTCGCTGGAGTTCATCGAGAGCGTGAAGATCGACCTGTTCCCGGACGAGGTCTACGTATTCACGCCCAAAGGGCGGATCATGGAGCTGCCCAAAGGCTCCACTGCCGTCGACTTCGCCTACGCGGTGCATACCGATGTCGGCAACAGCTGCATCGCCTGTCGTATCAACCGCCGCCTGGCGCCGCTGTCCGAGCCGCTGCAAAGCGGCTCGACCGTGGAAATCGTCAGCGCCCCGGGCGCTCGACCCAATCCTGCCTGGCTCAACTTCGTAGTGACCGGCAAGGCGCGCACGCACATCCGCCACGCGCTCAAGCAGCAACGCCGCTCCGAGTCGATCAGCCTTGGCGAGCGCCTGCTGAACAAGGTGCTGACCGGTTTCGACAGCAGCCTGGACAAGATCCCTCACGAACGCATCCAGCCGATCCTTACGGAGTACCGCCTGGAAGTCGTCGAAGACCTGCTCGAAGACATCGGCCTGGGCAACCGCATGGCCTATGTGGTCGCTCGTCGCCTACTGTCTGCCGAAGGCGAGCAGCTGCCAGCGCCGGAAGGCCCGCTGGCGATCCGCGGCACCGAGGGCCTGGTGCTCAGCTACGCCAAGTGCTGCACGCCGATCCCGGGCGACCCGATCGTCGGCCACCTGTCGGCGGGCAAGGGTATGGTCGTGCACCTGGAAGACTGCCGCAACATCAGTGAAATCCGCCATAACCCGGAGAAGTGCCTGCAACTCTCCTGGGCCAAGGACGTCACTGGCGAGTTCAACGTCGAGCTGCGTGTCGAGCTTGAGCATCAGCGCGGCCTGATCGCCCTGCTGGCCAGCAGCGTCAACGCTGCCGACGGCAACATCGAGAAGATCAGCATGGACGAACGCGACGGCCGTATCAGCGTGGTCCAGCTGGTGGTCAGCGTGCACGACCGTGTGCACCTGGCTCGTGTGATCAAGAAGTTGCGCACCCTGACCGGCGTGGTCCGCATCACCCGCATGCGTGCGTAGTCCGCCAACCGCAAGGAGTCATCATGACCAAGACCGTCATCAACAGCGACAAGGCCCCAGCCGCCATCGGCACCTACTCCCAGGCGATCAAGGCCGGTAACACCGTGTACATGTCTGGCCAGATCCCCCTGGACCCGAAAACCATGGAACTGGTCGAAGGCTTCGAAGCCCAGACCGTGCAGGTGTTCGAGAACCTCAAGTCGGTGGCCGAGGCTGCTGGCGGCTCGTTCAAGGACATCGTCAAGCTGAACATCTTCCTCACCGACCTGAGCCACTTCGCCAAGGTCAACGAGATCATGGGTCGCTACTTCGAGCAGCCCTACCCAGCCCGCGCCGCCATTGGCGTGGCCGCCCTGCCAAAGGGCGCACAGGTAGAGATGGACGCGATCCTGGTCATCGAGTGATGCCCCTGGTGACGGGCGCCCTGCCCGTCACCTTCCCTGCCTCAAGGTTTTTCATCATGCGTAAAGCCCTGCCTCTCGCGCTGGCGGCCCTGCTCCTGGGCGGCTGCGCCAGCCATAAACCCGAAGATTACAACGGCACCTGGATCAACCAGGCCGCCATTGATGCCGCCGCAGAAGGTGGCAGCCTGCGCCATGCCCTCAGAGCGCATGGCCCAGTGTTCGAATGGAAGCTCGACGTTGCCCGCCAGCAGGCCAGCTTCAGCAATGGCTTCGAAGCTGGGGACGGCCAACTAAGCGCTGTGGGGGACGAGTGGGAAGCCAGGTTCGAGCGCAACTACATCGAGCGCATCAAGCTGTCCGGGAAGGCGCTACAGGTCACCGACCCGAACGGCAAACAGCAGGATTTTGTAAAGCCCGAGCAACCCGCACCTGCTGATGCCCCTTTAGGCGGCAGCTTCGAGAAGGCCCTCTATAAAGCGTACCTGGGCGGCGAATGGAAGATCGTCGAGGGTCAAGGTAGCGGCGGCGTGGTGCGCTTCGCCGACAACGGCAGCGTGACCGGCCTACTAGGGCCTGATCGTTACGCGCTGTGCCTGGAAGGTGATTGCGCGACCATGGGGGGAGAGAACGATACCCTGTGGCTGGAACGCAATCAGCGTGGCGGTCCGTTCATCTTCAAACGTGAGGGTGACAAGCTGGAGATCTTCCGCGCGGTCAACACTGCATTGCCCGATGAGATTCCGCAGCTGACGCCGGGCCCGCGGCAGTGGGTGCTGGAACGTAGCTGATCACTGCGAGGCCATCGCGGGGCAAGCCCGCTCCTACACCAGATGTATCGCCTTCTGGATCAACGCGAACCTGTAGGAGCGGGCTTGTCCCGCGATAGGGCCGGCAAGCCCACAGAGCAGCTGTATCACTCGCGCCCTTCAAGAATCGCTGCATAGCCCTCTTTATAACTCGGGTACTGCGGCACCCAGCCCAACGCACGCGCCCGTGCATTGCTGCAGCGCTTGCTGCCGGTGCGCCGCACGCGCTGCTCATCCGACCACTCGGTAACCCCCATATAGCCGCGCAGCCAGGCGACCACATCGGCCAGCGGCGCCGGATCGTCATCCACACCGATGTAGCAGTCGTCCAACGCAACCCCGCGCGCATCCGCCTGCAGCAGGTACGCCAGCAAGCTCGCCGCATCCTCAGCATGGATTCGATTGCCATACAGCGGGGGCTGTTCAGCGACGCGATAGCCCTGACGCACCTGGCTAAGCAGCCACTCACGACCCGGACCATAAATACCGGTCAAACGCACCAGGCTGGTCGGGATACCGCTGTGCAGCGCCAATTGCTCTGCCTCAAGCATCACCCTTCCTGAATAGCCTTCAGGCTCGGTCGCAGCGGTTTCATCGATCCACTCGCCATTCTGCTGGGCGAATACGCTGCTACTGGACACGAACAGCAGCCGCCGCGGACGCTGGCCACGCGTTTGCAACCATTCCAGAACATTGCGCAAGCCTTCGACGTAGGCCGCCTGATAGCCCGCCTCGTCATGCTGGCTGGCCGCCACGCAGTACACCAGATAGTCAGGTGACTGCTCAGGCCAGGCAGCGGGAATGCTGCTGTCGGCCAGGTCCGCAGCAACTCGCCTCACGTCTTCAGGCAACTGCTCGACCGATCGGCGCAGGCCGCTGACCTGCCAGCCGCAAGCCAGTAACTGTCGGGCTAGACGACCGCCTACATCCCCGCAGCCGACGATCAAAGCAGATAAATCCGACATCTCTAAACTCCATTTCTCAAAGGGTCAGGCTAGCCGGATTACGCGATCAGCGGCTAGACAAAGGTGAAAAAAAGCAACCTTATTACTTTTGTTAACAAGAATTACTTGCAATAATGGCGCCCTATCTGTTCTCGGCCTGCCTCGAGGCCGTGGTGAACGTCAACTCATTTTCTTCATCAGGTCCGGCCAGCATGACTCGTACTCAACCTTCCGCTTCGCCAACCACGTCGCGCGCATGGCGCGCCATTGCCGCGCTGATGTTCAGCCTGGTACTGGCCCCGGTCGCCATGGCCGATGAGCCTGTCGCCCCGGCAGCCAGCACCCCGGCCGCCGCCGCTGCTCCAGCAGACGCCAGCGCACCTGCCGCAGGCGCAGCTGCCCAGGCCCCTGCCGATGGCGCCGCCACTCAAGCCAGCGTGGCTGATGGGCAGGCCGCAGCAGGCGAGAACGTCGAAGCGCTGGTCGAGGACACCTCGCTGGGTATGGCCCATGACCTGTCCCCTTGGGGCATGTACAAGAACGCCGACATCGTCGTGAAGATCGTCATGATCGGCCTGGCCATCGCCTCGATCATCACCTGGACCATCTGGATCGCCAAGGGCTTCGAGCTGATGGGTGCCAAGCGTCGTCTGCGCGGCGAAGTCGAAGTGCTGAAGAAGGTCGCCAGCCTCAAGGAAGCCAGCGAAGCCTCCAACAAGGAAGGCACCCTGGCCCATACCCTGGTTCACGATGCACTGGAAGAAATGCGCCTGTCGGCCAACGCCCGCGAGAAAGAAGGCATCAAGGAGCGCGTCAGCTTCCGTCTGGAGCGCCTGGTTGCCGCCAGCGGCCGTAACATGAGCAGCGGCACTGGCGTGCTGGCTACCATCGGCTCCACCGCGCCGTTCGTCGGTCTGTTCGGTACCGTATGGGGCATCATGAACAGCTTCATCGGCATCGCCAAGACCCAGACCACCAACCTGGCGGTGGTTGCTCCCGGTATCGCCGAAGCCCTGCTGGCCACGGCCCTGGGCCTGGTCGCCGCAATCCCGGCGGTCGTCATCTACAACGTCTTCGCCCGCTCCATTGCCGGCTACAAGGCTCAGGTGTCCGATGCTTCGGCACAGGTTCTGCTGCTGGTCAGCCGTGACCTGGACCACCAAGGTGGCGAGCGCGCCGCCCCGCACATGGTGAAAGTGGGGTAAGCCATGGGCCTGCATCTCAACGAAGGTGGCGACGACCTCGCCGAAAACCACGAAATCAACGTCACGCCGTTCATCGACGTGATGTTGGTCCTGCTGATCATCTTCATGGTCGCCGCGCCCCTGGCCACCGTCGACATCAAGGTCGACCTGCCCGCCTCCACCGCCAAGCCGGCGCCGAGGCCAGAGAAACCGGTGTTCGTCAGCGTCAAGGCCGACCAGAAGCTCTACGTCGGCGACGATCAGGTTGCCCAACCCGACCAGCTTGGCCCGATGCTCGACGCCAAGACCAAGGGCGACAAGGAAACCACCATCTTCTTCCAGGCCGACAAAGGCGTGGATTATGGTGACCTGATGGAAGTGATGAACAACATGCGCGCGGCCGGCTACCTCAAAGTCGGTCTGGTAGGTCTCGAGACGGCAGCCAAAAAATGACCAAGACGCGGCACAATCTGGCGCGTTACAGCGGCAGCTTGGCGATCGTGCTGGGTCTCCATGCCGTCGCTGTGCTGCTGACGCTCAATTGGTCGGTGCCCCAAGCCATCGAGCTGCCTCCGGCAGCGATGATGGTCGAACTGGCACCGCTGCCTGAGCCAGCGCCGCCACCACCCCCGAAAGTCGCACCGCAACCACCGGCGCCGGTTGAAGAACCGCCGCTGCCGAAACTGGTAGAAGCGCCTAAACCGAAGATCGCCATCGCCAAGCCGCCCAAGCCCAAGGCCAAGCCACAGCCGCCCAAGCCTGAGAAAAAGCCTGAGCCGCCGAAAGATGAGCCTCCGGTTGACCAAGAGGTTGCCGATACGCCACCGAGCAATGCGCCACCGCAGAAATCGGCAGCGCCAGCACCGAGCATCGCGTCCAACAGCAACGCCTTGCCGACCTGGCAAAGCGACCTGCTGCGCCACTTGGCGAAGTACAAGCGCTATCCGGAAGACGCTCGTCGTCGCGGTTTGCAGGGCATCAACCGCCTGCGCTTCGTAGTCGATGCCGAAGGTAAGGTCGTGTCCTACTCGCTGGCCGGTGGCTCTGGCAGCGCAGCCCTGGACCGGGCCACCCTGGAGATGATCCGTCGAGCCGGCACTGTGCCTAAGCCGCCGGCAGAATTGCTGAATAATGGCTCGATCGAAGTGGTAGCACCTTTCGTCTACTCGCTGGACAAACGCTGATACTTTGTTTCTGTCACAAAACGGCAAGTCTGATAACGTGCGTCTATCGATTGCACCCGCTATGCTGGGGCCGCAACTTCATGGACGCACGTTATGACCCTCACAGAACTCCGCTATATCGTCACCCTCGCCCAGGAGCAGCACTTCGGTCACGCCGCCGAGCGTTGCCATGTCAGCCAGCCGACCCTGTCCGTCGGTGTCAAGAAGCTTGAGGACGAGCTGGGCGTACTGATCTTCGAGCGCAGCAAGAGCGCGGTGCGCCTGACCCCGGTCGGCGAAAGCATCGTTGCCCAGGCGCAGAAGGTCCTGGAGCAAGCCCAAGGGATTCGCGAACTGGCCCAGGCGGGTAAGAACCAGCTGACCGCTCCGCTGAAAGTCGGTGCTATCTATACCGTTGGCCCGTACTTGTTCCCGCACCTGATTCCGCAGCTGCACCGGGTCGCCCCGCAGATGCCGCTGTACATCGAAGAGAACTTCACCCATGTCCTGCGCGAGAAGCTGCGCAACGGCGAACTGGACGCGGTGATCATCGCCCTGCCGTTCAATGAAGCCGACGTGCTGACCCTGCCGCTGTACGACGAGCCGTTCTGCGCGCTGATGCCGGCCGACCACCCGTGGACCGCGAAAAAGACCATCGACACCGCCATGCTCAATGACAAGAGCCTGCTGCTGCTGGGCGAAGGTCACTGCTTCCGCGACCAGGTCCTGGAAGCCTGCCCGACCCTGAACAAGGGTGGCGAAGGCTCCAAGCACACCACTGTGGAATCCAGCTCGCTGGAAACCATCCGCCACATGGTCGCCTCCGGCCTGGGCATATCGATCCTGCCGTTGTCGGCGGTACACAGCCACCATTACGCGCCAGGCGTGATCGAAGTACGCCCACTGACCGCCCCGGCGCCGTTCCGCACCGTGGCGATTGCCTGGCGCGCCAGCTTCCCGCGGCCGAAAGCGATCGAGATCCTGGCTGACTCGATCCGCCTGTGCTCGGTAGCCAAGCCGGCCGCCGTGGAACAACCGGCCTGACCCATGAGCGAGCTGTCGAAGGTCCCGGTCACCGAACTCAAAGGCGTCGGCGAGGCGATGGCGGAGAAGCTCGCCAAGGTCGGCCTTGAGAACCTGCAGGATGTGCTGTTCCACTTGCCCCTGCGCTACCAGGACCGTACCCGCGTAGTTCCCATCGGCCAGCTAAGGCCTGGCCAGGATGCAGTCATCGAAGGCGTGGTCAGCGGCACCGATGTGACCATGGGCAAGCGCCGCAGCCTGGTGGTGCGCCTGGGTGACGGCACGGGCGTGCTGAGCCTGCGCTTCTACCACTTCAGCAACGCCCAGAAAGAAGGCCTCAAGCGCGGCACGCACCTGCGCTGCTACGGCGAGGCCCGTCCGGGCGCTTCGGGCCTGGAGATCTATCACCCGGAATATCGCGCGCTCAATGGCAGCGAGCCGGCGCCGCCGGTAGAGCAGACCTTGACGCCGATCTACCCGACCACCGAGGGTCTGACCCAGCAACGCCTGCGCCAGCTCTGCCAGCAGAGCCTGACCCTGCTCGGCCCTCGTAGCCTGCCCGACTGGCTGCCGCATGAACTGGCCAACGACTATCACCTGGCACCGCTGGATGATGCCATTCGCTACCTGCACAACCCGCCCGCCGACGCCGACCTCGAAGAGCTCGCCCTGGGCCATCATTGGGCCCAACACCGGCTGGCCTTCGAAGAACTGCTGACCCATCAGCTGTCTCAGCAGCGCCTGCGCGAAAGCCTGCGCGCGTTACGTGCACCGGTCTTGCCCAAGCCCAGCCGCCTGCCCGCGCAGTACCTGGCCAACCTCGGCTTCGCCCCCACCGGAGCCCAGCAACGGGTCGGCAACGAGATCGCCTACGACCTCAGCCAGGGTGAGCCGATGATGCGCCTGGTTCAGGGCGATGTCGGTGCCGGCAAGACCGTGGTTGCCGCCCTTGCCGCCTTGCAGGCCTTGGAAGCCGGGTATCAGGTGGCCCTGATGGCACCGACCGAGATCCTCGCCGAACAGCATTTCATCACCTTCAAGCGCTGGCTGGAGCCGCTGGGCATCGAAGTTGCCTGGCTGGCAGGCAAGCTCAAGGGCAAGGCCCGCGCCAGCGCCCTGGAGCAGATTGCCGGTGGCGCACCGATGGTGGTCGGCACCCATGCGCTGTTCCAGGACGAGGTTCAGTTCAAGCACCTGGCCCTGGCGATCATCGACGAACAGCACCGCTTCGGCGTCCAGCAGCGCCTGGCCCTGCGCAAGAAAGGCGTCGCCGGCGAGCTCTGCCCGCACCAGCTGATCATGACCGCCACACCGATCCCGCGAACCCTGGCGATGAGCGCCTACGCCGACCTGGACACCTCGATCCTCGACGAGCTGCCGCCCGGTCGAACGCCGGTCAATACCGTGCTGGTCGCCGACAGCCGCCGCTTCGAAGTGGTTGAGCGGGTCCGCGCCGCCTGCGCTGAAGGCCGACAGGCATACTGGGTGTGCACGCTGATCGAAGAATCCGAAGAGCTCACCTGCCAAGCGGCTGAGAGCACCTACGAAGACCTCGGCAGCGCCTTGGGCGAGCTGCGCGTAGGGCTGATCCACGGCCGTATGAAGCCTGCCGAGAAAGCCGCTGTGATGGCCGAGTTCAAGGCCGGCAACTTGCAGTTGCTGGTGGCGACCACGGTGATCGAGGTGGGCGTGGATGTCCCTAACGCCAGCCTGATGATCATCGAGAACCCTGAACGGCTGGGCCTGGCCCAGCTGCACCAGCTGCGCGGACGGGTCGGCCGAGGCAGTGCGGCCAGCCACTGCGTATTGCTCTATCACCCCCCCCTGTCGCAGATCGGCCGCGAACGTCTGGGCATCATGCGGGAAACCAACGACGGTTTCATCATCGCCGAAAAGGACTTGGAACTGCGCGGCCCCGGCGAGATGCTCGGAACCCGCCAGACCGGCCTGCTACAGTTCAAGGTCGCCGACCTGATGCGCGATGCCGACCTGCTGCCGTCGGTGCGCGACGCCGCCCAGGCGCTGTTGGCGCGCTGGCCGGATCATGTCAGCCCGCTGCTCGACCGTTGGTTGCGCCACGGCCAGCAATATGGCCAGGTGTGACGCAGCTCTCGGAATGGATCCAGTCTGTCGGTCAGGCTGGTTATACTTTGCGTTTAAAGAATTTCTTGGATACAGACCATGACTGAAGTTGCCCTGGACACCGCAACCCTACACGCACCGTCTGTCATCCGGCTGTTGCTCGAAAAACTCGGCGTAGCCTACTGCGAAGTGCCTGAGCACCCGTCGTTGCCCGCCGCCTCACGCGTTCAGGCGGTATTGCTCGACGATGAGATCGGCGCCTTGATGGTGCTGTTCCCGCAGAGCCAGCTGCTGGACCTGAATCGCCTGACCGAGCTGACTGGCCGCAAACTCACCGCCGTTCCGGTTGAGCGGCTCAAGCACATGCTCGACAAGCATCAGCTCAAGACCCTGCCAGCCATCCCGGCATTGACCAGTTCGCCATGCCAGTACGAAAAGAGCCTGCTGGATGCCGAAACCGTGCGGATTCACTCCGGGGAAGCGGGCCTGTTGCTGGAGATCGAACAAAAAGACTTCAAGAGGTTACTCGCCAAAGCCAGCGCCAGCAGCTTTGGCCAGGAGCTCAAAGACATTCGGCCAAACCTCGATCGCCCGGACGATGACCGCCATGAGATCACCCAGGCTGTGGAGAACTTCACCGCCCGGCGGATCCAGAAACGTCTCGAAGAGACCATCGAGATCCCGCCGCTGGCCGACACCGCACAGAAGATCATCAAGCTGCGCGTCGACCCCAATGCCAGCATCGATGACATCACCGGCGTGGTCGAGACCGATCCAGCCCTGGCCGCCCAAGTCGTCAGCTGGGCGGCATCGCCCTACTACGCCTCGCCCGGCAAGATCCGCTCGGTGGAAGACGCCATCGTGCGCGTGCTGGGCTTTGACCTGGTGATCAACCTTGCCCTGGGCCTGGCCCTGGGCAAGACCTTGAGCCTGCCGAAAGACCATCCGCAACAGGCAACCCCGTACTGGCAGCAGTCGATCTACACCGCTGCCGTCATCGAGGGCCTGACCCGCGCCATGCCCCGCGCCGAGCGCCCCGAAAGCGGCCTGACCTACCTGGCCGGCCTGCTGCACAACTTTGGCTACCTGCTGCTGGCGCATGTATTCCCGCCGCACTTCTCGCTGATCTGCCGCCATCTGGAGGTCAATCCGCACCTGTGCCATACCTACGTCGAGCAGCATCTGCTGGGCATCAGCCGTGAGCAGATCGGCGCCTGGTTGATGAAGCTGTGGGATATGCCAGATGAGCTGCGCACCGCCCTGCGTTTCCAGCACGACCCATTCTACGATGGCGAGTTGTCGGCCTATCCGAATCTGGTTTGCCTGGCTACGCGCCTGCTGCGCTCGCGCGGGATTGGCTCGGGGCCGCAGGAGGAGATTCCGGATGCGCTGTTCGAGCGTCTGGGGCTGAGCCGGGACAAGGCTGAAGATGTGGTCAGCAAGGTGCTGGAGGCAGAGGCGCTGTTGCGCGAATTGGCTTCGCAGTTCCAGACGCCGCACTGAGTTGATAATTGGGGCCGCTTGGACGGCCCATACTCTCAGGCCTTGTTCTTTTTCGGCTTCAGGTACTTCATCAAGCCCTGGAACCAGATCACCAGCGCCGGGTTGCCCTTGATCTGGATGCTCTTGTCCTGAATGCCCTGCATGAACGCCAATTGCTTATTGCTCGCCTGCAGGGTGGCAAAGCCATACGCGGCGTCTTTGAAGGCAATGGCAAACGCCGGCTGCGGGTGCTGGCCGCCCTTGCTACTGATCCGCTCGTTACTGACCAGGAAATGCCGAGCGACCTTGCCATCGAGCGTCTGCATCTGGAACACCAGCTCCTTGTCGCGCAATTGCTGCTGGAACGCCGGGTTATTGCGACTGGCCCGAGCCATCAGCAGCCCCATGGCCCAGAGAAGAAAACGAAACTTCATCGACGCGCCTCGATTGAAAAATGACTGAGTCGCGCAGTTTATCCTTATCCCGACCTGTTTATGCAAGTTCGCCACAGTTGCCGTGTGTAAAGCACAACGGGCGCCACATGGGCGCCCGTTCGGATCACAGTTGAAGCATTAACCAGTGATTACTTTTTCTTTGCGGATTTGGCCGCAGCAGCAGGCGGATTGACGCTGTCTTTCAGGTTCTTGCCGGGTTTGAAGGCAACAGTGTTGCTGGCTTTGATCTTGACCGGCTGACCGGTCTGCGGGTTCTTGCCGGTGCGGGCACCACGATGACGCTTCTCGAAAGTGCCAAAGCCGACCAAGGTGACGGTGTCCTTGTCGAGGGCACCCGTGATGCTGTCTAGGATCGCATTCAGCACCTGATTGGCCTTTTCCTTGGTCAAATCGGTCTTTTCTGCGATGACGGCGGCGAGTTCTGGTTTACGCATAGTGAAGCCTCTTGGACGGGAATTCTTGTTGTTATTGCCGTGCTGCTTGGCAAAGCAGCGCTCAAGGCGCCGCAGGCTCTAAACTGCGGCAGACGCGACTGAGAATGGCACGCCGATAGGGACCGCGCCAGTGTCTGGGCGGCCAATGTGCCTTCAACAACAAGGTAAACCCGACAGAACGCCCGCCGTTTACGCCATGAGTGGCGGTAACTGCCGATTTAGCGCCAGCTTTTCCATCACGGCCGTGCCGGTCAAGGCGTAGCCCAAGAGGTTGCCCTGCGCATCGCGGCACAGCACTTTGAGATCAGCGCCCTGCCCTTCGACCTGCCAGTTACCCTCACGGCCTTGTGGTGGTGGCGAGACTACCAACGGGCAAACCGGGGTCTTCACGGTGACCGGCATTGGCCCATAGGCGACTGCCGTAGGTTTGCCGGACAGGGTTTGCGCTAGAGCACGCGCACAGGTCATCAATGGCATCACGTACAACAGGTTGATCCCCGCGACTTCGGCGCAGTCTCCCAAGGCGAAGATGTTGGCGTGTGAAGTGCGCAGCTCGCGATCCACCACCACGCCGCGATTGACCTGCAACCCGGCAGCGGCGGCCAGGTCGGTGCGTGGACGCAGGCCGATGGCCGAGACCACCAGATCGCAAGCAATTACACCGCCGTCCGACAGGTGCGCCTCCAGGCCATCAGCCACACGCTGCAAACGAGTCAATACCGGGCCCAAGTGCAAACGCACACCCAAGCGCTCAAGGCCAGCCTGGACCGCGCCAGCGGCCGCCGGGTGCAGCAAGGTCGGCATCACCTGCTCGCAGGGTGCGACCAGGTCGACCTGAAATCCGCCCAGGCTCATGTCATTGGCGAACTCGCAGCCGATCAGGCCAGCGCCCAGGATCAGCACCCGACGCTTGCCTGCGGCCGCGGCGCGAAAGCGCGCATAGTCCTCCAGGTCGTTGATCGGGAACACCCACTCGCCAGCATCGCCTTCGATCGGCACCTGTACGGTCTGCGCGCCCCAGGCCAGGATCAGGTCGCGGTACTCGACCGCTTCCTCACCGATCCACAAACGCTTGTGGCCAGGGTCGATGCCGCTGATGCGGGTGTGGGTGCGGATCTCGGCCTTGAGCTGCTCGGCCATGGCGCCAGGTTCGGCCATGACTAGGCCCTCGGCGTCCTTGTCCTTGGCAAAGCCGGTGGACAACATCGGCTTGGAGTAAGAACGACCGTCGTCGGCAGTGATCAGCAACAGCGGCGTTTCGCCATCGAGCTTGCGAAACTCCCGGGCCAGGTTGTAGCCCGCAAGGCCGGTACCAATGATCACCACAGGGGACGTCATGTCGTGCTTCCTCGTTCGTTGAATAGGGTTGCGATCAGCCGATGGCGATCATTTCGAAGTCCATCTTGCCCACGCCGCAGTCTGGGCACAGCCAATCTTCGGGTACATCTTCCCAGCGCGTGCCTGGAGCGATGCCGTCATCCGGCCAACCTTCGGCTTCGTCGTAGATCAGGCCACAGACAATACATTGCCACTTCTTCATCAATACCTCCTCGTCAGGCTCAGGCTTGGCGCCGCCGCTTTGTAGGGCTATCGCGGGGCAAACTCGCTGCCACGTTGTCCCGAACCACAAGGCAAGCGTGTAGCAGGCTTGCCCGCGACTGCAGATTCTTGGCGTGCGCGGCAGCCAGGGGGCTTTGTACTGGCCCTGCCATCAGTATGCAAGCAGCACGGGCAAACATGCTAAGCTCGCCGCCTCTCTGGCTGTAACAAGCATACCGACGTGTCGTACGAATCCTCGCAAGCAGCCGCTGTCGCGTGGCTGGCGTATTCACAGCTGGCTGCCGACATCGACCAGCCTACCCTCGACTGGCTCTTCGACGAGGGTTCTCTGACCCGCCGTCTGACCGCCCTGTCCCACGATCACTTCTGCGTCACCCCGCTGTTCGAGGGCTGGCAGCCCCTGCGTGATGATGAATGCCAGGCCCTGAACCTTGAGCCAGGCGCGCAAGGCTGGGTGCGCGAGGTGTACCTGCGCGGCCACGGCCAGCCGTGGGTATTCGCCCGCAGCGTGGCCGCACGCAGCGCCTTGGAGCGTGGTGGCCTGGATCTGGAAACGCTCGGCAGTCGCTCGCTCGGCGAGCTGCTGTTCTGCGACCAGGCGTTCGTGCGCCACCCCCTGCAAGTGTGTACTTATCCACAGGCCTGGCTGCCGCCTGAAACTGCCGAGAACGGCCTGTGGGGCCGGCGCTCGCGCTTTGAGCGCGATGGCCTCGACCTGCTGGTGGCCGAAGTGTTCCTACCGGCGCTGTGGCAAGCGGACAAGGAGGACAACCGCTGATGTACCTGCAACTGCTCAAGTCGCTCAACCGCCTGCACCCACGCGCCTGGGACTTCGTCCAACTGAGCCGCATGGACCGCCCCATTGGCATCTACCTGCTGTTATGGCCGACCCTGGCTGCGGTGTGGATCGCCGGCAATGGCTCGCCTAGCGTTGCCAACGTACTGATCTTCGGCCTTGGCGTGGTCCTGATGCGCGCGGCGGGTTGCTGCATCAATGATTTTGCCGATCGCAAGGTCGATGGCCACGTCAAACGCACCGCCGACCGCCCCCTTGCCAGCGGCCGAGTGAAATCGCGAGAGGCGCTGGTGCTGTTCGCGATCCTGGTGGGGGTGAGCTTCCTGCTGGTGCTGTGCACCAATGCGCGCACGGTGTGGCTGTCATTCGGCGCGGTGGCTTTGGCGTTCTGCTACCCGTTTATGAAACGCTACACCTACTACCCACAGGTGGTGCTGGGCGCGGCGTACTCCTGGGGTATCCCGATGGCCTTCACCGCAGCGGGCGGCGAGCTGCCCGCCAGCGCCTGGCTGTTGTACATCGCCAACCTGCTGTGGACGGTGGGTTACGACACCTATTACGCGATGGTCGATCGTGATGACGACCTCAAGATTGGCGTGAAATCCACCGCCATCCTGTTCGGCGAAGCGGACCGGGCGATCATCCTGACCTTGCAGATGCTGTCGCTGGGCTGCTTGCTGCTGGCGGGTAACCAGTTCGAGCTGGGCGGTTGGTACCACCTGGGGCTGATGGGTGCGGCGTTGTGCTTTGCCTGGGAGTTCTGGTCGACGCGCAAGCTCGATCGCGACTCGTGCTTCAAGGCGTTTCTGCACAATCACTGGGCGGGGTTACTGGTGTTCATTGGAGTGGTGCTGGACTACGCGTTGGCTTGAACACACCATTTGAGCTTCGGGGCGTCTGCATTGGGGCCTCGTTGCGGCCCTTCGCGGGCAAGCCCGCTCCCACAAGTTCCGCGCAACTCTTCAGAGCTTGGCTATCCCTGTGGGAGCGGGCTTGAACTGGTCAACTTATTTTGGACACCAGTTAAGGTTTCATGCCGCATCCTTGAGCTTTTTCTCCATGGCTACCGGGGTTTGATAACCGTTGTAGCTGTGGAGGCGCTTCAGGT
>NZ_JBCPSP010000028.1:0-71350 GCF_051129895.1 Pseudomonas sp. Je.1.5.c
CTACACACTCACTGGTGATCAGTGGCGGAAGTGGCGCATGCCGGTAAACACCATCGCGATGCCAGCTTCGTCGGCAGCGGCGATGACTTCAGCATCACGCATCGAACCCCCTGGCTGGATAACCGCGGTGATACCGACTTTAGCTGCATTGTCGATGCCATCACGGAACGGGAAGAACGCGTCCGAGGCCATGACCGCACCCTGCACCTGCAGGCCAGCATGCTCGGCCTTGATTGCAGCGATACGGGCCGAGTTGACGCGGCTCATCTGGCCGGCGCCGACGCCGATGGTCTGGCGCTGCTTGGCGTAGACGATGGCGTTGGATTTGACGAACTTGGCCACTTTCCAGGCGAAGATCAGGTCGTGGATTTCTTGCTCGCTCGGCGCGCGCTGGGTGACGATCTTCAGGTCGTCAGCGCCAATCATGCCGATATCGCGGCTCTGTACCAGCAGGCCGCCGTTGACGCGCTTGAAGTCCCAACCGGCAGCACGCTCGGCTGGCCACTCGCCGCACTCGAGCAGACGCACGTTCTGCTTGGCCGCGACCACGTCACGGGCAGCTTGGGAGATTTTCGGCGCGATGATCACTTCGACGAACTGACGCTCGACGATGGCTTTGGCGGTCTCGCCATCGAGCTCGCGGTTGAAGGCGATGATGCCGCCGAAAGCCGACTCGGTGTCGGTGGCGTAGGCCAGCTCGTAGGCCTGGCGGATGCCGCCTTCGTTTTCCGGGACCACGGCAACGCCGCATGGGTTGGCGTGCTTGACGATCACACAGGCCGGCTTGACGAAGCTCTTCACACATTCCAGCGCGGCATCGGTGTCGGCGACGTTGTTGAACGACAGCTCTTTGCCCTGCAACTGAACGGCAGTCGAGATGCTCGCCTCGCCCTTGTTCGCTTCAACGTAGAACGCCGCGCTCTGGTGCGGGTTCTCGCCGTAGCGCATTTCCTGGGCTTTGACGAACTGGCTGTTGAAGGTGCGCGGGAAGGCGCTGCGCTCTTGCGTCGACAGGGTGTCTTTGGCCTGGTCGATGGTGCCCATGTAGTTGGCGATCATGCCGTCGTAGGCGGCAGTGTGCTCGAATGCCTTGAGCATCAGGTCGAAGCGCTGGGCGTAGGTCAGGCCACCGGCCTTGAGGCTTTCGAGTACTTGGCTGTAGTCGCTGGCGTTGACCACGATGGCCACGTCTTTGTGGTTCTTGGCCGCCGAGCGGACCATGGTCGGGCCGCCGATGTCGATGTTCTCGATCGCGGTCGGCAGGTCGCAGCCTGGCTTGGCGATGGTGGCTTCGAACGGGTACAGGTTGACCGCAACCAGGTCGATCGGCTTGATGCCGTGCTCGTTCATGATGGCGTCGTCAGTGCCGCGACGGCCGAGGATGCCGCCGTGGATTTTCGGGTGCAGGGTCTTGACCCGGCCGTCCATCATTTCGGCGAAGCCGGTGTAGTCGGCCACTTCCACCGCGTCGACGCCGTTGTCCTTGAGCAGCTTGTAGGTGCCACCGGTGGACAGGATCTCGACACCGAGCTGTTGCAGCTCACGAGCGAATTCGAGGATACCGGTCTTGTCGGAGACGCTGATCAGGGCGCGGCGGATCGGCAGGCGGGTAGTCTGGTCGGTCATTTCGGATTCCATAACGCGGTGGAGTCAGCAAAAAAGGCGCCTCCTTCGGGAGCCGCCTTTTCTGATTGGGATTCTGGCTTTACAACAAGTCGTACTGCTTGAGCTTCTTGCGCAGGGTGCCTCGGTTGAGTCCGAGCATCTCGCTGGCCTTGGTCTGGTTACCCTTGACGTAGTTCATCACACTTTCGAGCAGCGGCGCCTCGACCTCCGAGAGCACCAGGTTGTACACGTCCGTGACGGAAGCGCCTTCGAGGTGGGCGAAGTAGTTATGCAGCGCCTTCTCGACGCTGTCGCGAAGGGTCTGGCCCTCCTCGCTTGGCGTATTGAGGTGCTGTTTGAGGTTGGCGTTGTCGCTCACGGGCGTTGTTCCACTCACTAAAGTCTCGGTCATCATCGTCATGCGGCCACCCCTTGTTCGTCCTTTGTTTCAAGGCTCTGTCGACATTCGCGAAAGAACTCGCGAACGTTGGCGCACTGCGCTTGTGTCTCATCCAAAGCGTTGAACCGGGAGCGAAACTCCTTGCCGCCGGGTCGTGTTGCCAGGTACCAGCCAACGTGCTTGCGGGCGATACGTACGCCCATCACATCGCCATAGAAGGCATGCAACGCGGCCAGGTGCTCCAGCAGAATGCGTTCCACCTCGTCCAGCTCGGGAGCTGGCAGGTGTTGGCCGGTCCGCAGGTAATGCTCGATCTCGCGGAAGATCCACGGCCGCCCTTGGGCGGCACGGCCGATCAGCAGGCCGTCGGCACCGGTGGCGTCGAGCACCAGTCGGGCCTTTTCTGGCGAGGTTACATCGCCGTTGGCAAACACCGGGATCGACACCGCCTGCTTGATCGCAGCGATGGTGTCGTACTCGGCTTCGCCGGTGTACAGGTCGGCGCGTGTGCGGCCATGCACCGCAAGCGCCTGGATGCCAGCCTGCTCGGCGATCTTCGCCACGTTCAGGCCGTTCTTGTTCGCCCGGTCCCAGCCGGTACGAATCTTCAGCGTCACCGGGACCTCTACTGCGCCGACCACGGCATGGAGGATCTCGCTGACCAAGGCTTCATCTCTCAATAAAGCAGAGCCTGCGGCCTTGTTGCAGACTTTTTTTGCCGGGCAGCCCATGTTGATATCGATGATCTGGGCGCCCGCCTCGACATTGGCCAGGGCCGCCGCTGCCATCATCTGCGCATCACCGCCGGCGATCTGTACCGAGCGTGGCTCGGGATCGCCTTCATGGATGCGGCGCAGACGCGACTTGCGGCTGTCCCACAGGCTCATGTCGCTGCTGACCATTTCCGAGACCACCATGCCTGCGCCGAGGCGTTGGCAAAGTGTGCGGAAAGGTTGGTCCGTAACCCCGGCCATGGGCGCAAGGATCAGGTTGTTTCGCAGTGTATAAGGGCCGATGCGTACCGCCGACATAGGTGTTCCCTGTTGTGGGGCCGAATCATTGGAGTTCGAAAAAGGGTTGGCATAATACCCGCTCTCGATGACCGGATAAAGATGAATCTGGATAAAATCTGAACAGCTGCGGCCTTATGCCCCTGGGTTTGGGACAGCCCTCCGGCGCCGGTAAACCGGCGACCGGGTAGGGTGGTTATTCCGGAGAGCGGAAGCTGAGGCTGTAGTTCACCGCCTTCGGGCCTGGGTCGAGGATATCCAGGGCGATGTGGATGGGCGTCTGGCTGGGCATTTCGCCACGACCGGCCAATTCGCCGGAGAGGTATTCGCTGGGTTTGAAGCGACGGCTGGCAATCAATTGACCGTTGAGGTCGGCGAAGCGCAGCTCCAGCAGCGGGAAGGGCTGGGAGAATGGCGCGCGGTTGTAAATGATTGCATCGACGATCAGGGCACCTTTGAAGTCCGGGTGGCTGCGTACTACCAGGTTACTGCTCTTGATCCGGGCGATATCGACCCGAGTGGGCACTTGGCAGCCGACCAGCGGACACAGCTGCTGGAACCACGGGCGGTACTGATCCTGACGGGCCATCTCGTCGAAATGGAACCAGACATACTGGAACGCCAGCAGCCCGGCAGCGAGCAAGGTCAGGGTGCCCCACAGCAGGCGCTTGGCCCAATTGGCCTTGGGCTTTTGCCAGTCCAGTTGCAACGGGTCGTCGACCACATCGATCAACGGCTCCTTGCGCCGCGTGGCGCGGGCACTGAGGCCGGGTTCGATGCGTTCGTTGCGTTCGTTGCGAGCTGGGTCGAGGTCGTCGTCGGCATGGGCCGAGAGGTGCTCGCTGCGCATTTCTTCGTCGAGCGCGGATATGCCTTTTTCCGTCAGCTCGTCGTCATCGCGCGCGGCCAGCCGGTCGTGCAGATGGAGTTCAGGCTCAGGCTCTTTCAGGGCAATGGTCGGTTGCTGACGAGCCGGTTCGTCGTCGGCTTCCAGGTCCAGGCTCAGGGTTGGCTCGGTGCGTTCGCCGGGGGCCGGTTCCAGGTCCAGTGGTTGTGCCTCGATCAACGGCGGCTGTGGCTCGAGCAGCGCCGGGAGCTCTTGCGCGGGCTCGTCGGTGGCATTGCCGAACGGCTGGTCGTGGTGTTCGTCCAGGCTGTGATCGTCACGCCGGGCTTGCAGCGCATCGTTGCGGGCTTCGGCCTGGCCTTCTACCGGCTGGTCACGGCGCTCCAGATGAGCCAGCGCCTGGTCCAGGTCGAGGTCATCAAGGGCTTGCGAGGTGGCCGCCCAGTTGTCGGCGGTTGGCGCGTCGACAGGCGCCGGTGCTGGCGCGTCGACAGCTTCTGGCGTCGGCGCGACGGCCGTCGCCGGAGCGGGCTGGGCAGTGCCGGCACGGTTCTGCTCAAGCAACTGCTTGGCGGCGTTGAACACCTGTAGGCACTGGCCGCAACGAACCACCCCACGGGCCACGCTCAACTGATGATGAGTGACGCGAAAGCTGGTCTGGCAATGCGGGCACTGGGTGACGAAACTGTCGGTCATGCGGCAATCCGGGGGTTGTGCAAGGAATTATTCTAGGCCGACCGAACGACGGCGACCACTGATGCGCACCCAACCGTCGCGTTCAGCGATCGGATCCAGGTCGAAGTCCTTGGTGTAGGCTGCGGCGACTTCCTCACCTTGTTCGGCGAGGATCCCCGACAACGCCAGCAGGCCACCGGGGCGAACCAGCCCGGACAATTGCGGGGCCAGCGACACCAATGGGCCTGCGAGAATATTGGCGACCAGCACGTCGGCCTGCATGGCCGGCATGTGTTCCGGCAGGTACAGCGGGAAGCGCTCTGCGCCTATGCCATTGCGCCCGGCGTTGTCGCGCGAAGCTTCCAGCGCCTGTACGTCGATGTCGGTGCCGACCGCTTCGCGGGCGCCGAGCAGCAGCGCGGCGATGGCCAGAATGCCCGAGCCGCAACCGAAGTCCAGCACCTGGCTGTCCTGGAGCTGTTGGCCATCGAGCCATTCCAGGCACAGTGCGGTGGTCGGGTGGGTGCCGGTGCCGAAAGCCAGGCCCGGATCGAGCAGCAGGTTCACTGCATCTTTTTCCGGCGCTTCATGCCAGCTCGGCACGATCCACAGGCGACGGCCGAAGCGCATCGGCTGGAAGTTGTCCATCCAGCTGCGTTCCCAGTCCTGGTCCTCGATCACCTCGGCGTGGTGCTCGGGCAGTTCGGCGTTGGTCAGCAGGCGCAGGTGGGCGAATACCTGCTCAGGCTCGGCATCGGCTTCGAACAAGGCCAAAAGGTGGGTGTGCGACCACAGCGGGGTGGTGTTGAGGTCCGGCTCGAAGATCGGCTGGTCCTCGGCGTCCATGAAAGTCACCGAGACAGCACCCACTTCCAGCAGGGCATCTTCGTAGGTTTCGGCTTGTTCTGGGCTGATGGCCAGGCGTACTTGCAGCCAGGGCATGGCGGGTACCTTTGATGAATCGAGTTGGGGGCAGCACTGGGCTGCGCGAAGGGGTGCAGTTTACTTGAGTGCGTGGGGTTTGTGCGATTTGCTGCTAGTGGCAGAGTGGATGATGGCGCACCAGGCAGATGGCGTTTTTGCTCTGGCGCGCGTTGAATCAACAGCGCACGGGCTACAGCGCGGGGCAGGGCTCACACCACCTGCTCGAGCCAATCATTGAGGTTGGAGTAATGACTTATCCGGGCAATCTTGCCGCAGTGGATATAGAAGAACGCCCCGGCCGATAGCACATAGGTCTGCCCTTTGGCCGGGGGCAACCCAGGGGCATCGGCAAGATACGCCCCATGCACGGTAAATTCGGCCGCTGCGCGAGTGCCTTCGGTATTTTCCATGACCACCAGATCGGCCAAGCGCTCGCTATAGCAGCGGTTGAAGTTGTCCAAGAACGCGGCAAACGCTCGCTTGCCCATCTGCCGCTCGCCTTGGTTGATGTCATGGATCACATCTTCGCTGAGCAGGGCGAGCAAGGCTGGCAGGTCCTTGGCGTTGAGGGCGCGGTAGTAGGCGTTGACCAGTTCAGTAGCGGTCATGGCAATGTTCCTGTCGTGTTCGGGAAAGGAGGGGGCATGCAAGCGATGATAGGGTCTTGACTCAGGCCCGGCTTAGCCGAGTACGTCATCCACATCGACAAAACGACCGCCCCGCATGGAAATCCGCCTGCTGCACGGCGCCGCGATTGCGCCTTACATCGATGACCTCGCTCGCCTGCGCCTGACGGTGTTTCGCGAATTTCCCTACCTCTATGATGGCACCCTGGAGTCTGAGGCCGACTACCTGGCCATTTACGCCCGCTCTGGGCGTAGTCTGGTGGTCCTGGCCCTGGACGATAGCAAGCTGGTTGGTGCCTCGCTTGGCCTGCCGCTGGTCGATGGATCGAGCCAGTTGCAGCAGCCGTTCCTGGCGCAGGGGCGCGATCCGGCAAGCGTTTATTACTTTGCTGAGTCGGTGTTGCTACCCGCCTATCGAGGCAGGGGCCTGGGGGTGCGCTTTTTCATCGAACGCGAGTCTTATGCGCACAAGCTGGCTGAATTCGACTATTGCGCGTTCTGCACGGTGGAGCGCCCGAATGGTCATCCACTAAGGCCGACGGACTACAAGCCACTGCACGGGTTCTGGCGCAACCGGGGGTTTCTTGACGAGCCATCCTTGCGCAGCTCACACGCCTGGCGCGATCTGGATGAGCAGGCGGAATCGGCCAAGATCATGTCGTTCTGGCTCAAGCCGCTGCCGCTATGAGCGTCAGGCGCCCTGAAGGCTGTGTAGAGAGGCTACTAATTCGAGGAAATGCGCCGTGCAACCACGGCGAATAATGCTGTTCACTTAAGATTTTGGGGCCGCTTTGCAGCCCTTCGCGGGCAAGCCCGCTCCCACAGGTACGGCGCCGACCGTCAGAGCGGCGCCGTACCTGTGGGAGCGGGCTTGCCCGCGAAGGGGCGCAAAGCGGCCCCAAAGCAGGCGACAAGAGCCTTAAGTGGACAGCATTAGCTCAAGATCAATCCTGGTTAGCCAGTTTGTGCTCGAGGTAATGGATGTTGACGCCACCTTTGCAGAAACCTTCATCACGCACCAGGTCGCGGTGCAGTGGGATGTTGGTCTTGATGCCGTCGACGACGATCTCGTCCAGGGCATTGCGCATGCGCGCCATGGCCTCGTCGCGATCCTTGCCGTAGGTGATCAGCTTGCCGATCAGCGAGTCATAGTTCGGCGGAACCGAATAGCCGCTGTACAGGTGCGAATCGACCCGCACGCCATTGCCACCTGGGGCATGGAAGTGCTTGACGGTACCTGGGCTTGGGATGAACTTCTTCGGGTCTTCGGCGTTGATCCGGCACTCCAGCGAGTGACCGCGGATCACCACGTCTTCCTGGGTGAACGACAGCTTGTTGCCAGCGGCGATGCTGAGCATCTCCTTGACGATGTCGATACCGGTGACCATCTCCGAAACCGGGTGCTCCACCTGAACACGGGTGTTCATCTCGATGAAGTAGAAACGACCGTTCTCGTAGAGGAACTCGAAGGTGCCAGCGCCACGGTAGCCGATCTCGATGCAGGCATCGACGCAACGCTTGAAGACTTCCTGGCGGGCCTGCTCATCGATGCCTGGGGCCGGAGCCTCTTCCAGCACCTTCTGGTGACGGCGCTGCAAGGAGCAGTCGCGATCGCCCAGGTGGATGGCATTGCCTTGGCCGTCGGACAGCACCTGAACTTCCACGTGACGTGGGTTGGTCAGGAACTTCTCCAGGTAGACCATCGGGTTGCCGAAGGCTGCACCGGCTTCGGTACGGGTCAGTTTGGCCGAGGAGATCAGATCCTCTTCCTTGTGCACCACGCGCATACCGCGACCACCACCGCCACCGGCGGCCTTGATGATCACCGGATAACCGACTTCGCGAGCGATCGCCAGGGCGGTTTCTTCGTCTTCCGGCAGTGGGCCGTCAGAACCCGGAACGGTCGGCACGCCGGTCTTGATCATCGCGTCCTTGGCCGAAACCTTGTCGCCCATCAGGCGAATGGTGTCGGCTTTCGGGCCGATGAAGGCGAAACCGGATTTCTCCACTTGCTCGGCGAAGTCGGCGTTTTCCGCGAGGAAGCCGTAGCCAGGGTGGATTGCGGTAGCGCCTGTCACTTCGGCAGCGGCGATGATCGCCGGGATGTGCAGGTAGGAGTCTTTGGACGAAGCAGGACCAATGCAGACCGACTCGTCTGCCAGGCCCAGGTGCATCAGTTCACGGTCGGCCGTGGAGTGCACGGCGACGGTCTTGATGCCCAGCTCTTTGCAGGCACGCAGGATCCGCAGGGCAATTTCCCCACGGTTGGCGATCAGGACTTTTTCCAGCTTCCCAGACATCGTTGGCTCTCCGCGAATCAAACGATGGTGAACAGCGGCTGGTCGAACTCAACCGGCTGACCGTCTTCTACCAGGATGGCGTCGATGACACCGCCGATTTCGGCTTCGATGTGGTTCATCATCTTCATCGCTTCGACGATGCACAGGGTGTCGCCCTTCTTGATGCTCTGACCGACTTCAGCGAAGTTCGGCGAGGTCGGCGAAGGCTTGCGGTAGAAGGTACCTACCATCGGCGAACGGACCACGGTGCCTTTCAGTGCGGGTGCGGCGGCAGCGGCTTCAGCCACTGGTGCGGCTGCAACTGGAGCGGCGGCGACGGGCGCTGCGTGCATCGGTTGTGGAGCGAAGTACTGCTGGGCAGCTGGGGTCTTGCTGTGACGGCTGATGCGAACGGACTCTTCGCCTTCCTTGATCTCCAGTTCGTCGATGCCGGACTCTTCCAGCAGTTCGATCAGCTTTTTGACTTTACGGATATCCATTAATCAGCAACTCCCAAGGTTCGGTCGGGGACGTAATTTGAAAACGTGTCGAAAACGTTTCTCTATGGCCTCGGCCCCAAGGGGCCAAGGCCTTGTGTCATCAGGGCTGTGCGTTGGCAGCCAGGTGTTCCAGCGCAGACTCCAGGGCCAACCGGTAACCGGTGGCGCCCAAGCCGCAGATCACCCCTACAGCAACATCGGAAAAGTAGGAGTGATGACGGAACGGTTCACGCTTGTGCACGTTGGACAGGTGCACTTCGATGAATGGGATGCTCACTGCCAGCAATGCGTCACGTAATGCGACGCTGGTGTGGGTGAAAGCAGCCGGATTGATCAGGATGAAGTCGACGCCTTCGTTACGCGCGGCGTGGATACGGTCGATCAGTTCGTATTCGGCATTGCTCTGCAGGTACTGCAGATGGTGGCCTGCGGCGCGGGCACGCTGCTCCAGGTCCTGGTTGATCTGGGCGAGGGTGGCGGCACCATAGTGACCTGGCTCGCGGGTACCGAGCAGGTTGAGGTTGGGGCCATGCAGCACCAGTAGGGTTGCCATCTGCGGGTTCCTTGGTCTTGTAGGGCAATTCGACATGCGCGGCGACTATGCCGCAAAGCGACCACGAGTGTCCAGTTCCCTGCAATAGCCAGCACGATGTCCGAGATTCGCGCAAAGTATGTGACCAAATGATTAATTTTGGTCACCTATACAGAGAAAAGTCCCAGTCAGCGGGAAGTTATAGACCGAGTTTGCCGCGCACGCGCGTGAGAATGTCTGCAAATTCGCCGGCGTTTATTTCGCCAACGACCCGATCGCTGGTCATTTCGCTGCCGTTCGCGGCAAAGAACAGCAGTGCTGGCGGGCCGAACAGCTGGTAACGGTCGAGCAGACCGCGCTGCTCGGCGTTGCTTTCGGTGATATCGAAACGCAGCAATTTGAAGGTGCCCAGCTGAGCTTGCACCTGGGGTGCGCTGAGCACTTCGTGCTCGATCACCTTGCAGCTGATGCACCAGTCGGCGTACCAGTCGAGCAGCACCGGCTGGCCTGCCGCCTTGGCCTGAGCCAAGGCCGCATCCAGCGCTGCGGGGGTGGTGATGGTCTGCCAGGCATCGGTCTTGCTCACCGATGTGCCTGCGCTTGTCGCCACTGCGGCGTGCGGCAGTGGCCGCAACGGATCGCCCTGGCCGCTCAAGGCGCCGTACCAGCAGGCCAGCGCATACACCAGCAGGGCCAGGCCCAGCAGTTGCGCCAGACGTTCCCGGGGCGTCTTGATGACAAACTCCAGCGCGCCAAGGAACAGCGCTACGCCTGCCGCCAGCAGACCAATCAGCAGCAGCGTCACTGGGCCTGGCAAGACTCGGCTGAGCAGACCGATCGCCAGGCCCAGCAGCAGTACGCCAATCGCGTTCTTGACGGTATTGAGCCAAGCACCGCTCTTGGGTAGCCAGGCTGCACCGCCGGTCGCCACCAGCAACAGTGGCGCACCCATGCCCAGGCCCAGGGCGAACAGCTTCAACGCGCCGCCCAGCGCATCACCACTGGCGCTGATATACAGCAGGGCGCCGGCCAGCGGCGCCGAGACGCAAGGCGAAACCAGCAGGCTGGAGAGTACGCCGAGCACCGCCGCGCCCAGCAGCGAGCCACCTTTGGTGCGGTTGGCGACGCTGTCCAGGCGATTGCTCAAGGCTTGCGGCAGCTTCAGCTCGAATAAGCCGAACATGGCCAGGGCGAAGATCACGAAGAACAGCGCAAACGGCACCAGTACCCAGGCCGATTGCAGGCGTGCCTGCAGGTTCAGGCTGGCACCGAAGACGCCCATCAGCGCACCGAGCACGGCGAAGCAGGCGGCCATCGGCAGCACATAGGCCAGCGACAGGCTCAGGCCACGCCATCCGCCCACCTGACCGCGCAGGACCACCCCAGAGAGGATTGGCAGCATCGGCAGTACGCAGGGGGTGAAGGTCAGGCCGATCCCGGCGAGGAAGAACAGCAACAGCGATTTCCAATTCCAGCCGGCGTCAGCTGAGCCTGGGACTACGCCACCCTCGCCAGTGATCGGCAGTCGCGCGGTCTCCGGCGGATAGCACAAACCCTTGTCGGCGCAGCCCTGGTAGCCCACCAGCAGGGTGAAGGCACGTTGATCGGCGGCTGGGCGTGGGAGGGTGATGTCGAGGACGCCGTGATACACCTCGACATCGCCGAAGAATTCGTCGTGCTTGGCCTCGCCAGGCGGGATCTGCGCTGCGCCCAGGGCGATGTCGGCCGGCTCGCTGCGGAACTGGAAGCGGTGGCGATAGAGGTAGTAGCCGTCGCTGGCAACGAAACGCAGCTTGATGGTGTGCGCGTCGCTACTGACCAGGCTGAGCTTGAAGGCCTCGTGCACCGGCAGGAAGTCGGCGCTGTTGCTCAGCGAAGACGCGCCGAGGGTGGCGCTGGGGCGGTTATCGAGCAGGCCGCTGGCGAAGGCGGGGCTTGCCAGCAGCAGGAACAGCAGGAAAAACAGGCGGCGCATGGCGGACTCGCGAGGTGGAACGTGGGGGCATGATAGCGGAGTTGCTCGTGATTGGGGCTGTACCAGGCTGTGGCGCGACACATGGCCGCTGGGGTTGTGCTGCCTGCACCATCGCTATCGCGGGGCAAGCCCGCTCCCACGTGTAACCCCTTGCAAGGCGCTATCGCGGGGCAAGCCCACGTGTAACTCCTGGCAAGGCGCTCGGCGTGGGAGCGGGCTTGCCCCGCGATAGCGTCGGTACGGGCGACGCCCCCTCAGAGCCTGAACGCCCGCACCGCGCTATTGAGCTGCCCACCCAGCTTGAGCAGTTGCTCACCCTGCTCGCGGCCTTCGCCAATGCGCTGCAGGTTGTCTTCGCCCAGCTCATGGATTCGCTCACTGTGATCCCTGATTTCGCTCACTGCCCCTGTCTGCTGGGCGGTGACATCGGCAATTCGCACGGCGGTATCGGAGATGGTCCGAATCGCACTGACAATCTCATCCAAGGCGCCGTCGGCAGCCTGCGCCTGGCTGGCGGTCGCCTCGGCATGCTCAAGCTGGATGCGCATGCCATTGACCGATTCGCGCGCAGCCTGTTGCAGCCGGTCGATCAGCGCCTGGATCTCACCGGTAGCGCCGGTGGTGCGCTGGGCCAGCGAGCGCACCTCGTCGGCCACCACGGCAAAGCCGCGGCCCATCTCGCCCGCTCGAGCGGCTTCGATGGCGGCGTTGAGGGCCAGCAGATTGGTTTGTTCGGCAATCGAGCGAATCACTGTCAGGACGCCGCCGATGGTCGCCGACTCTTCGGCCAGTTGCTCGATCATCTGCGCATTGCCCTGCACTTCATCGACCAAGGCACGTAACCCGGAAAGGCTTTGGCCAATCACCGCCTGGCCATGCTCGACGGCGCGCCCGGCATCGTGGCTGGCATCGGCCGCGGAGCTGGCGTCGCCCGCCACCTGTTGAATGGTCGCCTCCAGCTCGCCCAGGGCATCGCGGATCTGCGCAGTGTCGCCGGCCTGGCGCTCGGCGCCATCGTGCAGGGCGCTGCTCATGCTGGCCAGGGCATGGCTGCTGCCGGCCACTTGCTCGGCGTTGGCGCGCAGGGTGCCGACCAGTTCGACCAGGTACAGGCGCAGGCGGTTGAGCGACTCCTGGATATCGTGCAGTTCACGGTTGGTCTTGCCCAATGCAATGGCTTGGCCGAAGTCGCCCTCGGCCCAGCGTGACAGCGCTGGCGCCAGGTGGGTCAGGGTGCGGGTGAGGCGGCGCTGGAGGGTGTCGATGAGCAGCGCGATCAGTAGGATCAGGCCGATCATCAGGCCTTGGATGATGCGCACCTCGCTGGCGATCTGGCCATGTTGCGCACGTACCTGCGGCTCTAGGGCGGCGATGGCCTGTTGCACCGCATCCAGACGTTCGCCGGTGCTGGTGGCCAAGGCTGCGTGGCGCTGGATCTGTTCGCGGGTGCGTTGCAGTTCGCCAGGATAACGACTGAGCAGGCTTTGTAGCTCGCGCTTGAGGCCTACGGCAACGTCTTCCTGTTGCTCGCTGGCCTGGGTTTGCAGGCCCATCAGCGCGGCGAAGTCGTCGGCGTTGGACTCGGCGCTGCGGGTCACCCCGAGCAGGGGTAGGGCGTCGATCGCCTCGGCCTGGGTGCGGATCAGCTGCAGTTCGCGCTCGACTTCGTCGGCCAGCTCTGCTCGGCCACTGCTGACCAGTTTGTCGCGCGCCAGTGACAAGCGCCCCAGGTGTACGGCGGCGTCCAGCACGGGAGCAAGATAGCGAGGGGCATCGCTGCTGCCGCTGTCACGGGCGTAGCTTGCCAGTTGTTCGAGGTTGGCCCCTAGCTCACGTTCGGCTTGCAGCAGCAGGGCTTGCGGATCGCCTGCAAGCTTGCCGGCGGCAAGGAGCTCGTTAGTGGTGAAGGCCTGCAAGTTATCCAGGCTCGGCCGCAGTTGTTCAGCCAGTGGCTGCGGCCATTGGGCTAGCGCCTGGTGCAATTGTTGATTGGCTTCGGTGGCGGCTGCGTGGCGCAGGGCGTCGCCACTGGCCAGATACGCCTGGATGTTGCGCGCGGCTTGGTTCTGGAACTGCTGCGACAGGCCCAGGTAGCGCTCCATCAGTTGATAGGGGCGCTCGAGGGCGCGTTGCGACCACCACAAGGTTGCGCCCAGGGCAATGCACACGGTTACCAGCAAGAGGGTATTGAAATTGGTCAGCCACTTCAGGCGCATGGCGCGAACTTCCGGCGGGAGTGGAGAGATAGGTGCCTGAAGTTATTGCGATTTTGTGACGCGGTGATGACGGCGGAGGGTTGGCGCCATAAAAAAGTGGCTATTTGCCTTTATCTCGGTGTTGACCGCTTTGTTGAGGCGCCAAAGCGCTAAGGCGAAGGCGCTACGGCTCTACTCGCACCACACAGTTACGTCCCGCATGTTTGGCTCGGTACAGCGCCTCGTCTGCGGCACTGGCCATGGTCAGCGCATCATGCTGTTCATCCAGTTGCACCACCCCGGCGCTGAAAGTGCAATGCAGGTCCTGCGGCTGGGCTGGATAGAGAATCTCGGAGAACCTCCGACGAATTTCGTCGAGCACCTTATGCGCTGCCGCCAGGTGGGTATTGGGCATGACAATGGCGAATTCTTCACCGCCATAGCGGCCGATATAGTCGGTCTTGCGCAACCGTTGCTTGAGAAACAACGCCAGGCTCTTGATCACCCGATCGCCCATGGGGTGGCCGTGGCGGTCGTTGATCTTCTTGAAGTGGTCGATATCGAGCATGGCAAAGCTCAGCGGCAGTTCTTCGCGGCGGGCGCGAAAGCTGCAGTCCTCCAGCAGTTGGAGAATGTGGGTGTGGTTGTACAACCCAGTCAGGCTGTCACGAACCATCCGCGCCTTGAGATGGCGCGCACGGGCGGCGCGGTTGCGCACGGTGGTGATCAGGTGGCGCGAACGGATCGGCTTGGTCAGGAAGTCATCGCCGCCCTCGCTCATGGCATCGAGCTGCTTGTCCAGGTCATCCTCGGCCGACAGGTAGATGATCGGCACACTGACATAGCGGTCGTTGTGGCGTATCACTTTGGCCAGCTCAGTGCCGGTGCAATCGGGCATGTACATATCGAGGATGATCAGGTCGGGCTGAAAATCGGCAAGCTCGGCCATGGTGCGGATCGGTTCGGTGAGCGTGCGAGTGATCATTCCGGCGCCGTTGAGCAGGCGTTCGGTGTGCATGGCCTGGGCGCGCGAATCGTCGATGATCAGCACCCGAAACGGGTCGTACTGGGCGGCGCTGGTCAGCAGTTCGACTTTCTCCAGCAGGCTGGAGGCTTCCAGGGTGCCGGTGAGAAATTCCTGGCCACCGGCGCGCACCGCGGCCAGGCGGGTAGGGGTGTCGGTTTCGTGCAGGCTGAAAAACAGCAGCGGGATGTGCTGCTCCAGGCCCTGCTGGGCCTTGGCCGCTAGCTGCAAGCCGCAACCTGGGCCGCTGAAGTCGACGTCCATCACGATCGCCGCAGGCAGCCGTTCATTCATCGACGAGCAGAACGCCTCGGCGCTGAACAAGGCCTGCACGCCCAGGCCAAAGAATTCCAGCTGCTGGGCCAGGCGCTCGGCGCGATCGTGATCTTGTAGCAGGATATATACCGGCTTGCGCAGTGGTGGCAGCGGCACGTTATCGAGCTGATCACCTTTGCGCAGGCCGGTGCGCGACAGGCGCTGCATCAAGCGGTTGAGCTCAGCGATCGACTCGGAGTTGAGTCGCGCACTGTTGGCTTCGATGGCGCGCAAGGTCTGCCCGATCGCCACTGACAGGCTGCCATGCTCTGGCTGTTCGAAGCGCTCGGCGTACCGTTGCAGGCGCAGGTTGGCCTCGCTCAGCTCGCCCAGGTCGCTCGCCGACCACTCGCCACGTTGCAGGCGCTGCCAGATCTCGAGGATCTGTCGGGCCTGGTGGATGACCCGCTGGGCGAAGTGCTGCTTGAGGCGCTCGTGGCTGGGCTCTGCTGGCTGGGTCATGTCCTGACTACTTATAGATTGGGAATATGCAGGTGCGATGATGGCTCTATGCTAGCACCGCTTTTCCGACAAGCGAGTGCTTCGTGTCAACAAAGCGTTCAAGTCTGCTTATTCAGTTGCTGACCGATTGGTCGCTTATGCGTAAGGCGGTGTCTGCTTTATAGTGCTGCGACGCGGGCTTGCCGTGGCACCCTGGGGCAGACCTGAGGTCCAAGCCCTCAACCGTCGTGACAAATTAAGGACAAAGCCATGCTGGACTGGAAAAACCGCGAGGCCAAAGCTGAGCCCCGCGAGCGGGCCGACACCCGTGGCGCTGCTACTCGTAGCTACCTTGGTGGCCTTTGGAGCCGTGCCCTGGGCACCCTGATTGGGCTGTACCTGCTGGTATGCATCGGCCTGGGTTGGTACTGGAGCCAGGAGCCGGAGTTGTTCCCGGTGCAGCAAAATGCCCAGGCCGCCTCCGAGCGCACTGGCCACAAGATGGTCGTCGGCTACACCACCATCGAAACCCTCAAGACTGTCGCCGGCACGCTGCTCGACAAGCCCGGTGGCTACATTTCCAACGACCGTTTCCCACCTGGCTTGTGGATGGACAACATGCCGAGCTGGGAATATGGCGTGCTGGTCCAGGTGCGTGACCTGTCGCGTGCGCTGCGCAAGGACTTCGCCCGTTCGCAGTCGCAGTCCACCGAGGATGCTGACCTGGCCAAGGCCGAGCCGCGCTTCAACTTCGACAACAAGAGCTGGATCCTGCCGTCGAGCGAATCGGAGTTCGAAGAAGGCATCAAGTCGCTGAACCGTTACCAGGCGCGCCTGGCCGCTGGTGACCAGGGCGCGATCTTCTACACCCGTGCCGACAACCTGAACAACTGGCTGGGCGACGTCGCCACGCGTTTGGGCTCGCTGTCCCAGCGCCTGTCGGCCAGTGTTGGCCGGGTCAAGCTCAACAGCACCCTGAAGACCGAAACGGTGGTTGCCGGCCAAGCGCCGCAGCTCGATGAGGAACTGGTCGAGACGCCGTGGCTGCAAATCGACAACGTGTTCTACGAAGCCCGTGGCCAGGCCTGGGCGCTGTCGCACCTGCTGCGTGCGATTGAGGTCGACTTTGCCGACGTGCTGGCGAAGAAGAACGCCACGGTCAGCGTGCGCCAGATCATTCGTGAGCTGGAAGCTTCGCAGGAAGCGCTGTGGAGCCCGATGGTGCTCAATGGCAGTGGCTTTGGCATGTGGGCCAACCATTCGTTGGTGATGGCCAACTATATTTCCCGCGCCAACGCCGCTGTGATCGACCTGCGTCAGTTGCTGTCGCAAGGCTGAGTATGCCCATCACCCCAGCCGAGGCCGCCCACCGCGCGGCCTCCGACCTTGAGCAGATTGCCTGGGTCGATGACGCCGACCAACTGCTCGGGGCATTGCCCCGGGCCGAGTTGCGCGAGCGTGGCTTGATCGGTCGTGGCACCTTCATTCTGCTGTTCAACAGTGCCGGCGAGCTGTGCATCAACCGCCGTTCGTTGAGTAAAGCCGTGTATCCGGGGTATTGGGACGTGGCGGCAGGTGGCATGGTCGCGGCCGATGAGAGCTATGCCGAGTCGGCGGCCAGGGAGCTTGAAGAAGAGCTCGGCGTTTGCGGCGTCGAGTTGCGGTTTCACGAGAAGTTCTTCTTTGACCAGCCGGGTAACCGGCTCTGGTGCGCGGTGTTCTCGGCGGTCTGGGATGGCCCGCTGCGGTTGCAACCGGAAGAAGTCATCGAAGCCCGCTTTGCCAACCTCGAGCAGGTCGAGATCGATCAGCGGCAGCTGGCGTATTGCCCGGATTCTCTGGCCGCGTTGCAGCGCTACCGGCAGCGCTTGGCCTGACGTCGCGAATGCTTCGTAAAATGGCGCATTCCAGTACTTAGCAACCGGCGCATTTATCGTTACACTGCGCGCCCTTTTCGGGCTGTCGCAAGATCTGCGTCAGTAGCGCCGCCCCTGCCAGAGTGGGGCTTCGCGGTCGGTTCCAGGCAATGGCGTCGACCAGTTTTTGTCCTCAGCAAGAGGAACAAAAGTGGCCAAGAAAGCTTCTTCCTTCTCCGCCCTTGGCGGTCTCGTGTATTCCACCGATGCCGGTCGGCATTGCCCAGCGTGCGGCAAGCCGGCGGACGCCTGCATCTGCAAGCAGCACGTCATCCCCGAAGGTGACGGAATCGCCCGCGTGCGCCGCGAAAGCAAAGGTCGCGGCGGCAAGACCGTGACTACGGTCAGCGGCGTACCGCTGGCCCTCGAACAGCTCAAGGAGCTGGCCACCAACCTCAAGCGTCGCTGTGGCACGGGCGGAGCGCTGAAGGATGGGGTCATCGAGATTCAGGGCGACCACGTCGAGCTGCTGCTCGGCGAGCTGACCAAGCTGGGCTTCAAGGCGAAAAAATCCGGCGGTTGATCCGCCTGGACGCATTTTTCCCCAGGGCTTTCTAAACTCGTTTCCGTAGTCAGGGTCTATCCCTGGACATGGACGAACCGTCATTTTCAGTTTCTACACTGCCAGCGCCCTTTCGGTAGGGCAGTGTCTTCGACTTTTCTACAGGGGACTTGAATGTCCGTACGACGCACACGCAAAGACGATGGTAGCCAGTGGACCGTGGCCGATAGCCGCAGTGTTTATGGCATCCGCCATTGGGGCGCAGGGTATTTCGCCATCAATGAAGCCGGGCGCGTCGAAGTGCGCCCCAATGGCCCCAACAGCGCGCCGATCGACCTGTTCGAGCAGGTCGACGAACTGCGTCAGAGCGGCCTGTCGCTGCCGCTGCTGGTGCGCTTCCCCGATATTTTGCAGGACCGCGTGCGCCAGCTGACCGGCGCCTTCGACGCCAACATCGCGCGCCTGGAGTACCAGAGCCAGTACACCGCCCTGTACCCGATCAAGGTCAACCAGCAAGAAGCGGTGGTGGAAAACATCATCGCCACCCAGAACGTCTCGATTGGCCTGGAGGCCGGCTCCAAGCCCGAGCTGCTGGCCGTGCTGGCGCTGGCACCCAAAGGCGGCACCATCGTCTGCAACGGTTACAAAGACCGCGAGTTCATTCGCCTGGCGCTGATGGGCCAGAAGCTTGGCCACAACGTGTTCATCGTCATCGAGAAAGAATCCGAAGTCGCCCTGGTGATCGAGGAAGCCGCTGAGCTGAAGGTCAAGCCGCAAGTGGGCCTGCGCGTGCGCCTGTCGTCGCTGGCGTCGAGCAAGTGGGCCGATACCGGTGGCGAGAAGTCCAAGTTCGGTCTGTCTGCGGCCCAGCTCATCTCGGTGGTCGAGCGCTTCCGTGGCGCCGGCCTGGACCAGGGCATTCGCCTGCTGCACTTCCACATGGGCTCGCAGATCGCCAACCTGGCGGACTACCAGCACGGCTTCAAGGAAGCTATCCGCTACTACGGCGAGCTGCGCGCCTTGGGCCTGCCGGTCGATCACATCGACGTCGGTGGCGGCCTGGGGGTCGACTACGACGGCACTCACTCGCGCAACGCCAGCTCAATCAACTACGACATCGACGATTACGCCGCAGTCGTGGTGGGCATGCTCAAGGAGTTCTGCGATGCCCAAGGCCTGCCGCACCCGCACATCTTCTCGGAAAGCGGCCGCGCCCTGACTGCGCACCACGCGATGCTGGTGGTGCAGGTCACCGACGTCGAGAAGCACAACGACGAAGTGCCGACCATCGAAAACAAGGAAAGCCTGCCGGAGACCGTGCAGTGGCTGGTCGACCTGCTCGGCCCGACCGATATCGAGATGGTGACCGAGACCTACTGGCGCGCTACCCACTACATGGGTGACGTGGCCGCGCAGTATGCCGACGGCAAGATCAGCCTGGCCGAGAAAGCCCTGGCCGAGCAGTGCTACTTCGCTGTGTGCCGCCGCCTGCACAACTCGCTCAAGGCTCGCCAACGTTCGCATCGCCAAGTGCTCGATGAACTCAACGACAAGCTGGCCGACAAGTACATCTGCAACTTCTCGGTGTTCCAGAGCCTGCCGGACACCTGGGCGATTGGCCAGGTACTGCCGATTCTGCCGCTGCATCGCCTCAACGAAGAGCCGCTGCGCCGCGCCGTGCTGCAGGATCTGACCTGTGACTCGGATGGCAAGATCAACCAGTATGTCGATGAGCAGAGCATCGAGACCAGCCTGCCGGTGCATGGCATCAACGAAGGTGAAGACTACCTGTTGGGGATCTTCCTGGTCGGTGCTTACCAGGAGATCCTGGGCGACATGCATAACCTGTTTGGTGACACCGATTCGGTGAACATCTACCAGAATGCCGATGGCAGCGTGTACCACGCCGGGATCGAGACCCATGACACCATCGAAGACATGCTGCGCTACGTGCACTTGTCGCCGGAGGAGTTGATGACGCATTACCGTGACAAGGTCGCCAGCGCCAAGATCACTGCGCGTGAGCGTACCCAGTATCTGGATGCGTTGCGCCTTGGCTTGACCCGCTCTTCCTACCTGTCGTCGTAAGCTTCAATGGCTTGGGTGTAATCCAGATCTTGGGGCCGCAAGGCGGCCCCAAGATCTTGAGAACATCACTGCACTCAGGGCACCCACTGTCCCTGCCGCTCCAACCGCCACCCCAACCACCCCAGCGTCACCGCCCGCAACCCCATGAAGCCGAGAAACGCCAACCACAATCCATGGTTGCCGAACCCACTCGCCATCCACGCCAACGGGCAAGCCAGCACCACGCTGAGCAGCATCGCATTGCGCATTTCCTGCGCCCTGGTCGCGCCAATGAACAAGCCATCGAGCAAATAACTCCACACCGCCACCAGCGGCAGCAACGCCAGATAGGGCAAGAACGGATACGCCGCCGCACGTACGCTTTGGATATCTGTCTGCAAGTCGATGAACAGATGCCCGCCAAGCAGGAACAACAGCGCAAAGCCGATACTCACGATCAACGACCAGCCGCCCGCCACCACCAGCGAGCGGCGCAGGGTCTGGCGATCACGCGCGCCGATGGCGTGGCCGCATAACGCCTCGACCGCATGGGCCAGGCCATCCAGGGCATAAGCCGTCAGCATCAGCCCATTGAGCAGCAAGGCATTGGCCGCCACTGTCGCCTCGCCCAAGCGCGCGCCTTGTACCGTCAGCAGCAGGAACACCAGCTGCAAGGCCAGGCTGCGCAAAAAGATATCGCGGTTAACCGACAGCAACGGCCGCCAGGCCTGCCAACGTTTCAACGCCGCCCAGGCGATCTGCCCAGGGTAGGCGCGCAACGCCGGGCGGGTGAGGGCCAGGCCCAGCAGCGCAGCACTCCACTCAGCGATCACCGAGGCCCGCGCCGAACCGACCACGCCCCAGTCCAGGCCAAGGACGAACCACAGGTTCAGGGCAATGTTCAGCACGTTGGTAGTGAGCAGGATGGCCAGCGGCGCGCGGGCGTTCTGCGTACCGAGGAACCAGCCGACCAGGGCGTAGCTGGCCAAGGCTGCCGGCAAACCCAGCAAGCGCGTGTGGAAAAAATCTTCGGTGGATTGATGCAGCGCCGCGCTCGGCTGCATGGCGTGCAACGCCAATTGGCTGAAGGGCAAGGCAAGCAGGCCGATGACGATGGCGAAGCCCAGCGCCAGCAGCAGCCCTTGCACCAGCACCTGGCGCAACGCTGCACCGTCGGCGCGCCCTGCAGCCTGGGCAGCGAAGCCCGTTGAGCCCATGCGCAGGAAGCCCATCAGCCCGACCATGAAGGTGAACAGGGTGGCGCCCACCGCCACCGCGCCGAGCTGGTGAGCATGCGGCAGATGGCCGATGACGGTGCTGTCGACCAGCGCGACCAGGGGCACCGAGATGTTGGACAGGATCATCGGCGCGGCCAGGCCCCAGACCTTGCGGTGGCTCGGGCGATCACGCCAGTCGGCGATAAGAGAAAACATGCGAAGTCCTGGAAGTGGAACTGCTTGTAAGACTATTCCGGGTAAGTAGTACATTTGCCCGACGGCATTGTAGCGGCCAGGCAACCAAACTGCGCGAACGCGGTCTCACTTGCCGCTCCATACCGGGTGCGGCGCTCGCGGTTGCGCTATAGTTGGTGCCCTTACGAACACGCTGCCGAAGAGTCCCCTCTCTCATGCTCAACAAAGGATTGTTGCTGGCCTGCGCGCTGGCCCTGCTCAGTGCCTGTGATTCCTCCTCCAAGGACACCCCTGCACCCGCGGAAAAACCGGCGGCCACTGCGCCTGCCGAAGCTAAACCGGCCAAGCGCGAAGACCCCGCCGTTCTCGCAAAACGCTATGCCGGTCGCGAGCTGACTGTACTGGATGTCTCGGAAACCCAGGTCGACGGTGCCAGTGCGTTGTCGATCAGCTTTTCCGCTCCGCTGGATGCCAGCCAGGACTTCGCCGCCAAGGTGCACCTGGTCGATACCGTCAAAGGCAAGGTCGATGGCGCTTGGGAGCTCTCGGACAACCAAATGGAGCTGCGCCTGCGCCACCTTGAGCCGCAGCGCAAGCTGGTCCTGACTGTCGACAAGGGCCTGCTGGCAGTCAATGGCAACGCGCTGGCCAGTGAATCGGTCAGCCGCCTGGAAACCCGCGACATGCAGCCGACCATCGGCTTCGCTAGCCGTGGCTCGTTGCTGCCCACCCGCCTGGCCGAAGGCCTGCCGGTGATCGCCCTGAACGTCGACAAGGTCGATGTGGAGTTCTTCCGCATCAAGCCGGAAATGCTCTCGACCTTCCTGGTCAACTGGGGCCGTAACAGCAGCTTGTACTACTACCAGTCCAAGGAAACGTTGCAGATGGCCGAGCTGGTGTACAGCGGCCGCTTCGACCTCAACCCTGCGCGCAACACCCGCGAAACCGTGTTGCTGCCCATCGCCGGGATCAAGCCACTGCAAGACCCAGGCGTGTACCTGGCCGTGATGCGTGCCTCCGGCACCTACGACTACTCGCAGCCGGCGACCCTGTTCACCCTCAGTGACATCGGCGTCTCCGCGCACCGTTACCGTGACCGTCTGGACGTATTCGCCCAGGCCCTGGAAGGCGGCAAGGCGCTCAACGCGGTCAACCTCGAACTGCACGATGACAAGGGCAAGCTGCTGGCCCAGGCCAAGACCGACAGCGACGGCCATGCGCAACTGCCGATCACGGCCAAGGCCGACACCCTGATCGCCACCCAAGGTGTCCACACCACCTTGCTGCGTCTGAACACCGCTGCCCTGGACCTGGCTGAATTCGATATCACCGGCCCTCAAGCCAACCCGCTGCAGTTCTTCATCTTTGGCCCGCGCGACTTGTATCGTCCGGGTGAAACCGTGTTGCTCAATGGCCTGTTGCGCGATCAGGACGGCAAGCCCATCAAGGTCCAGCCGGTGAGCGTGGAAGTGCGCCGACCGGATGAGCAGGTCAGCCGCAAATTCGTCTGGGAGGCCGATGCCAATGGCCTTTATCAATATCAGCTGCAATTGGCCACTGAGGCGCCTACCGGTCGCTGGCAACTGCTGCTGGACGTGGGCGGTGGTCGCAAGCAGGTGTACGAATTCCTCGTCGAGGATTTTTTGCCCGAGCGTCTGGCGCTTGAGCTCAAGGGCAGTAGCACGCCGCTGAGCCCTGAGCAAACCGCACACATCCAGGTCAACGGCCGCTACCTCTATGGCGCGCCTGCTGCCGGCAACCGCCTGAGCGGCCAGGCCTATGTGCGGCCGCTGCGTGAGGCAGTGCCGGCGTTGCCGGGTTATCAGTTCGGTTCGGTCACCGAGACCGAGCTCAATCAGGATCTGGAACTGGACGAAGTCACCCTCGACCAGGCCGGCAAGGCAACAGTGGACATCGAGAGCCGCTGGGCCGAGGCTCGTTCGCCCCTGCAACTGACTGTGCAGGCCAGCCTGCAAGAGTCGGGTGGTCGGCCGATTACCCGCCGCTTCGAACAACCGATCTGGCCGGCCGAGCGCCTGCCGGGCCTGCGCGGGCTGTTCGAGGGGGAAGAAACCGACAGCGACGGCCCAGTCGAATTCGAAGTGCTGGTGGCCGACCGCAATGGTAAAAAGCTCGCAGTCGATAACCTCAAGGTGCGCCTGATCCGCGAGCGTCGTGACTACTACTGGAACTACTCGGACAGCGACGGCTGGAGCTACAACTACAACGAGAAGTTCCTGACCCAGAGCGAGGAGACTGTCAGCGTCAAGGCCGGCTCCACGGCCAAGCTCAACTTCCTGGTCGAGTGGGGCCCATACCGGGTCGAGGTGGAAGATCCGCAGACTGGCCTGGTGTCCAGCGCACGCTTCTGGGCTGGCTACCGTGCCCAGGACAACGCCGAAGGCGGCGCGGTACGTCCCGACCAGGTCAAGCTGGCGCTGGACAAGAAGTCCTACGCCGATGGCGCCACTGCCCAGGTCACCGTCACCCCACCGGCCGCCGGCAGTGGTTACCTGATGGTCGAATCCAGCGACGGTCCGCTGTGGTGGCAAGAGATCGATGTGCCTGCCGAGGGCAAGACCTTCGACGTCAAGCTCGATAGCAAGTGGGCGCGCCACGACCTGTATATCAGCGCCCTGGTGATCCGCCCCGGTGAGCGTAAGGCCAATGCCACGCCCAAGCGCGCGGTTGGCGTACTGCACCTGCCGCTCGATCGCGCCGAGCGCAAGCT
The DNA here is from genome assembly GCF_051129895.1 of Pseudomonas sp. Je.1.5.c. Lineage (NCBI taxonomy): Bacteria > Pseudomonadati > Pseudomonadota > Gammaproteobacteria > Pseudomonadales > Pseudomonadaceae > Pseudomonas > Pseudomonas sp. Je.1.5.c. Next base: position 23,977 of record NZ_JBCPSP010000028.1, read on the forward strand.
GGCGGTGACCTTGCAAGCGCCGGAGAAGATGCGCCCCAAGCAGCCGCTAACGGTCAAGTTCAAAGCCGCCAATGCCGATGGCAGCGTTCCCAAGCAGGTGCATGTGCTGCTGTCGGCGGTGGATGTCGGCATCCTCAATATCACCGACTTCAAGACCCCAGACCCCTTCGCCAGCCTGTTCGGCCGCAAGGCCTATGGTGCTGACCAATTGGACATCTACGGCCAGCTGATCGAAGCCGGCCAAGGCCGTCTGGCGAGTTTGGCGTTCGGTGGCGATGCGGGCATGGCCAAGGGCGGCAAGCGCCCCAATACCACAGTGACCATCGTCGCTCAGCAGAGCCTGCCGGTGACCCTCAACGACAAGGGTGAAGGCGAGGCCACTGTCGACATCCCCGATTTCAACGGTGAGCTGCGGCTGATGGCCCAGGCCTGGAGCGACGAGCACTTCGGCATGGCCGAAGGCAAGACGGTGGTCGCCGCGCCGCTGATCGCCGAGTTGTCGGCGCCACGCTTCCTGGCCGGCGGCGACCGCACCAACCTGGCGCTGGATTTGGCCAACCTGTCCGGTCGCGCCCAGCAACTGACTGTGCAACTGAGCACCGAAGGTCAGCTTGGCCTGGTTGCCGCCAATCAGCAAAACATCACCTTGGCCGAAGGCCAGCGCAGCACCTTGATGATTCCGGTTCAAGCCCAGGGTGGCCTGGGCCAGGGCAAGGTCCATGTGCAGGTCAACGGCTTGCAACTGCCAGGCGAGCCTGCCATGGCCTTCGAGCGTGAATGGACCTTGGGCATTCGCCCGGCCTACCCGGCGATGCTCAAGCACTACCGGGTGGCACTCAAGGATCAACCCTGGAGCTTGCCGGAGAGCGATCTGGCCGAGTTCGAACCAGCGGGCCTGGAAGCCAGCCTCGCCCTGTCGAGCCGCCCGCCATTGAACCTCGCCGAGCAGATCCGTGCGCTTGAGGCGTATCCCTATGGCTGCCTGGAGCAGACCACCAGCGGCCTGTATCCGTCGCTCTACGCCGACGCCGAAAGCCTCAAGCGCCTGGGCATCAAGGGCGAGCCGGCCGATGTGCGCAAACGCAAGATCGAGATGGGTATCGAGCACCTTTTGGGCATGCAGCGCTACAACGGCAGCTTCGGCCTGTGGAGTTCGGACAGCGAGGAAGAGTACTGGCTGACCGCCTATGTCACCGACTTCCTGCTGCGCGCTCGCGAGCAAGGTTACGGCGTGCCGGCCGAAGCTTTGAAGAAAGCCAACGAGCGCCTGCTGCGTTATCTGCAAGAGCGCAACTTGATCGAAGTGAACTACAGCCAGAATTCCGAGCACACCCGCTTCGCGGTGCAGGCCTACGCTGCGCTGGTGCTGGCCCGCAGTCAGCAGGCGCCACTGGGTGCCTTGCGCAGCCTGTTCGAGCGCCGCAGTGACGCCCGCTCCGGTCTGCCCCTGGTGCAACTGGCGGTGGCGCTGGACAAGATGGGCGACAAGCCGCGTTCGCAGCAGGCCTTGCAGGCCGGCCTGGGCATTGGTCGCAGCGACGGCTGGATGGCCGACTATGGCAGCGCGGTGCGCGATCAGGCGCTGATCCTGGCGTTGCTGCAGGAGAACAACCTGGCCAGTAACCAGGTCGACCAACGTCTGTTCGCCTTGTCCGATGAGTTGGCGGCCAATCGCTGGCTGTCGACCCAAGAGCGCAACGCGCTGTACCTGGCTGGCCGTGGTCTGCTGGGTAAACCCGAAGGCAAATGGCAGGCGCGTCTGGACAGTGCCGGTGAGATTCGTGAGCTGGACAACGCGGAATCTGGCATGAAGCTCGAAGGCCCTCTGCTGGCATCGCCATTGACGGTGCAGAACCAAGGCAGCGAGACCCTCTACCAGCAACTGACCTTGTCCGGTTATCCGCGCCAGGCGCCTGCGCCAAGTGGCAATGGCATGGAGATTCGTCGCGAGTACCTGGGCATGAACGGCCAGTACCTTGATCTGCGTAATCTGCGCAGTGGTGATCTGGTCCTGGTGCATCTGGCGCTCAAGGCGCACAGCCAGGTGCCGGACGCGCTGGTCGTCGACCTGCTGCCTGCGGGGTTGGAGCTTGAGAACCAGAACCTGGCCCAGAGCGCGGCCAGCCTGGAAAACGCCAGCAGCGCGGTGAAGCAGTGGCGCGAGTCGATGCAGAACGCCAACGTGGTTCATCAGGAATACCGTGATGACCGCTACGTAGCGGCGCTCAAGCTCGATAGCTACGGCACCACGCACCTGTTGTACCTGGCGCGTGCGGTCACCCCGGGCACCTATCGGGTGCCGCCACCGCAGGTCGAGTCGATGTACCGGCCGAACGTGCAGGCGGTGGGCGAAAGCCAGGGTGAGTTGGTGGTCAAGGCGCGCTAGGGGCGGCTGTCCTCATCGCGGGGCAAGCCCGCTCCTACAGGGCAGGCCCATGTAGGAGCGGGCTTGCCCGCGATGAGGACCGATCCTGGATCAATGAATGATCCAGCTCAGCACCCACAACCCCAACACCAACCAGATGATCCCAAGGATGATCGAAGCGCGCATGAAAGCGCGGATCGCCGAGTACAGCAGCAACAGGCCGACGATCAGGGCCAGGATGCTGACCAACGAGGTGTCCATGCCCAAGGTACGCGCCAGACCATCGATAAAGTTGCCGCCGGCATTGGCCAGCAGGTTGAACAGCCCGCTCAATGCGTCGACGATAAAGCGGATCAACGCGCCCAATGCCTGGCCCAGCCAATCGAAAAAACCTTCTACATGCATAATCGCTTCCTGATGATCAATCCAAGGCTTTGGCCATCACCTGGCCAGGTCGGTTCCCGATGCCAAGCTTAGTACGCCCACATAGCCGTGCGGGACGGCTACTGCGCGGCATTGTCGTGGGCTGCCTGCTGGCGATGGGCCTGCTGTGGTTGGCCGATCGTATCTGGCCATTGCCGATGCCCGCCGATGACCTGGCGCGGGTGGTCCTGGCCGAGGATGGCACGCCACTTTGGCGTTTTGCCGATGCCGATGGCGTCTGGCGTTATCCCATCAGCCCCGATGAGGTGTCGCCGCTGTATTTGCAGGCGCTGCTGACCTACGAAGACCGCTGGTTCTACCGCCACCCTGGGGTCAATCCGCTGGCGCTGGTGCGCGCGGCCTGGCTTAACCTCAGCGGTGGCCGGGTGGTATCCGGGGGCAGCACCTTGTCGATGCAGGTGGCGCGTTTGCTCGACCCGCACGAGCGCACCTTGCTGGGCAAGTCGCGCCAGCTGTGGCGAACGTTGCAGCTGGAGTGGCACCTGTCCAAGCGCGAGATCCTCCAGCTGTATCTCAATCGAGCACCGTTTGGCGGCACCCTGCAAGGCGTGGCGGCGGCCAGTTGGGCGTATCTGGGCAAATCCCCCAAACACCTCACCCCAGCGGAGGCGGCCATGCTCGCCGTATTGCCGCAGGCGCCCAGCCGTTTACGCCCAGACCGCCATCCGCAACGGGCCCAGGCGGCTCGCGACAAAGTCCTGCAGCGCTTGGTCGAGTATCAGGTGTGGCCCGCGCAACAGGTCGATGAGGCGCGCGAGGAGCCCTTGCTGCTGGCGCCGCGCCAGGAACCGGCGCTGGCTCCGCTGCTGGCGCGAAGGCTCAATAGCGCCAACAGCCCACCGCTGATTCGCACCACCGTCGATGCCTCGTTGCAGCGGCGTCTGGAAGATTTGCTGCTGGGCTGGCGCGCCCGGCTGCCCGAGCGCACCTCGGCGGCGATCCTGGTGGTCGATTCGCAGACCATGGCGGTGCGCGCCTACCTGGGTTCGATCGACCTCGCCGACGAGCGCCGCTTCGGCCATGTCGATATGGTTCACGCGCTGCGCTCGCCCGGCTCGACGCTCAAGCCGTTCCTTTACGGCATGGCCTTGGATGACGGCCTGATCCATTCCGAATCGCTGTTGCAGGACGTACCGCGCCGCTATGGCGACTACCGCCCGGGCAACTTCTCCATGGGCTTCAGCGGGCCGGTCTCGGCCAGCTCAGCCTTGGCCCTGTCGCTCAACTTGCCGGCGGTGCAATTGCTGGAGGCCTACGGCCCTAAGCGGTTCGCTGCGCAACTGCGCATGGGCGGCATGCCGCAGATACTGCCGCCATTGGCCGAACCGAACCTGTCGCTGATTCTGGGCGGTGCTGGCAGCCGTCTGGAAGATCTGGTCGGCGGCTATGCGGCCTTGGCCCGCGCCGGGAACAGTGCACGTATCCGGCTGCAACCTCAGGACCCGTTGCTCGAACGCCGGCTGCTCTCACCTGGGGCGGCGTGGATTATCCGGCGTATTCTCAGCGGCCAGGCGCGCCCGGACCGCGACCCGCACGCAGAACTGGTACAGCGCCCGCAGCTGGCCTGGAAGACCGGCACCAGCTATGGCTTTCGTGATGCCTGGGCGGTGGGGGTAGGACCACGTTATTTGATCGGGGTGTGGATTGGCCGCCCCGATGGCACTCCGGTGCCTGGCCAGTTCGGCCTGGCCTCGGCGGCGCCGTTGATGCTGCAAGTGCACGACCTGTTGAGCAATCGCGACAGCCAGCGGGGCATCAGTGCGCCTGTCGAGCAGGTGCCAGCGTCGGTTGGCGTTGCCGCGATCTGCTGGCCGTTGGGCCAGCCGATGAATCGGCAAGACCCCAATTGCCGGCGCCAACGCTTTGCCTGGACCCTCGACAACACCACCCCGCCGACCTTGCAGGCGGCTGACCAGCCGTTGGGCTTGAGCCTGCGCGAAACCGTCTGGGTCAATGACCAAGGCTTGCGTGTCGATGCCAGCTGCGCCGGTGCCAAGGCGCAGGACATCGCCCTCTGGCCGGCCCCATTGGAACCTTGGCTGGCCCGGGTCGAGCGGCGTGCAGCGCGTCTGCCGCGAGTCGATCCAGCCTGCCCGCCGCAGGTTCCGGCCAGCGCGCCACCGCTGTCGATCGTCGGCGTTCGCCCCGGTGATAACCTGCGTCGCCCGGCGACCAGCAGCGAGCCTTTGCAGCTGCATGTTTCGGCGTTAGGTGGCGCTGGCCTGCGCTGGTGGTTCGTCAATGGCCAGCCGCTGGGTGAAACCCGCGGGCAGGACAGCATGCTGCTGCGTTTCGAACAGGCCGGGCGCATCGAACTCAGTGCCTTGGACGAGAGCGGCGAGACGGCGCGGGTAGAGTTCCAGGTCAGCGAATGATTCACCGGCGCCAGGCGCGTACAAGGTTCGACGTTTACTGGGCCAGCGCCTAGGCTTTGCACGTGACGGGGCGGCACTTGCGGCCCTTATCCACGGGATCATGGAGTGTCCGAATGCGCCCTCTGGTCGTGTCCCTGCTGATGCTGTCCTGGGCGGGGCTGGCCGGGGCCCAGCCTTTGCCCAGCTTTCTCAACAGCAACGACATCGAGCGACGCCTACCCAGCGCGAATGTGCCGGTCGACGCCTATCGTCCTAACGTGCCGGTAATGCACGTTGCGCCGATAGCTGTCGGTCAGCCACATGCACTGCCCCTGAGCAGCCGGTTCGAGCTGCGCAAGGTCCGCTTCGAGGGCGGTACGGTGTTCCCCTTGAGTGATCTGCGCGAGCATTACCGGCCATTGATCGGTCGCAGGGTCACGTTGGGCGAACTGGTCGAGTTCACCCAGCGCTTGACCCAGCGCTATCAGCAGGATGGTTACCTGCTCTCATACGCCTACCTGCCACCCCAGGACTTTGCCGATGGCCGGGTGCGCGTGGTGCTGGTGGAAGGTTATATCCGTGATTACCAGATAGAGGGCGACATCGGTCCGGCTGCCACCTACCTGGACACCCTGTTGGGCAAGCTCAAGGCCGAGCGTCCGCTGACCCGGACCACCTTCGAGCGCTATACCAGCCTGATCAATCGCATCCCGGGAGTGAGCTTTGCCGCGCACTTGGCTGCGCCAGCCAGCGCTGATGGCGCTGCGCGGCTGGTCGCCCAGGCCTCGCGCAAACCGCTTAGCACTTCCGTGCAGGTCGTCGAGGGCAGTCGCGATGATCCACAAGCGCTGATTGCGCTGACCAGCAATGGGCAAACCCGCTTCGCCGAACAGCTCTCGGCCAGCGCACTGGTGCCACCTGGAGAGGATGAGAGTCATTATGGCCGGCTGGATTATGGCCAGTACCTGGATGGCGAGGGCAGCCGCCTGCTGCTTTCGGCTGCGCGCTACCGCAGCGAGCCCAGTACGCGGGTACGCCTGGACAATGGCATCGATCTAACCCAGCAGCGCGAGACTGATCGCTACTCGGTCGGTATCAGCCAAACCCTGATCGCCTCGCCCAGGCAATGGCTGGACGTGGTTGGACGCTTCTATGTGGTCAAGGACCGGATCGACTACCAGCGGGTTGGCTCTGGGCTGAAGTCAGATAGCCAGACCCACCTGCGTGCGCTGTCCTTCGAGGGCGACTGGCGCCAGGCCGACCCTGGCCGCCTGCGGATTGTCAGCGCCGGGGTGTACCAGGGGTTGGACTATTTCGGGGCGCGGACCAATGCCGACTATGACTTGGACTTTCTCCGTCTGCGCCTGTCTGCGTTGCAGAGTGATCAGTGGTTCGACAACTGGCAAGGCGTGGCTTCGGCGGCGTTGTCCTGGAGCGGTGACAGCCTGCCAGACAGCGAGCGCGTGGTGTTTGGTGGGCAGGGCTTCGGCCGTGGTTACCCCAGTGATCAAGCCTGGGGCGACAAGGGCTGGGGTGTGGCCTATGAGCTGAACTACAGCTTCAAGCGAGAAGGCCATTGGCTGAAGGTGCTGCAACCCTACGTCGTGTTGGACGCCGCCCGCACCTGGTTCAACGAGGTTGATATCCGCGAGGCACGCCTGTCATCGGCAGCGCTCGGCGTGAGGCTGGGTGATGCGCGCTACTACAACGTTGCCCTGGAAGTCGCCAAGCCGCTATCGGACATCGCCCTGGACAGCCTCGATCGGCGGCCGCGGATGACCTTGAGTTTCAGTTGGCAGTTGTGAGTTTCAGAGAAACGCCTGACGCACGCTGTCGAACGTCGTCTGATAGCCCCAACAGATGTTTGTTCTTACCCTTGGAAGCGTTGCCAGCGGGTTGCCCTTGCCGAGGAGATTGGAGTTGAGTTTTCGTTTATTTCGATTAGGGTCAGGTGATATTGGCATGGCAATGGGAAATACAGTCATGAGCATATCCCGCAAATCTGACTTTCCACAGGCTCGAGAGATCGCTGCAGCGGTACAGGGGCAGCGAGCGCTCGCCGCATTTCTCTGCACCAAAGAAGATATGCAGCGAATCGAAATCTACGATGAGAAAAACAAGGCACATGCAGTTGAATTGCCGACGAGCGCTTTGCGCTTGCTGATGGATGTATTGGGTGAACTGGCGCTAGGAAATTCCGTACGTGTGGTGCCGGTTCATGCCGAACTGACTACTCAGGAAGCCGCAGACTTACTGAGTGTTTCACGGCCTCATCTGGTCAAGCTGCTGGAGGAGGGGGCACTGCCTCACCACAAGGCTGGCCGCCATCGAAGAGTGTTTTTTTCCGACCTTATGGCCTACAAGCAACAGCGTGATGACGCCAGACACAAGGCCTTGAATGAGTTGACGAGCCTGTCTGAAGAGCTTGGGTTGGGCTATTGATGGGCACACGACGAAGAGTGGAAGCGTAACCTTCTACGCAATAGGGAGGACCTGAGCAGGGAACAACTCGATCGGGTATCTAGGCTAATGGAGGCCGCGATTCCCGATGCTTTAGTTAAAGGCCATGAACAACTCCTCGACTCGATCGAGCTGCCAGATCCGGATGATGCTCATGTTCTGGCTGCCGCCATCAGAAGCAGCGCGGAAATCATCGTCACGTTTAATTTGAAGGATTTTCCGTCCTCGACGCTCGATGCGTTCGATGTGCAAGCGCAGCATCCTGATGAGTTCATCATGGATCTTTGGGACCTGGATCAAGCTGCGGTAGCTGAAATGCGCCAAGCCCTGGTGCGCTCGCCCTATACCGCTTACGCCCTGATCGAGTGTTTACTCAAGCAGGGGTTGCCCCAAACGGCGGGCATGTTGCGTGGCTACGCCATGCTCATCTGAGCGATGTACGTTACTGGCGAACCACCTGCATCCTCGGTGTGGGAAACAGGTTCTCCAGCGTCTCCAGCAGGCGGGCGTGGAAGATCGGCTTGCGAAACAGATCCAGTACCTGCAAGCGCAGCAGGTCGCTGACATCTTCCAGATCGGCATGCCCGGACATGACGATCACCGGCAGGTGTTGGCGGGAGGTGTGGTCGCGCAGGCGCTTGATCAGGCCGATGCCGCTTTCTTCGGGCATGCGCAGGTCGGTGATGACCAGGGCGACGTCAGGGTAGCGCGTGAGTTGCTGCAGTGCGGCTTTGACTGAGGTGGCGGTGTGGCACTTGAAACCTTCGTTTTCCAATAATTCGGCAAGTTCGAGCAGTGCCTCTTCCTCGTCGTCGACTAAAAGGATCTGTTGACGCAAGGAAGAGGTTGGCATCGTCGGCTCCTGACGGGTAGGTAGCGCAGGGCATGCGTGTGCGGCTTTCGATCAAGGCGTGATGGCGGTCTGGATGGTGCCCATCATGGTTTTGATCTGTGCGGAGATCGGATCGACGAAGGCCGCCAGTGCTACGGCAACCATTGCCGCAATGACTGCGTATTCGATACCGGAGGCTCCGTCCTTGCGTTGCAGGAAGTTCTGGCAGTGGATGAGGATCTTGAGCAGCAACATGGCACATCTCCTTGCGCGGGCGGCGCCGGTTTGTGGGGCGTAATGCGGTGATGCCCCTTTGCTATCACAGAATCGTCAAGCTACGCCGGAGTGCAAATGTAAGAAGGCATTAATTACAAAGTATTAGGTTGGTTCAGCGACGCTAAGCGCCTGTTTTGTCTCAGCGTCAAATTCATGGCTGGAAAAACTTAGTATCGCTCATGGCGATTTAGCCGCTCTGAACTACCGTGCAATAGCGAAATAGTTACTTTTTGCCATCATGGGTTTCAGGTGCGGGAGAGCGGTAATGAGCAGTCGCTTGACCATGATCCTTGCCGGGCTGTTTCTGGTTGCGGCATTGCTTGCAGGGTATTGGGGGTTGGTGCTGAGTCGACCGCCCGCGCCCGTCGCTGCGCCGCCGAGTGTCGAGGTGACGGCTCAGCCAGTAACCGCTCCGGCGCCGATTCAGGTGGAGGAACCGCGCCGCTCGCCCATCGTCGTGTTGCGCCGCGACGTGGCCGCCAATACGCCTCTGAGCGAAGACGATCTGCTGATCGAGCGCTTGCAGGTGGTGCCTCAGGGCGCTTTCCAGCACATCGAGCAAGTGCTTGGCCGGCGCAGTGAGCGCGCCTTGGCTCAAGGGGCTTGGCTCGACGAACACAGCTTCCAATCAGGTGGCCCGCTGGCGCGGATGATCCGCAGCCACGAGCGGGCGGTGGCTGTGGCAGTCGATGATGTCGTTGGCGCGGCAGGGCAGGTGCGCCCCGGCGACTATGTGGATGTGCTGCTGTTCTTGCGTGAAGAAAACCACAACCCGCAGTCCTCCGCCCAGGTCATCTTGCCTGCGCTGCGGGTATTGAGCGTCGGTGAGCAGACGGGCTTGGCCAATGACGGCCGCCCGGCGCAAACCGCCGAAGAGCAGCAGGGGCGGCATGACCCGATCGGCACTGGCAATCGCACCGTGGCCTTGGCCGTGCCTGAAGCCTTCGCCAGCCGCCTGATGCTGGCAGCCCAGGCCGGCACCCTGCGCTTGGCCGTGCGTAGCGCCGATGAGCAGCTGCTGGCGGGCTATTGGGCCAATCCACAGGCCAAGCCCCAGGTCGAAACTGCCAGTCGCGATCTGTTTCGCTTTAGCCAATTGTCCCAGGTGCCTATCGCTAACGTCGCGCCTGCGGCGGGCAACCCAGGTATGCAGATCATTCGCGGCGCCCAGAGCAACGATTCAGTCAAGACACCCTGACCCAGCAAGGATGCAGCCATGCGTAGTTCCGCGCGGATATTCACCCCGTTGTGCCTCGCCCTGTCGCTGATAACGAACCTGCCCATGGCACAGGCGGCGGAAAAGGGCTGTCCGGCGTTTGCCGACTTGCCCTCGGTGATCGAGATGGACCAGGGCCTGCAACAAGAGCTGCGCCTGCCGGTGACTATCAGCCGGGTGGCGGTGGGCGAGCCGAAGGTCGCCGATGTCCAGGCGAGTGGCGAGCGTGCGGTGCTGCTCACTGCAGTGGGGCCGGGGAGCACCACCTTGATGCTGTGGACCGCCTGCGCCCCTTCGCCGCATCGGGCAATGCTGTTCGTCAAGGGCAGGGCCAGTGCCGACATGGCCGAAGACGCGCTGCTGCCTTCGCAGGATGAGCAACTGCCGACCCAGGTGCAGGCCGATATCCGTTTCGTCGAGGTGCGCCGGAGCAAATACAAGGAAGCCGGCGCGCGGTTGTTCTTCAAGGGCTCGAACAACAGCCTGATCGGCTCGCCCAATACCGTGCCCAATACCGCTGTCACCCCTGGCAACGTGCCTATCGCGCGTCCTGCCATACCGCTTGATGACAGTGTGTTCAATATCGTCTGGGGCGGCGGCAGCAGCCGCTTCTTGGCTGCGATCAACGCGCTGGAAAATAGCGGCTTTGCCTACACCCTGGCGCGCCCGAGCCTGACCGTGCTCAGCGGCCTTACCGCGAGCTTCCTGGCCGGTGGCGAGATTCCTATCCCGGTGCCCAGTGCTGGCAGTGACAACGTCTCGATCGAGTACAAGGAGTTCGGCGTACGCCTGGCCCTGACCCCGACGGTGATCAGTCGCGACCGCATTACCCTCAAGGTGGCGCCGGAAGTCAGCGAGCTGGACTACAACAATGCGGTGACCATCGCCGGGACCCAGGTGCCTGGCTTGAGCGTGCGCCGCACGGATACCAGCATCTCCCTGGCCGACGGCGAGAGCTTCATCATCAGCGGTTTGATCAGCAGCAACACCCGCTCTTCGGTAGACCGTCTGCCCGGGCTGGGCAGCTTGCCGATACTGGGCGCGTTCTTTCGCCAGTCGGCCTTGGTCCGCGATGAGACCGAGCTGCTGATGATCGTTACCCCGCACCTGGTCCAGCCATTGGCTGCCAACGCCCGCCTGCCCGAGCTGCCGGGTGAGCACCTGCGCACCTACGACCCCAGCTGGGGCCAGCTGTTCTTCCTGGAAAACGGCAATTTCGATGGCCGCAGTGGGTTATCACGATGAACGAGAGCCTCAACCAGACGTACCTGGCGATCACCCGCAACGAGCAAGACCTCAACTGGTTGCAGGGCGCTTTGGCCCAGCAGGGCCAGGTGATCGGCGCCAGTGGCGGCAGCCTCGACGAGTTGCTGGCGCTGGTCGACGTGACCTTCAGCAACCTGGTGTTCATTGGCTTGGACCGCGAGCAGTTGGTCACTCAGTGCGCCTTGATCGAAGGCGTTTTGGAGGCCAAGCCGATGTTGGCGATCGTCGCCCTCGGCGATGGCATGGACAACCAGTTGGTGCTGCATGCCATGCGTGCTGGCGCTCGCGACTTCGTTGCTTACGGCTCGCGGGCCAGCGAGGTGGCTGGCCTGGTCCGGCGTCTGGGCAAGCGCTTGCCAGCGGTGACCAGCAACCCCAGCCTGGGTGGCCTGACCGTGCTCTACGGCGCCCAGCGCGGTGCCGACGGTGCGCTGCTGACCACTCATCTGGCGCGGGTGGTGCAGGACAGCGGCCAACAGACCCTGCTGCTCGACCTCGGTTTGCCGCGTGGCGACAGTCTGGCCTTGCTGGGCTTGGAAGCGTCGTTCTTCTTCGGCGACGCCTTGCGCCATTTGCGTCGGCTGGACGCCACGTTGATCGACAGCGCCTTCACCCGCGACAAGAGCGGCCTGCGCATTCTGGCCTATGCCGAAGCCGACGAGCCGCTGCGCAAGACCAGTGCCGCCGAGCTGTACATGTTGCTCAGCGCGCTGCGCCAGCACTTCCAGCACATTGTCCTCAACCTCACCGGGCAGACCGACAGTGAAGCGTTGCGCACTATCGTCAGTCATTGCGACAAGCTGATTCTCTACACCGATCAGAACATCCTCGATTGCCGGCGCAACCTGCAAGTGCTCGATCAATGGCGCGACCGCGGGATCAAGCTGGAGCACGCCAGCTTGCTGGTGGACCGCTACCTCAAGCATGTCGCGCCAGACGCCGAGGCCTTGGCCAAACGTTATGGGTTGCCGTTGCTCAAAGTCATGCCGTACAGCCCTGAGGTGCGTCTGAATGCCAAGAACCAAGGCCTGAGCCTGTTCGAACTGGCCCCGCGCGAAAGCCTGACACAAGCCTTGCAGGGCCTGGGCGAGCGCCTGGCGCAGCGTTCGCAAAGCCTTGAAACGCCCACGCTGACCTGGCTGCGACGCCTGTGGGGGAGCAAATGAGCGGCGACGAACCTTTTGGCGGTCAACGCCATGCTGCGGCTGAGCCGCAAGCGCTCAAGCGCGCCTTGCACCGGCACGTCATCGACAGTATCGAGGACAGCGGGCGCAACTTGCTCGAAGGTGCCCGGCCAGCCCTGACGCAGTTCGTCTTCGAGCAGGTTGGCGACTATGTGGCGCGTATGCGCCTGGCCCTGTCGCGCTACGAAATGGAGCGCATGGCCGAGGAGCTGGTCGACGAACTGACCGGCTATGGCCCACTTGAGGTACTGCTACGCGATCCCAGCGTCACCGAAATTCTGGTCAACGGCCCGCACCGGGTGTTCGTCGAACGCGCCGGTTTGTTGCAGCTGACGGACCTGCGTTTTATCGACGCGCACCATGTCGAGCGGGTCATGCAACGCATCCTGGCGCCCTTGGGGCGGCGCCTGGATGAGTCTTCGCCGATGGTCGATGCGCGCCTGCCCGATGGCAGCCGGGTCAATGCCATCATCCCGCCGGTGGCCTTGGACGGGCCGTGTCTGTCGATCCGAAAATTTCGCCGCGACATGCTCAAGAGTGCCGACCTGCTCGCGACCCGGGCGATCGATCAGGCCATCTTCGACTTTCTTGAACGCGCGGTGGGGCGGCGCTGCAATATTCTGGTCAGTGGCGGCACCGGGACCGGCAAGACCACCTTGCTCAATATCCTCAGTCTGATGATTGCCCCGCAGGAGCGCCTGGTGACCATCGAAGACGTCGCTGAACTGCAGCTCAATCACCCTCATGTGGTACGCCTGGAGACGCGCCCGCCGAACGTCGAGGGGCATGGTGAGATCAAGGCCAGCGAGCTGATTCGCAACGCCTTGCGGATGCGCCCGGATCGCATCCTGCTGGGTGAGATCCGCGGCGCCGAAGTGCTCGATGTGCTCACGGCGATGAACACCGGTCATGATGGCTCGATGAGCACCGTGCATGCCAACACCGCCCAGGACGCCTTGCTGCGCCTGGAAACCCTGGTCGGTCTGAGCGGCCGGCAGATCGCCGAGAAGACCTTGCGCCAGATGATCTGCGCGGCGCTCGACGTGGTGATTCAGTTGACGCGGCTGGCCGATGGCCGTCGCTGCGTCAGCGAAGTGCTGGAAGTGGTGGGGGTGCGCGACGATGTGTACGTGACCAACACGCTGTTTCGTCTCGACCGCCGCGGCGGCACCAGCTTTCTGCGCGAAGCACCGAACCCGGCTGGCGCCAAGTTGCGCAACGACGGTGTGCTGTGACTGGCGCCCTGCTGCTGGCGCTGTCGCCGCTGTTGCTCGGCGTCGCCCTGCTGCTGTTTCGCCTGGCCCTGTACAAGCGCGGCGAGGAGCGCATTCTGCAGCGCCTGGGCCGAGCCTATCGCTCGGTGCGCAGCGGCAAGGCGCGGCGTGAATGGTTCGACCCGCTGCTGCAACGGGCAGGCGTGGATACTGCCGCGTTCAATCCCAGGCCATGGCTGCTGGCGTGGGGCGGATTGGTCATGGCTGGCCTGCTGGCCTCTGGCTGGGCGTTCGGCTTGATGGTGCTGTTGAGTGTGCCTGTGCTGGGCTATCTGTACTTGAGTTGGCGATATCGGCTGCGCGTGCGCCAGATCATCCAGCAACTGCCGGGCCTGTTGGACTACAGCGTGCGTAGCTTGAAGGCCGGGCGGACGCTGAACGATTCGGTGCTGGGCGGAATCGATGGCACTCGCGAACCGCTGCGTTCGGCCATGGAGCGGGTGCGGCGCAATGTCCGCCTGGGGGTAGCGCTGGAGGTAGCGGTCAGCGAGCTGGCCGAACTCTATGATCAGGACGAAATGCGCCTGTTCGCCCTTGGTCTGCGGATCAACCAGCAGTATGGCGGCAATGCCAGCGAGTTGATGGAGAACCTGATCAAGCTGATCCGCGAGCGCGAACAAGGCACGCGCCAGCTCAAGGCCTTGACCGGTGAAACCAGGGTCACCGCATGGATTCTCGGGGCGCTGCCGTTGAGCATGGTCGGCTACTTCCTGCTCGGTAACCCCGGCTACTTGCTGGGTATGTGGCGCGACAGCCAGGGGCAGATGCTGCTGTTACTGGCCTTTGCCTTCCAGGCGCTTGGTTGCCTGGTGCTATGGCGCATGATGAGGAGCCTGTGAACATGGCCTGGCTGATCTGCGCGGTGTTCCTGCTGGCTGGATTCGCCTTGCTCGGCATGCAGGCCTTGAAGCAGTTGCGCGGACGTTTGCTGATCGCGCGGCGCTTGCAAGGTCAGCTGGCACGCGAGGAGCGGTTGGGCGACTGGCTGCACTGGCTAGGCAGCAGCAACCTGGGGCGGCGCTTGCAGCGGCTCGATGGCGAAACCCAGGCGCTGCTTGATCGTGTGGGTTGGCGGCGCAGTCGCCAGCGAGCGCTGTTTGCCGCTGTCCAGTTGGGGCTGCCGCTACTGGCAGTGGGCCTGACGCTGCTGTTGCAACACGGATTGATGGGCGCCTGGACTGGCCATTGGTTGGTGCTGCCGTTGTGTGCCTTGGGGGTCGGCTATCTACTGCCCAAGCGCCTGCTGGCGCTGGCGGCTGCGCGTCGTCAACAGCGCATCGCCCTGGAAGTGAGCTTGCTGATTCCCTTGTTACGCATCCTCTTTGAAACCGGCCTGGCCGTCGAGCAAGCCCTGCGGGTGCTCAGTCACGAAGGGCGTACCTTGGTGCCGGAGATCAGCGAAGAGCTGCGCCTGGTCCTGCAACGGGTGGACTCCGGCCTGGCCCTGGCGCCTGAGCTGGAAAAGACTGCGAAACTGCTGGCGGTCGATGAGCTGATCGACACCTGCGTGATCCTGCGCCAGCTACTGGTGCAGGGCAGTGGGGCGATGAAGTCGCTGCAAGCCCTGAAGACCTTGCTCGATGACCGCCGGATGACCCGTTTGCAGGAGCGGGTGTCGAAGATGTCGGCGAAGATGTCGGCGGTGATGATGATATTTCTGTTTCCGGCCCTGCTGATTGTCTTGGCCGGACCTGGCTTGACCGCGTTGGCGCGGGCCTTGGGATCGTGAGGGGAGGGTGGGGATGAGATCAATATTGATAGCCCTGGGGCTGTTGCTGCTTAGCGGTTGCGCCGGGCACTCGCCGCAGGGCCTGGCGCAGGTGTTCGCTGGCAACACATGCGGCAAGCCCGACGCTGACCAGCAGTTGGCCCTGAACCTGGCGGATGAAATGCTCAACGACGGCCGCCCGCATGCCAGCCTTGCGCATTTGCAGCAGTTGCCAGATGAACTCGACCAGGTGCGCCTGCGCAAAGCCAAGGTCCTGCGCCTGCTCGGGCGTAGCGAGGCCGAGCCGCTGTACCGCAGCCTGCTCGGCGGTTGTCTTGCCTCTGAAGGCGAGCACGGCCTTGGCCAGCTGGCATCGGCCCGCGGAGACGACGCCCAGGCCCTGCGCAATTTGCAGCGGGCTGTGCGCCTGGCGCCGACCGATGAAAAGGTGCGTAACGATTTGGGCGTGGTGCTGATGAACCTTGGCGATCATGAGCAGGCGCGCTTTGAGTTTCTGACGGCGATTGAGCTCAAGGATGATAACCCACTGCCGGCGGTCAACCTGGTGGCCTTGTCGTTGCTGCAGGACAACTGGCAGCAGGCGGCAGATCTGGTGGCCCGTCTGCGGCTTAAGCCTGCGCAATTTGCCGAGGCCCAGGCGCGCGCCAGGCAGTTGAAGTCGACCGGGCGGGGTGTTCTGCCGGTCAGTTGAAGGGTCGGCCAGCGAGCCTTGTAGGCGCTGGCTTGCCTGCGATGGGCCGCAAAGCGGCCCCAATCCACGCAACAGGAGGCACTTTCCGATGCTCAGATCCTTAATTCTCCTGGCCTGCATTCCCCTGGCAGCAGTGGCCGAAGAACCGCCACGCCAGCCGCCAGCGCAAACCGCCACCGAAGCCCTGTTGCGCGTGCAATCGAGCAACCAACAAGCCTCGACCAAGCTCCAGCGGCAAACCGCCAGCGAGCGCGACCAATCGATGTACCGCTGGCTGGAAACCTACAAGTACCCGATCCCCGACCATTTCCGCTGGGTGAAGATCAGCACTGAGAACAACTAGAGCCCCGTTTCAACGCAGTATGGGCGAGTGCGGAAGCAGTTCGTACAGAGCCTAGTGGGTGGTAAAACGCTGGTGCAGGGGTGATGAGCGTGGCGTCAGGGCCAGCGCCAGCTGGGTGCGGTTGTGCATGTGGGTCAGGCGCAGCACCTGCGACACGTACAGCTTCACAGTGTTCTCGGTGATGCCCAGCTCACAGGCGATCTGGTAATTGGTCTTGCCCTTGCTGACCAGCTTGGCCACTTCCAGCTGACGTGGCGAGAGTTTCTCGAACACTGCCGGCAGTTCACCCTCTGGCTCTTCGGCATCGGTGGCGCGTCGGTGCACACCTTGGCCGCGGGCCTTTTCCAGATCCTGGTAAAGGTCGTCGATGGAGTCCGCCAGATATTGCAGGCGTTGGTTCAGGCTGCCCAGCTCGCGGAAATTGCGCCGCCGCTCCAGCAGCGCCTGCTCCTGTCGACGTACGCCTTCGAGCAGTTCGTTGAGGTCCATGGGCTTTTGATAGTAATCGGCAAACCCCTCGCGCAGGGCACGGATCACATCCTGTTTGTCGGCGCGGCCCGTGAGCATGATCGCTTCGAACATGCGCTGGCGGCCAGCAATCTCTTTCAGCGCCCGGACCAGTTCGATGCCATCGCGCCCGGGCATATGCAAATCGCAAAGCACCAGGCCGATTGCGTCTTCGGCTTGGTAGCGTTCGATCGCTTCGCCAGTCGAGTGGGCGGCAACGCACACATAGCCTTGGCTTTCGAGAAATTCACATAACTCTTCGACAATTACCGCCTGGTCATCGACAACCAGAATCTTCACCTCACTCACGGTCTTGTTCACGATCAACTCCCTGTTCGATTCGCCCCGCTCCCGTGCCAGACGCACTGACGCTTAAGAAAGTAGTCGCACTTTGCGGTTATGTACAAGGGCTGTACAAGTTATCCGACCGCATGGTCACTCATTGGATCCATACCGCGGTCAATAAAAAGCCCACCAGTACATAGGGAGCGAAGGGCTGTTTGTCGCCGACCTGTTCGGCCAGGACTTGTAGGCGTTTCTTGACCTTGGGGTTGAGCAAGGTCCATAGCCGGCGTCGGCTGAGCATCCACAGCAACACGGCAATGCCGGCACCGATGAAGGTGCCGAGCACGTATTGATGACTGGTCGCCAGCGCCAGCGCGCCCAACAACTTGACGTCGCCCGCGCCAAAGCGCCCAAGCATGTAGCCAGGCAGGGTGAGCAGCATGACGATGGCCAGCGCCCAGCCCGCATCACTGGGCTCGGCGCCGATCCAGCTGTGGCCGGTGGCGAATAGCCAGGCCAGGGCGCAAGCGGCAGCACCCAGCGTCAGGGTGTTGGAAATCTGCCGTTCACGGACATCTTGTTCAGTACACAAGGCAAGCCACATCAAGAGAACAATGCTGTGCATTGGCAAATTGCCATCCCTATTCGTTGAACGGTTCTATGCTGTCAGTCAGGTTTCATAGTCAGGGTAGACGCGATCATGCAAGCAGGCCTGGCAGGACGGCAAAAAGGCGCAGCAGCCATCGAATTTGTCGCGGTATTCATGGTGTTTTTTGCGGTGTTCTATGGCCTGGTCAGCTATGCGCTGCCGATGCTCATGTTGCAGTCGTTCAACCAGGCCAGCAGCGAGGCGGTGCGCCGCTGCGTGGCGCTCGATCCGGCTACGGCCAACTTTCAGGCGCAGGCGCAGACCCTGGCGCGCCAGGTGGTGGCTCAGCAACTGGCGTGGATGCCCAAGTCGTTGGACTTCCAGGCCAACGATACCCAGGTAAGCCTGGTCGATGACTTGCTGACCGTGACGATCACCTACCCCAAGCAACGCCTGACCGCCGTGGTCCCGGTGTTGGTGCTGCCGGTAATCGGTGAGGTACCACGCTTGCCTGCGCAGTTGAAGGCCCAAGCGAGTTTGCAACTGTGAGTGGCCTGTTCGATCGTTGGCGCACAGCGCCACTGCCTGTCACCGAGGCTGCGCCGCCGGTGGCCATCGGGCTACAGATCTGGCTGGACGATCAGGCGCGGGTATTACGTCTGTCCGGCCCGCTGCGCAGCGCACTGGCTTTGCCTAGCCACAGCGGTGCGCGGGTCCATGACTATCTAGAGCGACACAGCTGGCTGGTGCTCGAAGGTGAGCCTGCCGATTGGCAGGGGTTGGCCTTGGACCTGGATTTTCATACCGTGCTTGGCCATGTCTTGCATACCCGCGGCTGGTTGCTACGCCAGGGCGAGGGCTGGATGCTGCAACTGTTCGACATCGGCGATCTGCTGCATGAGCGTGACAGTGGCCGCCACGAGCATGCCGAACATCAGTTGGCGGTTCAGATCGGTGATGCCCTGCGCGAAGCCGGCGAGGCGCATCTGGTGCAGGCAGCGACCGAACAGTTGCAACGGCTAGCCGAGCACTGGCAAGCGGCGTCGTTGCGATTGATGCTGCATGAGGGCGGACAATGGCGCAGTTACGCCAGCAGTGATGACTGGCCTTGGCCCGAGCAGCAGCGGCTACAGTCCTGGTTGGAGCAGTTACCGCCGCACGCGCTGCTCGACACGCGTGCTTACCCTGATTGGTTGACCCGTAGCGCCGGTGCCACGCTTTGCCTGTTGCCTTACCGGCAGGGCGCGCAGGTGCAGGCCTGGTTGCTCTGCGCTGGCGTCAAGCAAAGGTTGCAGCTGGAGTCGGCAGAGCCGTTGATGCAGGCGCTAGCCCAGCCGTTGGTGAGCCGTTTGCATCAGGCCCAGGCGCAGCGCCTGGCGTGTCATCTGGATCAATTGCAAGGGCAGCTGGGTGCCGGTTGGTGGCAATGGCCACGACAAGAGCCGCTGCAGTTGGACCCGAGTCTAGCCGCCAGCCTTGGCTTGCCGCGCGTGCTGAGCCAGGCGCAATGGCTGGCACTTGTGCACCCCGCTGATCGCGAGCCTGCACAGCTGGCCCTGGAACAGGCCTGGGCAGGGCGCGAGCTGAACCTCAGCCTGCGCTTGGTGCACGCCGAGGTACCGCGCTGGGTGCATTGGGCAGGTCAACTGCACGCTGGCCAGTTACGCGGATTTCTACTCGATATCAGTGCGCTCAAGGAGCAAGAGCAGCAGGCCGGCGCTGCACGTGAGCGGCTGGAGAACCTGATCGCCAGCTCTCCGGCGGTGATCTACGTTCAGCGCTGCGTCGAGGGTGCCTTGCTGGGCGAGTTCTACAGCGCCAGCCTTACGCCCCTGCTGGGATGGGCCAACGACAGTGAGCAGGCGCGCCAGCCCGGGCTGGCGGTGCATCCCGATGATCATGGCCTGTGGTTGCAGCGCACCCGCAGTCTGCTACGTGACGGCCAGGTACGCTGTCGCCTGCGTCTGCGTGACAGCCTTGGCGGCTATCACTGGATCCTCGATGAAGCGCGCCTGCTGCGTGACGACCTTGGCCAGCCGCGGGAAGTGGTCGGGCTGTGGCTAGACGTCAGTGAGGCGACCGAAGCGGCTGAACGGGTCCGTCAGAGTGAGGAGCGCTACCGGGTGCTGGTGGAAGATTCACCGGCGATGATCTGTCGCTACCGTCCAGATTTGAGCCTGGTTTTCGGCAATCGGCCCTTGGCCGATTACCTGCACTGTAGCCCTGAGCAGCTGGTCGGCTTGAACTTGGGCCAGTGGATGTCCCAGGGTCAGCGCGATGAATTTCTCCAGCGCTTGCAAGCGCTGACGCCGCAGCAGCCGATGAGCAGCGCGGAAATCTGTTTGCAGTTGCCTGGGCGTGAGCATGCCTGGTGGATCTGGGCCGACCGCGGCCTGTTCGACGAACAGGGCCGGTTACTGGAAGTCCAGGCGGTAGGCCGGGACAACACCGAGGTGCGGCGCAGTCAGCGGCAATTGTTGCAGGGGGCCAAGATGGCTACCTTGGGCGAGTTGGCCACAGGCTTGCTGCACGAAATCAATCAGCCGCTCAACGTCATGCGCATGGCGACGGCCAATGCGCTCAAGCGTCTGCAAAATGGCGATGCAGACCCGGCCTACCTGGAGCAGAAGCTGCAGCGTATCGAGGCACAGATCGAACGTACGGCGCGCCTGGTGGACCACATGCGGGTATTTGGCCGGCGCTCGGAGGTCGAAGGCACGCGCTTTGCCGCCTGGTCGGCGGTGCAGGGGGCGGTGGCACTGCTCGAGGAGGGACTGCAAGGCAAGGGCGTGACCCTGCAGGTTGAGCAGCCCAGCGATCAGCCGCAGGTGATGGGCCATGCGGATCAGTTGGAGCAAGTGCTGATCAACCTGATGGTCAACGCCCGTGACGCGCTGATGGACAAGCGCGGCGGCCAAGGCAAGCTCTGCATTCACCAAACCCTCACAGCCGGGCAGGTATTGCTGTGGGTGCAAGACAACGGCGGTGGTATCGACCCACTGCTACTGGAGCGGATCTTCGAGCCGTTCTTCACCACCAAAGCAGCCGGTGTCGGCACCGGGCTTGGCTTGTCGGTAAGCCATGGCATCGTGGCCGCCATGGGCGGCAGCTTGAGCGTCGACAACCGCAATGGCGGTGCCTGTTTCTGCATCAGCTTGCCGTGTGCCTAGATCAGCAGCTCTGGCCGGCCGCTCTGGCAGCTGAGGTGGGCGTCGATGGTGACTGCGTTGAGATCGATGCCCAGCAGTGCCAGCAGGTTGTTGACCAGCGGATCGAGCAACGAGCCCAGCAGCCCACCGATCAGCCCGGTGATGATATTCAGCAAGGCGCTCACCAGCGGTATCTGTGGTGAAAGCTCCAGCCCACCGAGCGTCGCGCCCAGGCTGGCAACGATGTTCTTGGTGTCCATGGTGCGGCTTGCCGGGGGTGACTGGTCGATATTCGGCGGCTTGAGGTAGTCGTAGGTTTCCGCCTGGGAAAACACCGGCGAGTTGGCGCCCAAGCCGACATCGAGGCCCAGCAACGGCACGCGCAACAGCACCAACGGGCTGGCGGTTACCGGCTGGTTGGAAAAGAACTTGCTGTTGTCGATGGTGCCGATCATCACCTTGGCGGCAGCGCCGTCGTTCTTCACGCGCAGGCGTTTGCTCGATGCGCTGCTGCAGTCGTAGCCGCGTACATGGCTGCTGGCGCTGGCCACTTCCAAGCCCACGTCCAGGCTGGGGCTGGGCACCAGTTGGATGATGCCTAGGTTGAGCCCGCCCAGCAGCGGGCCGAGATTGACCTGGATAAGAATCCGGGTCTGCGCGGTGCGCACATAGATCTGCCCGGCTGCCATCGGGTTGGTTTGCGCCAGCGAAGGGTCGCCCAGGGCAGAAAACTGCGGCGGCTCGATGATTTTCAAGCGCGTGGTGATGTTGGCCAGCCCCAGCACACTGACCGGCAACGTGGTTTCTACGGCGTGCTTGCTGTTGGCCAGCTGGATGGTGCCCTGGACCAGTTGCAGCACCTGCAAGGTTGCATCCAGGCCTGCATGGGTGCCGCCGTTCTGGATGTTGAGTAATTCGCCCAAGACGATCCCGCCCGCATCCTTGCCTGCGACGGCCAGATCCACCAGGCCGCTGACATTCACCAGCGGATTGTCCTGCGCGGCCACTTCGGCCATGACGTCGAGTACATCGCCCACTTTCAAGGTTTTGTTCAGCAGGTCGGTGTAGTTGCCGGCGGCAACCTTCGCCTCGATGGCGAGCGCGTCGAGAAAACGCAGCAGATTGAGATCAGCGTCGAGCAAGCCCTGCCATTGCGCCACGCCCAGGTTGATCTGTGTCCCCAACAGGGCGCCGAGCAGCTTGTTCAGTTGATCGCTCTTGGCCGTGTTGATGGTCAGCAGGCTGCTGCGAATCGACAGTCGCGCCAAGGCCGGGCCTGTGCGCCCCGCTGTTGCTTGGGCTTGCAGGCGGGTTTTGCTCTGCAGGCCGTTGCCGTCGGCCAGGGCCCAGACCTCTGCGGCAATGCTGGTCGCCACCTGGTGCGTAGCGGTGACGCGGATGGCCTGGGTCTGCTGCGGATCAACGGTGAATGCCCGGATACCGTTAGCCGCCGCTTTGACACTGCCGCATTCGACCAAGAGGGTTCTATCCGGAGAATCAGCATGGCCGTTGCGCAGCGCCGCGCGACGGGCCAGGGCATTGGCATCAGCGACACCGGCAACACAGCTGCCGCCGCCATTGAGCGCTTCCAGGGCGGCCATGTCAGCGATGCGCTGGAGCTTGCGCTGTTCCAGGTAGAGCCGGCCGCTATCGACCACCAGCAGCATGAACAACAGCGCCATACCCAGGGTAATGGCGGCCATCAGGCCAATCGCGCCGCGCTGGCGGACAACGGAACGAACAACCACGGGCACTCCTTTGCCGGCCATGGCCATACAGCGTGGCGGCGGTCAAAGGAGTGTAGCCAAGGTGATGGCAAGTTGCCTTGATTGCGCTTCAGTGCGGTGGGTACTGGCTCAGCACCTGGGCGACGGTTTTCTGGATGGCCGCATTACGCTCCTGTGGGCTGGGCGGGTAGTTGTTCATGATCTGCTCGGCACTGCCGCGCCAGACCAGTTTGCCGTCGCGGCTATCGAACATGTCGACCTGGATGGTGGCCACCTTGTAGTCGACGCTTCGGGTTTCGTTGTACATCGGCCCACCCCAGTAGCCGCCCCAGTAACCTCCCCAGCCGCCGCCGTAGTTGGTGGTGATCTGCTGCTGGCGCTGCTCGACGATCAGGTAGGCGCGCACGTTGACGTCGGCCTGGGCATTGCCTTGTACCGGGCGTAGGCCGCGCTGGTCGAGTTGGCCGGCCACGGCTTGGCGAATGCGTTGCTCGGTGAGGTCGCTCTTGATCCGCGGGTCGTCCGGGCGGTACTGCAATCCAGGTTCCTGCCAGGTCCAGCTGCGATAACCGGCGAAATCGCGACTGGCGTCGAAATCCTGCTGAACGTTGTTGCTTGAGCAGGCGGCAAGCAGCAGCGCGAATGACAGCACAACGAGACGGCGCAACATGATGGTTCTCCGTTAAGCGTTAACTGGGAGGATAGCCGCTGAGGGCCTTGTGCACCGACTCGCGCAGGGCGCTCTCGCGATCGCGGGGTGAGTCCTTGTCGCTGCCGCTTTCGGCACTGGCACTCCACACCGGTTGGCCGTCGCGCGCATCGAACAGGTCGATACGCACGACCATCACCTCGACTTCATAGGTGCGCACGATCGGCACGCTGCCATAGGCGCCATAACCATTGCGGTAGCCGCCGTAACCGACGCTGCCGTAGGGGTAGGGGCCATAGTAGGGGTCGTAGTCATAATCGCGCACTTGGCGCAGGCGGCGCTCGAGGCGCAGGTCAGCGCTTACCAGCAGGTCTGCGCCGTTATCGCGCGCGGGGCGAAGCCCGTGCTGGTCGAGCGCGCCGCTTATCGCGTCGGCCAACTGCGCCGGATCGGCATTGGCGCTGCCGCTGGGCAACTGGCCGTTGCGCCAGCTCCAGCTGCGATAGCGGCCGTAGTCGCGAGGCGGCGCTGGGTAAGCGCTGCTATCGAAGGTGCTGGCTGCCTGGGCCGGTGCAGGCGGGATCGGGCGGCCGCTGGCGACATAAGGGTTGCTGCCCTGGCAGCCAGCCAGGGCAACGGGAAGCAGGGCCAGGCACAGCAGACGATACGGCATGTAGTCCTCCCGGCGGGCAGGGTCAGCGTGGTCGGCAGATCCAGTGCAGGTAGCGGCCCAGCCCGGCGAAGCTTGGATGACGGCGGTGGGCCAGTTCCATTTCCAACAGGTCGAGCAACTCGGCCTTGGCCTGGAACTCCTTGGGCATGTAGTCGTGGAACACCCTGACCCCACTTTCGCTTTCGACCGTCCACATGGGTTCAAGTTGCGCCTTGAGTTCACGCGGATCAAGCGGTTTTTGCGGGGTCAGGCTCTGCTTCTCACCCGCCAGGAGATTGCTGCGCAACTTGCGGAAATGGCCCTTGAGCAGATTGCGATACACCAGCGCATCGCGGTTGTAGAACGCCAGTGACAGCCAGCCGCTTGGCGCGGTCAACTGATGCAGGACCGGCAGGATGCTCTCGGGCTCGGCGAGCCACTCCAGTACGGCGTGGCATAGCACCAGGTCATAGGGCTCGGTCAGTTGGCCGAGCAAATCCTGCCAGGGCGCTTGAATGAAGGTCGCTTGCTGGCCGGCTTCGGCAAAACGCGCTCGGGCACCGTCGAGCATGGGCGCGGCCGGCTCGGCGAGGGTCAGCTGATGGCCGCGCTGGGCCAGCCACAGGGCCATGTGGCCGAGGCCCGCGCCGATATCGAGAATGCGCAGCGGACGATCCGGCAAGGCTTCAGCGAGGTCTGCCTGGAGCACCGCCAGGCGAATCGCGCCTTTGGCGCCGCCGTAGATTTTCTCGGCGAAGCGGGTCGCCAGTTGATCGAAGTGACGGTCGTTCATACGGCGAAGCGCCTTTCGCTGTCGGCCAGCTTGGCGCGTACCACCTGCTCCATGTCCAGCCCCAGCTCACTGCACAGCAGCAACAGGTAAAGGACGATGTCGCCGACTTCCTGGCCGGCATGGGCGAGTTGTTCCGGCGGCAGCTGGCGCGACTGGTCCTCGCTCAGCCATTGGAAGATTTCCACCAGCTCGGCCATTTCCACGCTGGCCGCCATGGCCAGGTTCTTCGGGCTGTGAAAACCGCGCCAATCATTATTGTCGCGGATCTGGTGCAGGCGTTCTGTCAGTTCTTGCAAGTTCATCGGGGCTCTCCTCATGGCGCATAGCTTCGGACGAGCCCCGGCGTAAAGCAAGTGAACTACATGTGCGGTAACGCTCAGAGCGAACGCCAGTGGCCGACCATGTGCAGCAACTCGCCATGCCCGTCCAGGCGCAGCTCACCTTCGGGCCCGGCAGGGCTCGCGCTGAGGATCACTTCCGACGGTAAGCGCACTGGTTTGCGGAAATCGACGGCGAACTCAAACCCTGCACGCGGCAGATGCCCACCCAAGGCGGCCAGGCTCATGGCCTTGCTCCACATGCCATGGGCAATCGCCTTGGGAAAACCAAACAGCCGTGCGCTGGGAGCGCTGAGGTGAATCGGGTTGTAGTCGCCACAGACCTTGGCGTAGCGCCGGCCAATATCGCTGTCGGCGTACCAGCGGGTGGCTTCGGCCAAGTTGCCGGGCTCGACCTCGACCTCTTCGTTGGCCCCGCCGTCCAGCTTCAAGCCTCGCACCAGCATGCGGCTGGTCTCGCGCCAGATCAGGCCGAGGCCGTCTTCAGCTTCGGTGATCAGGTCGAAGGTGCCGCCTTTGGCATGCGCTTGCAGGTTGTCGGCATATACCGCAAAGCGCAGCCCATCGATGCCGCCCAGCGGCCGCAAGACCTGAATGCTGTTGTGCAGGTGAACCAGGCCGAGGAGCGGGAAGGGGAAGTCACGGCCGGTGAGCAACTGCAGTTGCAGGGTGAATGCCATGACATGGGGATAAGTGCCGGGCAGGCGGCCGTCGTCAGCGAAATGACAAAGCCGTCGATACGCCGCCACATGCTCGGGATTGACGCGCAGGAAGCAGCGCAGGCCTTGCGCGGGGAGGCTGGCGCCGCTGATCTTGCGCTTGCTGGCGGCGCGCAGGTAGAGGCTGGCGCTTGAGTCGGGGCTGTGCAGGTCGTGCCATTGGCGTGTCATGGTCAGGCTCCCATCAAGGCCTGGCCACACACCCGCAGGACCTGGCCATTGACGGCACCGGAGCCAGGTTGGCTCAGCCAGGCGATCGCCTCGGCGACATCCTGGGGGCGACCTCCCTGGCCCAGCGAGCTCAGGCGCCTGCCAGCCTCGCGCAAGCCCATGGGCATGGCGGCGGTCATGTGCGTCTCGATAAAACCTGGGGCCACGGCGTTGATGCTGGCGCCGCGTTCAGCCAGCTTTGGTGCCCACGCCTGGGCGAAGCCGATCAGGCCGGCCTTGCTCGCCGCATAGTTGGCCTGGCCGCGATTGCCGGCGATGCCGCTGACCGAAGCCAGCAGGGTGATCCGTGCCTGCTCGCCCAGAGTGCCGGCGTCAAACAGTGCCTGAGTCAGAACCTGCGGCGCCTTGAGGTTGACTGCCATGACTGCGTCCCAGTACTCGGGGGTCATGTTGGCCAGGGTTTTGTCGCGGGTGATGCCGGCGTTGTGCACAACGATGTCGATGCCGTCGGGCAGGGCTTCGATCAGTTGTGCAGCGGCATCATTGGCGCAGATATCCAGCGCCAGTGCTCGGCCACCCAAGCGGGCGGCGAGGCCATCAAGGTCCTTCTGCGCCTGGGGAACGTCGAGCAGCACCACATCGGCGCCATCTCGGGCCAGGGTTTCGGCTATAGAGGCGCCGATGCCGCGAGCGGCACCGGTCACCAGCGCCCGCCGTCCCGCCAGCGGCCGGGTCCAGTCCTGAACCTGGCTGGCGCAGGCTTCCAAGCGCAGCACCTGGCCGGAAACAAACGCGCTTTTAGGCGAAAGGAAGAAACGCAGGGCGCCTTCGAGTTGATCCTCAGCCTGCGGGCTGACATACAGCAGCTGCGCGGTGGCTCCATTGCGCAGCTCTTTGCCCAATGAGCGGCTGAAACCTTCCAACGCGCGTTGGGCGACGCTGGCCAGCGGGTCATCGATGCGCTCGGGTGCGCGACCAAGAATCACCACGTGGGCGCAGGGGGCCAGGCTGCGCAGCAGCGGCTGGAAAAATTCTCGCAACTGGCTGAGCTGGTCGCTGTCGGACAAGTGACTGGCATCGAACACCACCGCCTTGAGCTTCGGTCCAAGCCCTGCGACCCAGGCCGGTGCTTGCAAGTCGTTGCCGGCAAAGCTGTAGAGCTCATCGGTCAGGCGCGGGGCAATGGCTTCGAGCTGGTTCGCCAAAGGCCCGCCGCCCAGCACCAGGGCGCCTTCTACCGGGCGCAGCCGGCCTGCCTGCCAGCGCTCCAGCGGTGCCGGGTGCGGCAGGCCCAGAGCGTCGACCAGGCGGCGACCGAGGTTGGAGTTGGCAAAGCCGAGATAGCGATCACTCATGTGCGGGTCTCCCTGAAGGCAAGCATGCAAGTGTGGACCAAGTTTATGTAACGGTCGTTCGAATGCTTTAAAAAGACCTAGGCTGTACGGATCAAATTGTTTCAGGAGGAACCTACACATGCGTTCACCTCGCCGGGTCGCGATCCTGGGTGGCAACCGAATTCCCTTCGCCCGTTCCAACGGCGCCTATGCCAACGCCAGTAACCAGGCGATGCTGACTGCCGCCCTCGAAGGCCTGATCGAGCGCTACCGCCTGCATGGCCTGCGTTTGGGCGAAGTGGTCGCAGGCGCTGTGCTCAAAGCCTCGCGGGACATGAACCTGACTCGCGAGTGCGTGCTGGGTTCGCGCTTGTCCGCGCAAACCCCTGCCTATGACATCCAGCAGGCGTGTGGCACCGGTCTGGAGGCCGCCTTGCTGGTGGCTAACAAGATCGCCCTGGGGCAGATCGACAGCGGCATCGCAGGCGGCGTGGACACCACCTCCGATGCGCCAATCGGGGTTAACGAAGGCTTGCGGCGTATCTTGTTGCAGGCCAATCGCGGCAAGAGCCTGGGCGAGCGGCTGAAACCGTTTTTAAAGTTGCGACCCGGTCACCTGAAACCTGAACTGCCGCGCAACGGCGAGCCGCGTACCGGGCTGTCGATGGGCGAGCATTGCGAGCGTATGGCGCAGACTTGGCAGATCGAGCGGGCGGCGCAGGATGAGTTGGCTTTGCTCAGCCATCAGAACCTGGCCGCGTCCTTTGCCGAGGGCTGGCACGATGACCTGCTCACCCCCTACTCGGGCCTGAGCCGGGATAACAACCTGCGCACGGATCTCACGCTGGAACAGTTGGCCAAGCTCAAGCCGTCGTTCGATCGCAGCGGTCTGGGCACCCTGACGCCAGGCAACTCGACGCCGCTGACCGATGGCGCTTCGCTGGTGTTGCTCGGTAGCGAGCAGTGGGCCGAGCAGCAGGGGTTGTCGGTGCTGGCCTATCTGGTCGATGGCGAGACCGCAGCCGTGGATTTCGTCAAAGGCCAAGAGGGGCTGCTGATGGCCCCGGCGTATGCGGTGCCACGCCTGCTGGCGCGCAATGGCCTGAGCCTGCAGGACTTTGACTACTACGAAATTCATGAGGCATTTGCCGCGCAGGTGCTGTGTACCCTCAAGGCTTGGGAAGATGAAGCGTTCTGCCGCACGCGGTTGGGGCTGGCTGCGCCGCTGGGCTCGATCGATCGCAGCAAACTCAATGTGAAGGGCAGCTCGTTGGCCGCCGGGCATCCGTTTGCCGCTACTGGCGGGCGGGTATTGGCCAATATGGCCAAGCTGTTGGCTAGCGCGGGCAAGGGGCGCGGGCTGATTTCGATTTGTGCGGCGGGTGGGCAGGGGGTTACGGCGATCGTGGAGCGCTGAGAGGCGCCGGCTTGCCCCGCGATGAGGCCGGGACTGACACCCTGGCAAACCTGATACGCTTGTCTGATCACAACTACAAGATTAGGTCATGCCGAGCATCGGACAACTTTCAGCGCCCCGTCCCATTCCGAATCTGGAGCAGTTACCCAGGCCAGTCTATGCCCGCGCCGAAAGCCTCGGCGCAGGCTCCTGGACGACCCGCCATCGCCACGACTGGGTGCAGTTTTCCTACGCGATCAGCGGCGTGCTCGGTATTTACACCAGCGACGGCAGTTATTTCGCGCCGCCGCAGTGGGGCGTATGGATCCCTGCTGATACCGAGCATGACGTCGCCAGCTCGATGCAGGCGGAAATGCGCAGCCTGTACGTGCGGCGCGACGCTTGCCCATGGGCGCCAGATCATTGCCGAGTGCTTGAGGTAACCCCGCTGGCGCGTGAGCTGATCAAGCAGTTTTGCCTGTTGCCGGTGGAATACCCGGAAGGCGACAGCGCCGAGGCGCGTTTGGTGGCCGTGCTGCTTGACCAGTTGCAAGCGCTGCCGGAGGTGGGGTTTTCCTTGCCGCTGCCGCGTCATCCCGGGCTGTTAAAGCTGTGCAACGGGCTGATTGCCGCGCCCGACCTGCCGCAGACCCTGCAACAATGGGCGCTCGAACTGGGTTGCTCGGAAAAGACCCTGATGCGCCTGTTCCAACGTGAAACGGGCCTGAGTTTTCGCAGCTGGCGCCAACGCATGCGCCTGCTGTCGTCGCTGGCCCTGCTGCAGTCGGGCGAGAGCGTCACTGAAGCGGCGCTGGGCTGTGGTTACGACTCGACCTCAGCCTATATCGCCGCATTCAAGCAGCTCTTCGGTTTCACGCCCGGAGAGCTGCGGCTGTAGCGTTTAGGTGCGGAAACGCCGCACCAGGGTATCGAGCTCATTGGACAGGCCGGCCAGGCTTTCCGAGTCCTGGCGCGCCGCATGGGCAAGCTCTGCTACCAGCTGCGCATCCCCGTGGATCTGGCTGATATGGCGGTTGATGTCTTCGGCGACCTGGTGTTGCTCTTCGGCGGCAGTGGCGATTTGGGTGTTCATGTCGCGGATGATGTCCACCGATTCGCGGATCTGGCCGAAGCTGTCGCGGGCCAGGCCAATGCGGCTGACCGACTGCTGTGAGACATCCAGGCTGGCGTGCATCTGCTGGGCGACTTCAGCGGTGCGGCTGGCCAGGTTGCCGAGCAGGCCGTCGATCTCGGCGGTGGAGTCGGCAGTGCGCTTGGCCAGGGCCCGGACTTCATCGGCGACCACGGCAAAACCACGGCCTTGCTCGCCGGCGCGGGCGGCTTCGATGGCCGCGTTGAGGGCGAGCAGGTTGGTCTGCTCGGCGATCGAACGGATGGTGCCGAGGATCGACTGGATGGCATTGCTGTCGCGTTCCAGTTGCTGGATCGACTGCGCCGATTGCTCGATTTCCTGGCTCAGACGGTCGACGCTTTGCACTGCGGCGTCGATCTGCTGCTGGCCTTCACGGGCTTGCTGCTGGCCGCTGTCGGCCGATTGTGCGGCCTGGCTGCATGAGCGGGCCACTTCGTTGGCGGTGGCGACCATTTCGTGGAAAGCGGTCGAGACCATATCCACGGCTTCGCGCTGACGTCCGGCGGCTTCGGACATGTCGGCCGACACCTGGGTCGAGCGGCTCGAGGTGCTGAGGATCTTGCCGGCGGCCGAGCCGATATGCTGGATCAGGCTGCGGATGGCGCCGAGGAACTGGTTGAACCAGCTGGCCAGTTGCGCGGTTTCATCACGGCCGCGGATTTCCAGGCTGCGGGTCAGGTCGCCTTCGCCCTGGGCGATGTCTTCCAGGCCGCTGGTGACGCTGTTGATCGGGCGCACGATGAGTTTGGCGAATGCAGCGCCGACGATGGCGAACACCGCGGCCAGCACCAGGGCGATGATGCCGATCAGCCAGGTCAGGCGGGTGGTGGTTTGCATCACTTCGTCTTGCTGGATCAGGCCGATGAAGGTCCAGCCCAGTTGCTCGTCAGGGTAGACGTTGGCCATGTAGCGCTCACCGTTGAGCGTTACTTCAACCAGGCCTTTGCCTGCCTTGGCCAAGTCGACATAGCCATCGCCAAAGCTCGCCAGCTGCTTGAAATTGTGGCTGGCGTCACGCGGGTCGACCATCACGTTGCCGCTGTTTTCCATCAGGATCAGGTAGCCGCTTTCGCCTAGCTTGATCTGTTTGACGATTTCGGTCAGGCCTTTGAGCGACACGTCGATGTTGACCACACCGCCTGGGTTACCCAACTGGTTGGCCACCGCGCGTACGGTGCTGACCAGCACGGCATCATCGCCGGCCCAGTAGTAGGGCGCGGTGCGCAGGGTCTTGCCGGGGTTGGCCATGGCTGTCTGGTACCACGGGCGGGTGCGTGGGTCGTAGTTGGCCATTTTCGGATCGCCAGGCCAGAAGGCGTAGCCGCCGTCTGCCAGGCCATAGGAGACATAGGCGTAGTCGGGGTGACTCTTGGCCAGGCGGCTGAAGAAGTCGAACAGCGTCTTGTCCTGGTCATTGGGGGCAATTTGTGCGGCGTCGGCGGCGAGGTGTTTTTTCACGTTGCCGTCTGCCTCGGCGATCAACGGCTGCGCGGCGAGATACTCGACGTTTTGGGTGATGCCCTGGAAGAAGATGTTCATCGCGTTGCTGACCTGACGAATCTCTCGGCTGCTGTTGTCGAGAAAATCGTCGCGGGCTTCACCGCGCAGGTTGAGGACCACCAGGGTGGCCACGAGGACGATGGGCAAGCCGGCGATAACGGCAAAGGCCCAGGTCAGTTTTTGCTTGATGTTCATCCACGCTCCCGGAATTTTTCTTGTCGATGCATGAGGCAGGTACTAGGGCATCGGCAGGATTCGGGATTGTTGTAGAAAAAAAGCCCGTATTTATTGGGCGAGGGCGGGTTTGGTGACTATTCGGTCGTGTCGGGGCTAATATGGCATACCAAAATCAGGCGGTGCGGTGTTGGGGCCGCGAAGCGACCCCTATACACGTCAGTGGCAACAGCTTTTGCCATTGGCCAGATCCTTGAGGATCGGACAGTCCGGCCGGTCGTCGCCCTGGCAGTGGGCGACCAGCTCGCTCAAGGTATCGCGCAGGCTCACCAACTCTTCGATCCGCTGGTTCAGGGCCTGGATATGCTCGGTGGCCAGCGCCTTGACGTCGGCGCTGGCGCGTTGCCGGTCCTGCCACAGGGTGAGCAGTTTCGCCACCTCATCGAGCGAGAACCCCAGGTCGCGGGAGCGTTTGATGAAGGCCAGGCTGTGCAAATCTTCTTGCTGGTACAGTCGATAGCCGCTGTCGCTGCGCTGAGCCGGCTTGAGCAAGCCAATCGACTCGTAGTAGCGAATCATCTTGGTACTCAGCCCACTGCGGCGGGCTGCCTGGCCGATGTTCATGGCGCCTCCTGCTGGTCGTCGCTAGGTTTCCAGGTCTTCAGCCACAGGGCATTACTCACTACGCTGACACTCGACAGCGCCATGGCCGCGCCGGCCAGTACCGGATTGAGCAGACCAAAGGCGGCCAGCGGAATGCCGATCAGGTTGTAGATGAAGGCCCAGAACAGATTCTGACGGATTTTCGCGTAGGTCTTGCGGCTGATTTCCAGCGCCGCCGGCACCAGCCGTGGATCGCCGCGCATCAGGGTGATGCCCGCCGCCTGCATGGCCACATCGGTGCCACCGCCCATGGCGATGCCGATATCGGCGGCGGCCAGGGCCGGGGCGTCGTTGATGCCATCGCCGACCATCGCGACCACGCCGTCGCGTTTGAGCTGGCCGACCGTGGCGGCTTTATCGGCTGGCAGCACTTCAGCGTGCACATCATCGATGCCCAGTGCCTCGGCGACCACCTTGGCGCTGCCGCGGTTGTCGCCGGTCAGCAAGTGGCTGCTGATACCTTTGCCATGCAAGGCGCGAATGGCGTATTCGGCGCCGGGCTTGAGGCTGTCGCCGAAGGCGAACAGCCCGAGCACCTGGGGTTTAGGGGCCTGTTCGATGAGCCACGACAGGGTGCGGCCTTCGGCCTCCCAGGCCTGCGCCTTGCTGGCCAGGTCGCCCGCGTGCAGCCCGCTTTCATCGAGCAGGCGGCGGTTACCCAGCGCCAGTTGGCGATGTTCCACGTGACCGGCGATCCCGCGCCCGGTCAGCGACTGGCTGTCGCTGACTTGCGGCACCATCAGGCCCTGCTCGCTGCAGGCATCCAGCACCGCCTTGGCCAGCGGATGCTCGCTGCCGCGCTGCAGGGCGCCGGCCAGGCGCAGCAAGTCGGCGTTGTCACCCACGCCAGCCTGGCTATGGACGATCCGCGGGCTGCCGGAGGTGAGTGTGCCAGTCTTGTCGAACACCACCCGGTTGACGGCGTGGGCGCGCTCCAGCGCCTCGGCGTCCTTGATCAGGATGCCGTGCCGGGCCGCGACACCGGTGCCGGCCATGATCGCTGCCGGAGTGGCCAAGCCGAGTGCGCAAGGGCAGGCAATGACCAGCACGGCGACGGCGTTGATCAACGCGGTTTCGATCGGTGCGCCCGCCCACCACCAGCCGAGCAGGGTGAACAGGGCGATCACCAGTACTGCCGGGACGAACACCTGGCTGACCCGATCGACCAGCTTCTGGATCGGCGCCTTGGCCGCCTGGGCATCTTCGACCAGGCGAATGATGCGCGCCAGTACGGTTTCCGTGCCCAGGGCCAGGGTCCGCACCAACAGCCGGCCTTCGCCGTTGATGGCGCCGCCGGTGACGTGGTCGCCGGGCTGCTTGGGCACGGGCAGGCTTTCGCCGCTGATCAACGCTTCGTCGGCGTGGCTGCTGCCTTCGAGCACTTCGCCATCGACTGGGAAGCGTTCACCCGGCTTGACCAGGACCAGGTCGTCCAGGCGCAATTGGCTGATGGCCACGTCTTCCTCAAGGCCATCGACCACCCGCAGCGCACGATCCGGCCGTAGCGCTTCAAGTGCACGTATGGCGCTAGCGGTCTGGCGTTTGGCGCGGCTTTCGAGGTACTTGCCGAGCAATACCAGGGCGATGACCACCGCCGAGGCTTCGAAATACAGGTGTGGCTCGACGCCCGCTTCGGCCCTGGCCCATTCATACAGGCTCAGGCCATAACCGGCACTGGTGCCCAGCGCGACCAGCAGGTCCATATTGCCGGCACCGGCGCGCACTGCTTTCCAGGCGGCCACGTAGAAGCGCGCGCCGAGGATGAACTGCACCGGGGTGGCCAGCAGGAACTGCGCCCAGGCCGGCAGCATCCAGTGCAGGCCGAATGGCTGGACGATCATCGGCAGCACTAGCGGCAGCGCCAGTATCAGGGCGGCGCCGACTGCCAGGCGTTCTTTGCGCAAACGCCGCTGCGCGTCGGCCTGGTCATCCCGAGCGGCTTGGGGCAGCGCGGCGCTGTAGCCGGCCTGCTCGACTGCGCCGATCAGCACACTGTCGTCGACTGCCTTGAGCACTTCGATATGCGCGCGTTCGCTGGCCAGGTTGACGCTGATCTGTTCGACCCCAGGCACTTTACCCAAGGCCCGTTCGACGCGGCCGGCGCAGCTGGCGCAGGTCATGCCGCCGATCTGCAGTTCGACGCTGCGGGTGGGCACACCGTAGCCAGCCTGACGCACGGCGTCGACCAGCACCGGGAGGCTATCGGCCGGGGCCTGGACCCGGGCCTGTTCAGTGGCGAGGTTGACGCTGACCTGCTCGGCGCCGGTGACCTTGCGCAGGGCGCGCTCGACTCGGCCGGCGCAGCTGGCACAGGTCATGCCGGAGATCGGCAGGTCGAAGATGGTGGATGCAGACATGGGCTCTCCTCCTTGGACAGGCCCTCAGCATCAACCTTGCCACAAGGTCAAGGTCAATAGTCCAAACTGGCCTTGTTCAAATGCAGGCCACTGTGGTCCATGGCAATGCGGTATTTGCTGATCTGCCCGGCGTGCAGGGTCAGGCGCTGGCTGTGCTGATTTTCCAGCCCCGGCGCGCAGCCCGGTGCCTGACCCGGCAACAGTCGCAGGCGGATATCCACAGGCCCTGGCGGCAGGTTGAACGAGGTCGATTGTTCTTGGAACAGACGCCCGGACAGTTGGTCATTGAGGTAGACGCCGATCTCGCAGGTGGTGGCCACTTCCAGGCGCTCTCGAGAAATGATCAGCACGCTGTAGTCCGAGTTGCCTTGGGCGCTGGCCTGGGGCACGGCGGCCAGTGCACCCATTAGTCCGACAAGGCCCAATGCTGCCTTGATCATGGTGAATCTCCTGCTTGGCAAAATCGTCAAAGGCGCAGCTTGGCCGAGCTGCGCGCGGATTTCCAGTCCGGTTGATTCACGGGCTACTTGACCTTGTCCCGATGGCAAGCTTGAAACTGCGCAAAACCCATAAGGAGACACACCCGATGCAAGTATTCAATGTGCAAGGCATGACCTGTGGCCACTGCGTAAAGGCAGTGACAGCGGCGGTGCAGGGGCAGGATGCAGCGGCCAAGGTAGAAGTCGATTTGGCCGCCAAGCAGGTGCGTGTGCAGAGCCAGGTTGGGGTTGAGCAGATTCTTGCGGCGATCCGCGATGAAGGTTATCCGGCGGAAGTTGCCTGAATCCTGAGAGGGCCAGGGACGGCCGTTATTGTTACAAAGGTTTTCATGCTGGTGAGGTGCTGTGCAGGTAGACTAAGGCGCTTGCTTAGCCAGCTATGGATTCCTGATGAACCTGCGTTTTGTGCTGATCCTGGGCGCCCTCAGTGCGTTCGGGCCGTTGGCGATTGACTTCTACCTGCCCGCCTTTCCGGCCATGGCGCAGGCTTTTGCGACTGACGAACAACATATCCAGACCACGTTGGCGGCCTATTTCCTGGGCTTGTCCATTGGACAGCTGGCCTATGGCCCGGTGGCTGATCGCTTTGGCCGGCGCAAGCCACTGTTGTTTGGCGTCACCCTCTTTACCTTGGCCTCGTTGGCCTGCGCCTATGCACCGAATCTGGATACCTTGATCGTCGCGCGCTTCGTCCAGGCCTTGGGCGGCTGCGCCGGCATGGTGTTGTCGCGGGCGATCGTCAGCGACAAATGTGATGCGGTCGCTTCGGCCAAGGTGTTCTCGCAACTGATGTTGGTCATGGGCCTGGCGCCGATTCTTGCGCCGATGCTGGGTGGGGTACTGGTCAACCTGGCCGGCTGGCAATCGATCTTCCTTGCTTTGAGCCTGTTCAGTGCCGCATGCCTGTTGGCCGTGAGCTTGGGGCTGCCGGAGAGTTTTCCGGCGGACATGCCACGCCAGCCACTCTCAGGCGCATTTCGCCAATACTGGCGTCTGTTGCAGGATCGGGTCTTCATCGGCCATGCACTGACCGGTGGCACCGCCATTGCCGGAATGTTTGCCTACATCGCCGGCTCGCCCTTCGTATTCATCAAGTTGTATGGCGTGCCGCCCGAGCATTACGGATGGCTGTTCGGCACCAACGCTGCCGGCTTCATCCTGATGGCACAGGTCAATGCGCGGCTGCTGGCCAAACGTGGTCCGGCATTCTTGCTGGCACGGGCGGTCTGGCTGTATCTGGCGGCGGGGTTGCTGTTGCTGGGCGTTGCGGCGTTGCGTCCTGCTCAGCTTTGGCCGCTGTTGGTGCCATTGTTCGTTTGTATCGCCAGCCTGGGCTGCATCATCCCCAACGCTTCGGCCTGCGCCATGAGTGGGCAGGGCGCGCGTGCCGGCAGTGCCTCGGCGTTGATGGGCTGCCTGCAGTTCAGCGTGGCCGCAGGCGCGGCAGCGTTGGTCGGCGCGCTACACGATGGCAGCGCGGTGCCGATGGCGCTGGTAATCAGCCTGTGCGGCGCGCTGGTGGTCAGTGTCGCGATGCTGACTCGGCGCTTGCAGGCCAAACATCGGGTGTAAACGAGTGGGGCGCCTGCAGGCGCGTTTCCAGCGTGGCGACAAACGCGCGCGCCTCAGCCTCACTGCGAAAACTCACCACATGCTGATCGAGCCGGACTTGCCAGGGGCAATTGGGCTGACGGTTCGACGCACTGACGACAATCTTCATCGCGGCATACCTCCAGAGATCGAGAGCGGCTCAAGTTTAGCGCTGCTGCTCGGCCTCGCCACGGCTCGTAGGCGGTGTCCTGACTGACGGTCGTGGCCGTAGCTTCTACGATCGAGCATGTCCAGTTGGGGCAGCCCTGAGGTCGAAGGGATGCTTCTCATTTATGCGCCGTAATTGGGGAAGTTCCTTGTCAGTACAGTCTTCAGAGTTTTCTGACATCAGCACCGGGTGATCCAGGTACACCGTTGATTTAATGGATGTATTGGCCAAACCCACTCACTGACTAGCCGTCATGGTCCTGATCGGCGCCTGTTAGGGGCGCTATACCCAGCGCATTTTCGGCGATTGGCCGCCGATTGCAGGCAAATGTGCAGGGCTACGCGCGGCTTATACTGGCTGCGGCCGCTAGCGGCAGCGAGAGATACTTCCCCGCCAGGGAACGGCACTGCTTTGGCTCATCTGGGCCTTGGCTACTCATGCGTGAGCGTCGCCAAATTTGGCCTACAGCCTCTGGATGCGCGCCCTTGGCAGGTGCGTTAACCGCGCTGTCGTGGTTGGCCATCGCCATCAGACGTGATCTTCCAGGGAGTTACAGGGATATGAGTGCAGTGAGTAGTATCAGCCAGATAGCCGGCCTGATGGCCGACCCCAAGCGCAGCGCCATGTTGTGGGCGCTGATCGACGGTTTGCCGCGTCCTGCCGATGAACTGGCATCGATGATCGGCGTCACCTCCTCATCAGCCTGTGCGCACCTTACCTTGCTGTCCTCGGCTGGCTTGTTGAAGCACGAGGCGCGTGGTCGCAAACGATTTTTCCGCTTGGCCACACCGGAAGTGGGGGCCGCGGTTGAAGCCTTGGCCAGCCTGCGGCTGGATGATCTTCGGTTGCGCAACAGCCAGTTCAAACCCTTGCAGGTACCGCTGTCGATGCGCCGGGCGAGACGTTGCTCAGATCATATGGGCGGGGAGTTGGCCGCTGAGTTGCTCGAGCGGTTGATCGCTTGCGGCTGGCTGGAAGGATACGACCAGCAACTGCGGGTGAGTCAGGAAGGGCGCGTTCAACTGGCGGCCCTTGGCGTCTACATCGAAGCGTTGGCGCAGCGACAGCAGGGCAGTTGTACCGTGTGCCACTGCAATGAATGGAGTGACCAAGGGCCTCATTTAGGCGGCAGTCTAGGGCAGGCACTGCTGAAGTTGTTCCTGCAATCGGGCTGGATACAGGAACAGGAAGGTTCCAGGGCACTGCAGATATCCGCATTGGGGATTCAGCAGATCAACCGTATCGCTCGGCTGCAGCCCACATTGCAGGTCGGTTAGGCCGCCTGCAATGCGCTGTCGCGGACAAGTCAGAGCAGCCGGGCATCCAGGCTGTTCTGAGCCAGGCGGCGGGCTTGGTCTTCGGTCATGCCCAGGTGGGTGTGAAGTGCATGGAAGTTTTCGGTGACATAGCCGCCAAAGTAGGCCGGGTCATCCGAGTTGACCGTGACTTTCACGCCGCGCTCGAGCATGTCGAGGATGTTGTGTTGGCTCATGTGGTCGAACACGCAGAGCTTGGTGTTGGACAGCGGGCAGACGGTCAGCGGGATCTGCTCATCGATGATGCGCTGCATCAGGCGTTCGTCCTCGATGGCACGTACGCCATGGTCGATGCGCTTGATCTTCAGCAGATCCAGGGCTTCCCAGATGTACTCGGGCGGGCCTTCTTCGCCAGCGTGGGCGACCGCCACGAAGCCTTCGCTGCGGGCGCGGTCGAAGACGCGCTGGAACTTGCTCGGCGGATGACCCTTTTCCGAGCTGTCCAGGCCAACGGCAATAAAGGCATCGCGAAACGGCAGCGCCTGGTCGAGGGTCTTTTGTGCCTCTTCTTCACTGAGGTGGCGCAAGAAACTCAGGATCAGGCCGCTGCTGATGCCCAGTTGCTCACGACCATCCTTGAGGGCCTGGCGAATGCCGGTCAAGACCACTTCGAACGGGATGCCTCGATCAGTGTGGGTCTGCGGGTCGAAGAACGGCTCGGTGTGGATAACGTTCTGCGCTTTGCAGCGTTGCAGGTAGGCCCAGGTCAGGTCGTAGAAATCCTGCTCGGTACGCAGGACATCAGCGCCCTGGTAGTACAGGTCGAGGAATTCCTGCAGGTTGTTGAACGCGTATGCGCTGCGTAGGGTTTCCACATCTGCCCACGGCAGGGCGATCTTGTTGCGTGCGGCCAGGGCGAACAACAGCTCAGGCTCCAGCGAGCCCTCCAGGTGCATGTGCAGTTCCGCCTTGGGCAAGGCGTTTAGCCAGTCGTACATGTATGCAAATCTCGAATCAGGAACGGTTGGCGGTCATTCTACAGGGCCAGGCCGGGCAATGCGCCCAGCCTGGCCCTGTAGCATCAACCGGCGATCAGTTGCGCCGCTGCCTGTCGGTGATTGGCGATCAGGCCTTGCACATCCAAGCCTTCGATTTGCCCATCGATCACCCGCCAATTGCCGCCAACCATGACCCGATCAGCGCGGTCGGCGCCGCACAGCAGCAACGCCGACAGTGGGTCGTGGCTGCCGGAGAAGCGCAGTTCGTCAAGCTTGAACAAGGCCAGGTCGGCTTGCTTGCCTACCGCCAGCTGGCCAATATCGCTGCGTCCGAGCAGGCGTGCCGAGCCGCGCGTGGCCCAGCCCAGTGCACGCTCTGGGGTGATCTGTTCGGCGCCATAGCGCAAGCGCTGCAGGTACAGGGCCTGGCGCGCTTCAAGGATCATGTTCGAGGCATCGTTCGAGGCCGAGCCATCTACCCCCAGGCCGACTGGGGCTCCGGCGGTTTCCAGGTCGACAGTCGGGCAGATGCCGGATGCCAGGCGCATGTTGGAACTTGGGCAATGGCAAATACCAGTACCGGCGGCGCCCAGGCGGGCGATTTCATCGGGGTTGAAATGAATGCCATGAGCCAGCCAGGTACGCGGGCCGAGCCAGCCGACGCTGTCGAGGTAATCCACAGTACGCAGGCCAAAACGTTGCAGGCAGAAGTCCTCTTCGTCGAGGGTTTCGGCCAGGTGGGTATGCAAGCGCACGTCCAGTTCTTCGGCAAGTACGGCGCTGGCGCGCATGATTTCTGGAGTGACCGAGAACGGCGAGCAGGGCGCCAGGGCGATCTGGATCTGCGCGCCATCGCCGCGCTCATGGTAGCTGTGGATAAGACGTTGGCTGTCGGCCAGGATCACTTCGCCCTGTTGCACCGTCTGTTGCGGTGGCAGGCCGCCGTCGTCCTCACCCAGGCTCATCGAGCCGCGCGTGAGCATGGCGCGCATGCCCAGTTTGCGCACTGCCTCGACCTGTACGTCGATGGCGTTGTCCAGGCCCTGAGGGAATAGGTAATGGTGATCAGCCGCAGTGGTGCAGCCCGACAGCAGCAATTCGGCCAAGGCGACCTGGCTGGCCAGCTCCAGCTTGGCCGGGGTCAGCCGCGCCCACACTGGGTACAGGGTCTTCAGCCAGGGGAATAGGGGTTGGTTGACCACCGGCGCCCAGGCGCGGGTCAGGGTCTGGTAGAAGTGGTGATGGGTGTTGATTAGACCGGGCAGGATGACGTGCTCGCGGGCATCGAAAACCTGATCGCAGGGCGTGCTGGGGTTCTCGCCGAGGGCTAGAAGTTGAGTGATGCGGCCGTCTTCGATGACCACTCCGCCGCGCGCATCGGCGTCGTTG
Source organism: Pseudomonas sp. Je.1.5.c (assembly GCF_051129895.1). Classification (NCBI taxonomy): domain Bacteria; kingdom Pseudomonadati; phylum Pseudomonadota; class Gammaproteobacteria; order Pseudomonadales; family Pseudomonadaceae; genus Pseudomonas; species Pseudomonas sp. Je.1.5.c. Next base: position 64,469 of record NZ_JBCPSP010000028.1, read on the forward strand.
GCAGTGAAGATGGCAAGGGGGGATTTCAACCAGGTACGGGTCGCAGGCATGGTGCCGGCTCCTCTGAAAGTGGGTTCAGGTAAGCCAGCTCAGTTTTGCCCTGTCTGCTGATCCAGGTTCGCCGTGGGGCGAGGCATCGAGTCTACTGCCTCCCCCGCCGGCTTTCAATTCACCAGATGAGGGCTTCGCCTTTGTAGTTGATGAAGCGCAGTCCGCCATTACCGCTCTGCGCCTTGATCTGCTCAAGCATGCCGCGGGTGCTGGTGAGCACGTCGATCTCGGCGTTTTCGCCGCCCATGGCAGTTTTCACCCAACCGGGGTGCATGGCTAGCACGCTGAGGTCGGGGCGCTGCAGCTCGACTACGAAGCTGTTGATCATCGAGTTCAGCGCGGCCTTGCTGGCTTTGTACAAAGGGATCTCGCCGCCATCGGGAATGGTCACGCTGCCAAGGATCGAGCTCATGAAGGCCAGCACGCCACTGCCTTCGCGCAACTGGTCAGCCAGGCGCCGGGCGACCCTGATCGGCGCCACGGCATTGGTCATGAACAGATCGCCAATCTGCTGGCTGCTTACCGCTTCCAGATCCTGCGGCAACGGGCCCATCACACCGGCGTTGACGAACAACAGATCCAGCACCTGGCCGTGCAGGATCTGTTGCAGCGCATCCAACTGCTCGGTGTCGTTCATTTCCAGGGTTTCGATCTGTACCCCGGCAATAGTGCCCAGCTCGCCGGGGTTCTGCGCATCGCGCACAGTAGCGATGATGTTCCAGCCATCTTCGTGCAAGCGCTGCACCAGACCCAGGCCCAGGCCACGCGAGGCGCCGATGATCAAGGCTGTCTTGTTTGCAGGCATTTCGATACTCCTTCAAAAAAGGGGGGCGTGTTAGCGGCCGTTACCGGAATTCGCAGCGTAGCTGCTGTGCATTGCCCAGTGGCTGTTCCCGATGCACGGCTGATTAAAAAATGTACAGTTGGCCGCGAGGCTTACGGCGTCAGGTCCAAGCCAGATGGTTCACGGGTTATCCACAGGCTCCTCCACAGTATTTGTGTGCAAGCCGAAGCCTGTGAATTAGCGGGGCCTAACGAGCTGAAAGCCCTGCTGGTTGGGGATAACTAACTGAAATATGGTCATTTGCATGACCGTCATGAAAATGTGATCAAAATATGCTCAATGGCTCGAACGCCTTGTGATTCGTGGCTTGCACGAGAGTGCCCCAAGCTTATCCACAGGCAGGCCCACAGTAGTTGTGGGCAAACCCTTCAGTAGGGTTGCAGCAGGATCCGTCCACGACTGAGGTCGGCCAGCTGGCGTTGCAGTGCATCAAGATGCGCTGCGCCCACCGCCAGCTGCAAATCTACGCCATTGGCGGTGAACTGCTCATCGAGTACCAGCCCGTCGACTTCGGCCAAGCGCAACTTGAGTAGCGCAAGTTCGCTGAAGCTGCAGCTGCAGCGATACTCACTGCGCTGCACCAACAAGCGTTTGGGCGCTTGCTGCAGGCATTTGTTCGCCCCGCCGCCATAAGCTCGGGCCAGACCGCCGGTACCCAGTTGAATGCCGCCGTACCAACGAATCACCAACACCACTACCTGATCGCAGTCCTGGGCTTCGATGGCCGCGAGTATGGGCCGGCCAGCGGTGCCGCCGGGTTCGCCGTCGTCGCTGCTGCGGTACTGGTCACCCAGCTTCCAGGCCCAGCAGTTATGAGTCGCGGCCAGATCACTGTGGCGTTCGATGAAGCTCATCGCCTCGGCGGCGCTGCTGATCGGGCCGGCGAGGGTGATGAAACGGCTCTTGCGGATCTCTTCACGAAATTCGCAAAGCTCGAGCAGGGTAGAAGGCATAAGTCCGGGTCAGGCAGGCGAGTGAATGCCGCAGCCTTTGAGAATGATGTGGATAAGGTTGTTGCTGGCATCTTCCATGTCTTGCTTGGTCAGGCGACTTCGGCCGGTAACCTGGCAGATCTGCGTGGAGAAGTCGGCATAGTGCTGGGTACTGCCCCAAAGCAGGAAGATCAGGTGCACCGGGTCGACTGGGTCCATCTTGCCGGCGTCGATCCAGGCTTGGAACACGGCGGCGCGGCCGCGGAACCACTCACGGTAGTCGGCGCTGAAGTACTCGCTCAGGCATTCGCCGCCGCTGATCACTTCCATCGCGAAGATTCGCGAGGCCTGAGGGTTGCGGCGCGAGAACTCCATCTTGGTGCGGATGTACTGGCTCAAGGCCGGACCTGGATCGTCATCGACGCTCAGGGCGTTGAAGGTGCTGTCCCACAATTCGATGATGTTGCTCAAAACCGCGATGTACAGGCCCAGCTTGTTGGTGAAGTAATAATGCAGGTTGGCCTTGGGCAAGCCGGCTTTCAAGGCGATGGTGTTCATGCTGGTGCCCTTGAAGCCGTGGCGGGCGAACTCGTCTTCGGCGGCCTGGATGATGGCCTGTTCGTTCTTCTGGCGAATGCGGCCAGCGGGCTTGCCCGAGGCGGAGAGGCGATGCGCAGGGACTTCTAGGGTCATGGACGATTCCGTGCCAGTCGGAGTAAACGGATGTCCGACAGATTACCTGCCTGTGCCGAAGTGACAAGCATTAGCGTGTCGCCGCCAGGCTTTCCAGGAAACTTTCCAATACAAGATTTGGCCGGCGCCCTTTACGCGTTACCCAACTCAGGCTCAACTCGTAGTGGCGTTGGGACGGTTTGAGTGCCCGCAGGCGCCCCTGCTGGACCCAGAAGCTGGCGTAGTGGTCCGGCAGGTAGCCAATAAAACGCCCGGTCAGGATCAGAAACGCCATGCCTTCGCGGTCCGAGGCACTCGCCGTGCAGTGCAGGGCCTGATAATGCGCCTGGATGTCGGCCGGCAGGCGGAAGGTTGGGGCGATGGCATCCTGACTATTAAGGCGCTGGTCGTCGATCTTCTGGTCATCGGCGTAGAACAGCGGGTGGCCCACCGCGCAGTACAGCAGCGAACGCTCGCTATACAGCGGTTGGTATTCCAGGCCCGACAGAGGGCTGGTCTGCGGCACCACGCCGACATGCAGGCTGCCATCGAGCACGCCTTGTTCGACCTGGCTTGGGGCGATCATGCGAATCTGGATACGCACGTCCGGCCCGCGGTCCTTGAGTTCGGCCAAGGCATGGGTGATGCGCATGTGCGGCAGGGTCACCAGGTTGTCGGTGAGGCCGATGTTCAGCTCACCGCGCAGATGCTGGTGCAGGCCATTGACCTCGGTGCGGAAGGTTTCGATGGCGCTGAGCAGTTGCAGGGCCGAATGGTAGACATCGCGGCCTTCCTCGGTCAGCGAGAAGCCGGCGCGACCACGTTGGCACAGGCGCAGGCCGAGGCGCTGCTCAAGGTCGCTCATTTGCTGGCTGATCGCCGAACGGCCGATGCCCAGGACATTTTCTGCTGCCGAGAAACCGCCGCACTCGACCACGCTGCGGTAGATCTTCAACAGGCGGATGTCGAAATCACTGACCTGGGCGAGGGGATCGGGGCGTCGGCTCATTAGTTTAGTCCGCTGCTAACTTAAGATTAGAAATGTTGGCTTTTCTAGACTTTATCCGCGTGACAAGTTAGCTGCAACAACACACATCGTTGCCTAATCGTCTTCCGAGGAACCGCCGATGAACATGCCCGAAACCGCGCCGTCCGGTATCGCCAGCCAGCTCAAGCTGGACGCCCACTGGATGCCGTACACCGCCAACCGTAACTTCCAGCGCGACCCACGGTTGATCGTGGCCGCCGAAGGCAGCTACCTGGTCGACGACAAGGGCCGCAAGATCTTCGACGCCCTGTCTGGTCTGTGGACCTGCGGCGCCGGGCATACCCGCAAGGAAATCACCGAAGCAGTCGCCCGCCAGGTCGGTGTGCTGGACTACTCGCCGGCGTTCCAGTTCGGCCACCCGCTGTCGTTCCAGCTGGCAGAAAAAATCACCGAGCTGACCCCGGGTGATCTGAACCATGTGTTCTTCACCAACTCGGGCTCCGAATGTGCCGACACCGCGCTGAAGATGGTGCGTGCCTACTGGCGCCTGAAGGGCCAGGCGACCAAGACCAAAATCATTGGCCGTGCCCGTGGCTATCACGGGGTGAACATCGCCGGCACCAGCCTAGGCGGCGTCAATGGCAACCGCAAGATGTTCGGCCAGTTGCTGGATGTCGATCACCTGCCGCACACCGTGCTGCCGGTCAACGCCTACTCCAAGGGCATGCCGGAGGAGGGCGGTATTGCCCTGGCCGACGAGATGCTCAAGCTGATCGAGCTGCATGACGCCTCGAACATCGCTGCCGTGATCGTCGAGCCGCTGGCAGGCTCGGCCGGCGTACTGCCGCCACCGAAGGGTTATCTGAAGCGGCTGCGCGAGATCTGCACGCAGCACAACATCCTGCTGATCTTCGACGAGGTGATCACCGGTTTCGGTCGCATGGGCGCGATGACGGGTGCTGAAGCGTTTGGTGTGACTCCGGACTTGATGTGCATCGCCAAGCAGGTCACCAACGGTGCGATTCCGATGGGCGCGGTGATCGCGACCAGCGAGATCTACCAGACCTTCATGAACCAGCCGACCCCGGAATACGCCGTGGAATTCCCCCATGGCTATACCTACTCCGCGCACCCGGTGGCATGCGCTGCCGGCATTGCCGCGCTGGACCTGTTGCAGAAGGAAAACCTGGTGCAATCGGCCGCCGAGCTGGCGCCGCACTTCGAGAAGCTGCTGCACGGCGTCAAGGGCACCAAGAATATCGTCGACATCCGTAACTACGGCCTGGCCGGTGCGATCCAGATCGCCGCACGCGATGGCGATGCCATCGTCCGTCCATATGAAGTGGCGATGAAGCTGTGGCAGAAAGGCTTCTATGTCCGCTACGGCGGCGACACCCTGCAGTTCGGGCCGACCTTCAATACCCAGCCGCAAGAGCTCGATCGCTTGTTCGACGCGGTGGGCGAGACCCTGAACCAGATCGACTGATCTTTTCGACTTCGACGGCAGGCGCGCGCAGACGCGCCTGTTTCATCCTTATTGTTTCTGGAGTTATGCATGAGCATCGTTCAGCACCTGATCAATGGTGAGCTGGTTACCAAGGGCGAGCGCACCGCCGATGTCTTCAATCCTTCCACCGGCCAGGCCGTGCGCAAGGTCGAGTTGGCCAGCCGGGCTACCGTGCAAGAGGCCATCGATTCTGCCAAGGCGGCGTTTCCGGCCTGGCGTAACACGCCACCGGCCAAGCGCGCCCAGGTGATGTTCCGTTTCAAGCAACTGCTTGAGCAGAACGAGGAAAAGATCTCGCAGATGATCAGCGAAGAGCACGGCAAGACCCTCGAAGACGCGGCGGGTGAGCTCAAGCGCGGTATTGAGAACGTCGAGTTCGCCTGCGCGGCACCAGAGGTGCTCAAGGGCGAGTACAGCCGCAACGTCGGCCCGAACATCGATGCCTGGTCTGATTTCCAGCCGCTGGGTGTGGTTGCCGGGATTACCCCGTTCAACTTCCCGGCCATGGTTCCGCTGTGGATGTACCCGCTGGCGATCGCTTGCGGTAACGCCTTCATCCTCAAGCCATCGGAGCGCGATCCAAGCTCGACCCTGTACATCGCCCAGCTGTTGCTTGAGGCTGGCCTGCCTAAAGGCATCCTCAATGTGGTGCATGGCGACAAGGAAGCGGTCGATGCGCTGATCGAGGCACCAGAGGTGAAAGCCCTGAGTTTCGTCGGCTCGACCCCGATTGCCGAGTACATCTATGCCGAAGGCACCAAGCGCGGCAAGCGCGTGCAGGCCTTGGGCGGCGCCAAGAACCACGCCGTGGTGATGCCAGACGCCGACCTGGACAACGCCGTCAGTGCACTGATGGGCGCTGCGTACGGTTCCTGTGGCGAGCGTTGCATGGCCATTTCTGTGGCGGTGTGCGTGGGTGATCAGGCCGCTGATGCGCTGATCGCCAAGCTTGAGCCGCAGATCAAGGCGCTGAAGATCGGTGCCGGCACCTCTTGTGGTCTGGACATGGGCCCACTGGTAACCGCTGCTGCGCGTGACAAAGTGGTCGGCTATATAGATGACGGCGTTGCCGCCGGTGCCAAGCTGGTGGTCGATGGTCGTGGCTACCGGGTTTCGGGGAATGAAGATGGCTACTTTGTAGGGGGGACGCTGTTCGACAACGTCACGCCTGAAATGCGCATCTATAAAGAAGAGATCTTCGGCCCGGTGCTGTGCGTGGTCCGCGTCAACAGCCTGGAGCAGGCCATGCAGCTGATCAATGATCACGAGTATGGCAACGGCACCTGCATCTTTACCCGTGATGGTGAGGCTGCGCGGCTGTTCTGCGACGAAATCGAAGTGGGCATGGTTGGCGTCAACGTGCCGCTGCCGGTACCGGTGGCCTATCACAGCTTCGGTGGTTGGAAGCGTTCGCTATTCGGCGACCTGCATGCCTACGGCCCGGATGGCGTGCGCTTCTATACCCGTCGCAAGGCGATCACTCAGCGCTGGCCACAGCGCAAGAGTCATGAAGCCTCGCAGTTCGCTTTCCCTAGCCTCTAATAGAGGTGGGTAGAAGCGGGGAGGTCGAAAGGCCTCCCCGCTTTGTTTTTAGAGCTCTAACGGCAGCACCGCTATCTGTTTAACCCTGCTGCACCTTTAGGCGCAGGCCCGCGCCGCGATTCTGACCCTAATTTCAACAATATTGCGGTTTATTGAAATTAAGGGTTGACGCCCTCTCAGATCCCCTTATAATGCGCCCCACTTCCAGCGTAGTTAGAGCGGAAAACTCCTTGAGTATCAACGAGTTAGATGTTTCAGGCAGTACTGGAGGTGCTTCGATCTTCTGATCGGCAGCGGTGAAAAAGGTAGTTGACAGCAGCTTGTAACGCTGTAGAATTCGCCTCCC
>NZ_JBCPSP010000029.1:0-69953 GCF_051129895.1 Pseudomonas sp. Je.1.5.c
CACAAGTACAGCGCTGCTTTGAAGCTTCGCGCTGTCCCTGTGGGAGCGGGCTTGCCCGCGAAGGGGCGCAAAGCGGCCCCAAATGTACCCGTCTGGCTTTTGCCTGAGCCGCTCAATCGGCATCAGACTCGAACAAGCGTTGCAGCTCCTCCCGCGCCTCCTTGGCGTTCTGCATTACCTTGGCGCGGTCATCACGCACACGGCCCTGGGTCTCCAGTACCTGTTCGTCATGCTCGGTGAAGCGCTCGATACGATCCGCCGCCTGCTCCTCGGTCAAGCCCAGGCCAACCAAGGCGCGCCGGGTCATCTCCAGGCTGGAGTAGAAGGTTTCCCGAATCGGTACGGCGCCAACGTCAGTCAACTTGTGCACATGCTGGCGGTTACGTGCCCGGGCCAACACTTTCAAGTGCGGGTAGAGGCGCTTGACCCGTTCGGCAGTGCGGGTGGTGATCTCAGGATCATCCGTGGTGATCACGAAATACTCGGCCTCGCCGACCTTCGCCGCATGCAGCACCTCGGCGCGCAGTGGGTCGCCATAGAACACCGGTACTTGTTCGAAGGTGCGGGTCATTTCGATGGCGTCCACCGACGTGTCGAGGGCGATGAAGGGGATGTTCTGCGCGCGCAGGATGCGCGAGACGATCTGGCCCATGCGGCCCATGCCGACGATCACCACGCGCGGCGCATCGGTCTGGATCTGTTTGTACTGTTCGGGCACTTCGCGGGCGGCTTGCGGGCGCTTGAGCAGGCGTGCGCAGATGATCAACAGCAGCGGGGTAGCCGCCATCGACAGGGTGATGGTCATCAGCAGCAGGTCATAGGTGTAGGCGTCGAACAGGCCTTGGTCCTTGCCCAGCTTGAAGACCACGAAGGCAAACTCGCCACCAGCCGCCAGCACCACGCCCAAGCGCAGCCCATTGGCTTTGTTGAGGCCGCCGATGCGCCCGACCAGCATCAGCAGTGGCAGTTTCACCGCCACCAGCAGCAGCGTCAGGCCCAGCAGCAGAAGGGGGGCCTCGAGCAGCAGGCTGAGATTTGCGCCCATGCCCACACTGATGAAGAACAACCCCAGCAGCAAGCCTTTGAACGGTTCGATCTGTGATTCCAGCTCGTGGCGATACTCCGAGTCCGCCAACAGCAGGCCGGCCAGGAAAGCGCCCAGGGCCATGGAGATGCCGGCTTCTTCCATCAGCCAGGCGGTACCGATTACTACCAGCAGCGCAGTGGCGGTGGAGACTTCCGGCAAGCCGGTGCGGGCGACGATGCGGAACACCGGGCGCAGCAGGTAACGACCGCCGACGATGACCACCGCGATGCTGGCGAATACCTTCAGGCCATGCTCCAGGCTGTCGCCATGACTGGTCTCCGGGCCACTGGCAGCCAGCAGCGGCACCAGTGCGATCAGGGGAATTGCGGCGATGTCCTGAAACAGCAGGATGGCAAACGCCAAGCGGCCATGCGGCGCGTTGAGCTGCTTACTCTCGGCCAGGCTTTGCAGGCCAAGCGCAGTGGAGGAGAGCGCTAGGCCCAGGCCCACCACCAGCGCCGCCGGCAGCGATTGGCCGAAGCCGAACACGGCAATGGCGCCAATCACGGCGCCGGTCAGCAGCACTTGTGCCAGGCCCACGCCGAAGACCGCCTTGCGCATCAGCCACAGGCGTCGAGGCGAAAGCTCCAGGCCGATGATGAACAGCAGCAGGACCACGCCCAGTTCAGAGATATGCGCGACGCTTTCGGTATCACGGATCAGCCCCAAGGCCTGTGGGCCGATGGCGACCCCGGCGAGCAGATAGCCGATTACGGCGCCCAGTTGCAGGCGCTTGGCCAGAGGCACGGCAATGACGGCGGCAAGCAGAAAGATCACCGCGGTTTGTAAAAGGCTGCCTTCGTGTGGCATCGCTCGGACTCCATGAGCTGCTACGGGGCAGCGTTGATAGGTGGAGGGCGGATTGTGGGGTGCCGGTGAGGTTTGGACAATCTGGCTCGCGTGAGACTGATTGTCTCCTTCAAGGTGACAGTCAGTTGTGCCCTCAGCCCTCGCCAAACTGCGCGCGATACTGATTCGGCGTCATCCCGATCCGTTCGCAAAACACCTTGCGCATGTGCCGATCGCTACCAAAACCACTGCGCGCCGCCACTACCTTTAACGCAAGGTCGCTACCTTCAAGGAGTTTGCGGGCGTGGTCGATGCGTGCATTTTGCAGGTACTGCAGGGGTGTCAGGCCCACCTCGCGGTGGAAGGTGCGAGCAAAATTGCGGCTGCTCATGGCCACCAGCTCGGCCATTTTTTGCACGGTATACGCTTGGTCGATGTGATCGACGATATACGCCTGGACCCTGGCGATAGGTGAGCCATCGCGCGGTACAGCGGCAAGCAAGGGCCCGTAGGGCAACTGGCCGCCCTGGCGATGGCGGGCCACCAGCAGCACCTTGGCCACTTCCAAGGCCAGCGCTTTGCCGTGGTCTTCGGCGACCACGGCCAGGGCCAGGTCGATCCCGGCGGTAATTCCGCCCGAGGTGATCAGGTTGCGGTCAATCACGTAGATCTGCTCGGTCTCGACCTTCGCTTCGGGAAACTGCTGGGCCAGGCGCTCCACGTAGTTCCAGTGGGTCGTGCAGCGAAAGCCGCCGAGCAGGCCGGCGCGGCCGAGCAAGAACACCCCGGTGCAGATCGCGCCAAAGCGCTTGGCGCTGGCTACGGCCTGGGGCAGCCAGCTTTCCAGCCCAGGCAGTGCCAGGTCATAGGCGCCCGGTCCGCCAGGTACCAGCAACAGGTCAATGTCGCCGGGCAGCTGCTGCAAGCAGAGGTCAGCCACCACCTGCAAGCCACAGGAGCTACGGATCTTGCCTTCGCCCTCTGCCAGGGTAAGCAGGCGGTAACGGCGCTCTGCTGGCAAGAAGCGGTTGGCCAGGGCGAACGCGTCCATTGGGCCCGTCACGTCGAGCATCAGCACATCATCGAACAGGACCACTGCCACGGTTTTGTGAGCATGAGGCTGCTGCATAACCCATATACCTCTTGAATCTGTGCGGCATCTTAACAAGGCGCGGGCGGCACAATTAAGAACTATTAAGCTTTGCCTCAGGACTTTGTCATGAGCCGGCGGCGAGACTGCTCCCATTGAAAGAGGAGCCTCGACATGCCCACCCAGACCGAGCCAGGCGCACTTACGGCCGGGCGTCTGCATCGAGCCAAGGAGCTGATGCTGCGCAGCGACCTGTCGATCATCGAGATCGCCGCGGTGTGCAACCTGACCCGCAGCCACTTCTCTCGCGCGTTCAAGATCAATACCGGGCTGTCACCACAGGCCTGGCGCCTGCTGGCGCGGCTGGAGAAGGCCAAGCAACTGCTGGTCACTGAAGCGCCAATCACCCATGTCAGCCTGGAGTGCGGGTTTTTCGACCAGTCGCACTTCACCCGTGTCTTCAGCCGCCTGGTCGGGCAGCCGCCCAAGGCCTGGCGCCAGTCGGCTAGATCGCAAGTTCCGAGCTACCACCCTTAAGCCATTTCTATCCCTATGGATAGGTCTGAAGGGTGTTCCCAACCCAAGGAGTTACCATCATGAGCAATCCCGACTACAAGCGCCTGAACAAAGATGATGCCGTGGTACTGCTGGTCGATCACCAGACTGGTCTGATTTCGTTGGTCCAGGATTTCTCGCCCAACGAATTCAAGAACAACGTCCTGGCCCTGGGCGATCTGGCCAAGTTCTTCGGCCTGCCGACCATTCTGACCACCAGCTTCGAGCAAGGCCCGAACGGCCCGCTGGTGCCCGAGCTCAAGGAAATGTTCCCGGACGCGCCGTACATTGCCCGTCCAGGGCAGATCAACGCGTGGGACAACGAAGATTTCGTCAAGGCGATCAAGGCCACTGGGCGCAAGCAGTTGATCATCGCGGGCGTGGTCACTGACGTGTGCGTGGCGTTCCCGACCTTGTCGGCACTGGCCGAAGGCTTTGAGGTGTTCGTGGTGACGGATGCGTCCGGCACCTTCAACGAAACCGTGCAGCAGGCGGCGTGGGTGCGCATGACCCAGGCCGGGGCGCAGATGATGAACTGGTTCTCGGTGGCGTGTGAGCTGCACCGTGACTGGCGCAACGACATCGAAGGCTTGGGCAATCTGCTGTCGCAGCGGATTCCTAACTATCGCAACCTGATGAACAGCTATTCGGCACTCACGGCCAAGTAATACCGCGGGGGCGCTGCGGCGGCCCCAGCTTTCAGGGCAGCGTCACCATAATCCGGCAGCCGCCCAGCGTCGAGGCCTGCACACGCAGACTGCCGCCATGCGCCTGCACGACTGAATTGCAGATCGCCAAGCCCATCCCCAAGCCACTGGCCTTGGTGGTATAGAACGCATCGAAAACTCGCCCTTGCTCCTCTGGCGCGATGCCTGGGCCGTTGTCATCCACACTGATTTCAACGCCTGCCTCGCCAAGGGTGCAGGCAATCTGCAGCACCCCGTCAGTGCGAAAATCGCTTAGCGCTTCCAGGGCATTGGTGATCAGGTTGAACACCAGTTGCTGAATCTGCACTGCATCGACCTTGGCGCTTACCCCAGGCTGCAGTTGCGCCTGGACCTTCACCGCAGCCCTGAGCGCATCGGATGACGTCATGCGGATAACGTCTTCGAGCAACTCATCCAGCCTGGCCACCTTGAGCTGCATCGGCGTCTGCTTGGCCAGGGCGCGCAACGCCTTGACGATGCTCGCCGCCCGTTCGCTGTCGGCGCGGATGTCTTGCAGGCCGTCGATGGCTTCCTCAAGGTTGGGCTGTTCGCGCTTGAGCCAGCGCAGGCTGGCCGCGGCATTGGAGGCGATGCCCAGCAGGGGCTGGCTGATTTCGTGGGCGATCGAGGCGGACAACTCGTTCATCACCTGCAGGTGCGAGCTGCGCGCAAGCTCGGCACGCGAGTGGCGCAGTTCCGCGGCCATCTGCGCGCGGGCCTGGTTGTCTTCGGCCAGGCGGGTATAGAACTTGGCCGTCTGGAGCGATACTGCGGCCTGCGAGGCGAGGATTTCCAGCATGGCTAGCCGCTGGCTGCCGAACAGGTTGGGCACCAGTCGATTTTCCAGATAGACCAGGCCGATCAACACCCCTTGAATCACCAGCGGCAGGCACAGCACCGAGCGCGCGCCGCGCGCTTGCAGGTCGTGGCGGAAGGCCTCGGGGCAGTCGGACAGGGCGTCATGCAGCAGCAGCGGCTTTTTGGTGCGCATGGTCGCGTTGATGATCGACAGCGGCGCTTGGGTGATGAACTTCTGGCAATCTTCCATGCTCACTTGCAGCCCGCCGTCGCTGATGGCTGCGCTGGCGGCCATCTGGAACTCGGCACCGCTGACGATCAGCAACGCGCCGTGGTCGGCACCGGAATGCAGGGTCAGGTGGCCCATGAGCGTTTCGATCAGCCCTTCAAGCAGCACTTCTTCAGACAGCGCCCGCGCAGCCTGGATGCCGGCTTCAAGGTCCAGGCTGGCCTGGGAGGTCGAGCGATAGGTCTCCTGAATCGGCTGGGTACGCAAAAACGGGTGCAGTGTTTCCAACTGACGCACCTTGCCGGCTGCCCCCCAGATATGGAAGCAGTCGCGGGCAATACGCAGATGCAGGTTGGCCCCGGATATCAGACCGCTGGGGATGCACACTTCGGCCAGTTGCTCGTGGGCCAGCGCTTGCTCATGAATGAAGCCTGCGGCGGTAGCGGCGATCTGCGCCTGGTCAAAGCAGCGGATGGCTGCCAGTCCATCGCCGTCGAGTTTGGCGATCACCCCTTCGATCAACAGCAGTTTGTTGCGGAAGGTGACTGGATTGAACTGTGCCCACTGGCTGAACAGCTCGCGCAGGCGGCTCAACTGTTCACGCTTGTGCTCAAGGCTGCCGGGCGCTTCCGGGCTGCCCAGGGTCAAGCCGCAAAACAGGTGATAGTCGGCCAGGTTGATATGCGCAGGCGCTGCCCAGGTCAGGGGTGCGGCGCGTTCGAGGGCGACCACGGCCTGGTTGATATCCCCCAGGTAGAACGCCGACATGCCCTCGAACAGCCGCTTGAAGAATAACGTCGTGCGCGAAGTGGCGTGGGTTTCCAAGGCGTCGTAGAGCGCGCTTTCGAGGCTGTCGCGGTGGGCTTCGCCACCTTCGCTCAAGGCGCTCACGAAGGCCTGTTGGGCCAGCAGGATCTGTTCGATATCGCGATAGCCATACTGGCGCACAGTAGCCAGGCCGAGTTGGATTTCCTCGGCAACCGAATGCAAGTGCTGGCCCATCACCAGCGAATCGGAGACCAAATGGTTGCAGGCGTAGCAGGCCATCGCCAGGTCGCCGCTCAAGCGTCCCGAGTCGATGGCTTGCTGCGCGGTGCGCCGGGCGAAATCCATCGACGCAGTCCAGGCGCTGACTTGGTCGAGGGCTAGCAGGGTGCTGGTCAGGTCGACCTCAAAGCCGTACCGCTCGATCAGCTTGAGCGCCGCCAGGCAGTAGGCGTGACCATCGTGATACGCACCAAAGCGCTCTGCCGCCATCACCCCGAACCAGGCCAGGCCGTAGGTACTGCCGGGAGCAACGCCGTGCGCGAGGGTCAGTTCGAGGATTTTCGCCAGGTGCAGGTAACGGATATCGTCATCGATGAAGAAGGAGCAAGACAAGGTCGCCAGTAGGCCAATGGCGACGATGACTGTTTCGCTCTCGGCCTTGGGCAACGCCTCAAGGCAATGCCGGCCGCGCTGTTCGATCAGCGCCTGGATGCTGCGCAGCTGAGTCTCGACCTGAAGCGCGTCGTTGCCACGGCCTAGCTCGATGCCCAGCAGGCGCAGGCCTTCAAGCGCATCGTTGATCGCCGCGTCATAGTCTGAATGCAGGGTTTTGAATCGCGCGCGCAGTTTGCAGGCGATGGCCTGGTCGAGCGGCGAGCGCGCCCGTTTGCTGCATTCGCCGATCCGCTGCTGGGCTTGGCTCATGCGCGACAGCAGCATGTCGCATTCTGCCGCCATGCAGGCAAGGCTGAAGGCGTGTCGGTAGTCGACCGCTGGCGAGCCGCAGGTCTGTAGCAGTTCTTCGCCGGCGTTCAGATATCCAGCGGCTTGCTCGTGCGAGGCCGAGTCACGGGCGCGGCGTGCCGCCTCCATCAGGAGAATCAGGTAGGCCTCGCACTCCTCAGTGCTGAACACAGACTTTTCTGCACGTTGGACCTGATTGGCGATCTCGAACACTGCATCGGCCAGCGCGTTGCGCCACACGTATTTCATCACCCGGGCGATCTGGGCATGCTGTGCAGCGCGCTCCGGAGCGGCAGTCAGCAGGTAGGCGGCTTCCTCCACGCGGTCGTGCGAGAAACTCAAGCCGTGCTGGCTGGCCGCAAGAAAGCCTGCGTCCAGCAAAGCGTTGAGATGCTCGCCCAAGCGATCGTGGTCGATCGTCACCAGCTTGGCCAGCAGCGGTGGGTCGAAGCGCCCGCCAGCGGCGCCGGCGACCCGCAGGATCTCCCGTTGCGCCGCTGGCAAGCGGCCCAGGCGATGGATCATCAGGTCGGCGACATTGTCGGCATAACGGTGTTGGGCCACAGCTTCGAGAGACCACGACCAGCGCATGGCCAGGGGGTCGAAGGTGAACAATTTGTCTTCGACCATGGCTTTGAGGATTTGCCGAGCGAACAGCGGGTTGCCGGCGGTTTTCGCGTGCACCAGTTCAGCGACCTGCCGGGCGTCGTCAGTGGTGACGTGATAGCGCTCGCTGATCAGCTGGGCGACGGCATCGACCGGCAGCGCCAGCAGCTCCAGGTGATGGCTGTGCAGCGGGGTCAAATGGGTGGAGTTGGCCAGTTCGTAGGCTTTGCCAGCCGGGTTGCCGGCAGCATTGCAGCGGCTGGCAAAAATCAGCAGCAGGTTAGCCGGGGAGCGCGCGAGCAACTCCCTGAGCAGGTGCAACGAGGCGTCGTCAGCCCACTGCAAGTCGTCGAAAAAAAGAATCAATGGCCGGCCAGGCGCGGTAAACAGTTGAAGGAAATCGACGATTGCCCGCAACTCCTTTTCCAGTGCCAGCCGAGAGGGTTGTTGCGGAAGTTCGGCCATTGGCCCGATGATCAGCTTCAGCTCTGGAGCCAGCGTGCCGAGCAAGCGGCCGCGGTTTTGGATGCGCTGCTGGATCTGGCTGCGGATGGTCTCCAGGTCTGCACGGTTCTTGGCCAGCAACTGGGTGGTCAGCGCACCTAGGATATCGACCCACGGGGCGTAGGGGATGGCCTGCTCCAGGCTGTTGCATTTGCCGGCCGCCCAATAGCCGGCGTCATGATCGCGCAAGGCCGCCTTGACCAGGCTCGATTTGCCCATGCCCGTCGCCCCGCTGATGAACAGCGCTTGGGCTGTGCTGTCACGACGCAAGGTCTTGAGGATGCGGGCGATGGACTGCAACTCGCTGCTGCGGCCATACAGGCGCTCGTGGGTGCAGGGCATGGGGTCGGAGCAGCCCAGGGTAAAGGTCGCGATCGTCTGGCTCGCCTGCCATTGACGCTGGCAATGGGCAAGATCGACGGCCAGCGCCTGGGCGCTCTGGTAACGCGCATCAGGCTCTTTGGCCAGTGCCTTGGCGAGGATCAGGCTGATCGCCTGGGGCACGTCTGGGCTGAGCTCGGCGGCGGGGCGGGGCAGAACGCCTGCGTGCAGCTGGCGCCAATGCTGCTTGTCGCGACCGGCCAGCGGTAGTTCACCCACCAGCAGTTGGTAGAGGATGGCGGCTAGGGCGTAGAGGTCGCTGCGTCGGTCGCTGCTGGCGCCGTGTGGGCAAACCTGCTCGGGCGCAAGGAAGGACCAGGTATCGGTCGCTGTACCCTGATCACTGATCCGCTCGCCGCTGTCGGCCTGGAACCCACCGAGCTTGACCCGATTATCAGCGAGCAATACGACATGCTGCGGCTGCAACGCGCCATGCAAGACCCCGGCCTGATGGGCCTGCGCCAGCGCCTTGCTGGCGTTGACCGCGATCTGCAGAAACGCGCGCAAGGTAGGCCGTCCTTGGGCGATGACCTCGGCCAGCGATTCACCTGCTGGGTAGACCAACAATGGGCCTTCGGCCGAGCGCACGAATGCACATGGCGTGACAGCCCATTCAGGGTCGAGCCGCAGTCGGTAGTCGCGCTCCAGACGCTGGCAGGCAGCCGGCGATTCCACTGGCGCGCGTATCGCCGTCCAGGCTCGAGCAGAACGTGCGTCCCACAAGCGGAAGTAGCTGAGCTCGCCCTCCTGTGTCAGCAAGGCAGTATCGCAACGGTTGAGCCAATCTTCATCGATCGACGGATCGTGATCGATAGGCCATTGAACGAGGCGTTCACCCAGCATCGCGCATCCCCTGCAGCCTGCATTTTCCACGCGAGTATACGCAGCGGACCCGGCGCGAATGCCCGTTGTAGGCGGCTTGGCAGGAATGGGAACCAATCTGACCGTTCTGGATCCTGCGCCGCGGCCTTTGCTCGATTGCCGCGTGCCTTGGAGGTGTATCCTCAGGCCAACCTATCCCTCGGGATAATTGTCTGAACGCGCACGCTCACCTAGATTGCACAGGGCTGCGCAACCGCCTTGGCCTGTGAAACTTGAGACGATCATGATCCGACTAGGCAATGCGCTGGTGTCGCTTGAGCGACGAGAGGCTTTCCTCGACGGCAAGCCATTGCCTCTGGGTGGCCGTGCGTTCGATGTCCTGGCGATGCTGGTCAGGGCCAAGGGCCGCGTGGTTAGCAAGGAAGAGCTGTTCAGCCAGGTCTGGGCGGGCACCGTGGTCGAGGACAACAATCTTCAGGTGCAGGTATCGCTGCTGCGCAAGATGCTCGGTGACAAGCGCCTGATCCAGACCGTCGCCCGTCGAGGCTACCGGTTGGCAGTCGATATTGCCGCAGACCTTGCGTCATTCGCCCATAGCCCTTCATTCAACCTCGATCCCGACCTGCCGCCACCGAGCGACGATGGCGCCGCTGTGCCGGTTCTGGTGGTGGACGACGATCCGTCGGTGCGCTCCGCGCTGGGCAGGTTGTTGCGGGTAGAGGGTATCCCTCACCGGCTTTACGCCTCGGCAGAAGAGCTGCTGCAAGCGCGGTGGGATTCGCCTTATGCCTGCCTGTTGCTGGACATCAATCTGCCAGCCGCCACTGGGCTGGAGCTGCAGGACATGCTCGGCAAGCTCGACTTGCCGTGGCCTGTGGTGTTCATGACCGGCTACGGGACTATTCCCATGGCGGTGCAGGCAATGCGCGCGGGGGCGATCGAGGTGCTGACCAAACCGTTCGACGAGCAGCAGCTGTTAACGCTGCTCGATGTCGTACGTTTGCGCGCGGTGGCGGCGGGCAGGGCGTGGCAGCATGCGCGACAGGTTAAAGACAAGTATGCGCGCCTCACTACTCGCGAGCGCCAGGTGTTTTCGCTGGTGGTCAGTGGGCTGTCGCACAAACAGATCGCCAAACACATCGGAACCAGCGAAGTGACGACCAAGGTGCACAAGAAAAACATCATGAACAAGATGCAGTCGCGCTCGCTGGTCGATCTGGTCTCGATGCACAACGTGGTCGCTGGCTGCGGTAGCGTCGAGGGCCAGGGCGCCGCATGAACGGACCCGTTTCAACCGCCAAGGCTTGGGTGTGCATCGTCGACGATGATGCGTCCGTTCGCAAAAGCCTGGCCAACCTGTTGCGCTCAGCAGGCTTCGACCCGCTGCCGTTCAGCTCGGGGGAGGCATTCCTCGGGTCTGGGTTGGCGCGTGAGGCGGGCTGCGCCTTGCTCGACTTGAAAATGCCGGGGCTCGGTGGCTTGCAGGTTCTGCGTGAACTGGCGGCGATGGGTTGGCGCTTGCCAGTGATCTGCATGTCTGCACACTGGAGCGATGCCGGGCTGGATGAGTCGATGCGCGAAGGGGCGGTGGCCTGTTTGCGCAAGCCATTCAGCGAAGAGGCGTTGTTGCAGGCAATAGGCTTGGCCTTGGCTGTTTGATGCCGGGGCCGCGAAGCAGCCCCGGGCACGTTGTACGATGACTTAGGTGAACAGATCCACACCCAGCTGGAACGCTACCCACAACGCAAGGCCGGTGGCGAAGGCCAGGGCAATATTCTCGAACAGGTTGTTGCGGTACTCCTTGCTCAGCAGCGACTTCTGGTTGGACATGATCAGCAAGCCCAGCGAGATCACCGGCAAACCGACGATGTTCAGTGCGCTGACCCCGATGGTCAGGGTGACGAAGTCCGGCATGCCGGGGATCGACCAGATCAGCGGCGTGACCAGGATGAACAGCATGAACCAGCGGTGCGCAGGGTCCTTGTGGAACTCCTTGCCATAGCGCTCGCGCCGCTGTGGCCGCACGTGCTGGAAGGCGTCGGTAATCAGCATCGGGAAGGCAGTGGTCTTGCCCGAGATGCTGGCGAACAAGGTCGCGAACACGCCGATGAAGAAGATGTACCAACCGATCGGGCCGAAGAACATTTCCAGGGCCTTGCCCAGGTCGCCCAGGGTGTTCACTTCGATGCCATTGGGACGCAGGATTTCTGCGCCGACGATCCAGATCGCCAGGTTGATCACGATGCCGACGAACACCGCGAACAGCAGGTCATTGCGCTGCACGCGCTTGTGCTGCGGGCCGGTCCAACCTTTCTGGCGCATCACGTACGGGTGGACGAAGTTGGCCACCGAGCCTGCCACCGCACCGATCACCGACACCGCGACCAGCATGGCGCCGTGCACGCCTTCATCAGCAGGGATGCTAAAGCCGATGGTGCCTTTGACGATGCCGACCACATCGGGGCCAGACATCACCGCCAGGGCGAGAAACGCCAGGGTCATCACTGCCAGCAGCAGCTTCATCACCCCTTCGATCATCGAATAGATATTGCGCCCGACCAGCATCCACACCGCCAGCACCACGGCCATCGAGCACAGCAGCGGATAGTCGATGCGCAGCAGCATCGCCAGCGCTTCGCCAGCACCCTTGATCATGTAGGCATTCATCAGATGGCCCATGAGCAAGGCATAGCCGAGCATGAACCAGGCAAACACCGGATGCAGTTGGGCGTAGCCCTGGAGAATGGTCATGCCCTGGTTATTGCACAGCTGGAAGCGGGCAATGATGTTGACGATCAGGTAGCGCAGCAGCAGTGACACTGCCAGCACCCACATCATCGCGTAACCGTAGTTGGCCCCGGCCACCGACGAGGTGATCAGATCACCTGCGCCGAGCCAGGACAGCACGGCAATGATGCCCGGCCCGAGCAGTTTGACTACCCGAGAAAGGCGGCTTTGCGAGGGCGTGGCAGTTTTGCCCTCCACGGAAGGTATGCTCGTCATCGATGGTGTCTCCGTTATTTTTGTTGTGAGAGCCGGCGCAGTCGAACACAGTAGATAGGATGTCGTACAACTAAAATTACGCGCTAAATATTACAAGATGTTTCTAAGCCAGCGATGGCCTTTTAACACGAAAGGGCCGCAAAGCGGCCCTGTTCGGTGTGTCTGGACTCAAACTCAGTTCTGATTGGCGAGGGTGTTGGGTTGGCTGTAGCTCACCTGGTGTACCTGGCCATTGCTGTCGCGGTAAGTGAGTGTGGCGGTACTGCTGTGGCCTTGAGGGTTTGCCGGGGCCTGCACGCTGATCACCTGATCGATGTCCATGCCGTAGTGGTAGGCGCGGACTTCACCGGACTGGGCGAAGGCACTGGCACTGCTGGCAATGGCGAAGGTGGTAGCGGCAATGGCGAAGCTTTTGCGAAGGGTCATGATCGTTCTCCAGATTAGTCGGTAGTGGGCGACGACTGCTTGCTGTCTGGAGGCAATATTGAGCGCAAATAGTTAGCGCGCAAAATATATTGCTGCTATGGCTGGGATTGAACCGGTGTATGGGCATCCCAACCCGCTCCTGTCAGGACCCTGGCCGATACTGCAACGCCTCCGCCAGGTGCGTGCGTGCGATGTCCTGCACCTGTTCCAGGTCGGCCAAGGTCCGTGCGACCTTCAGTAATCGGTGCGCCGCACGCAGCGACAAGGTCAGGCGTTCGCAGGCGTTTTCCAGCCAGCGCTGGTCCTCGGCGCTCAAGTGGCAGTGCCGGCGTAGACCCTTGAGGTCGAGAAAGGCATTGGCGCAGCCTTGGCGGCGCTGCTGTACGTCGCGAGCTTCGGCGACCACGCGGGCGACGTGGGCGCTGGTTTCACCGCTGGGGGCGTTGGTCAGCACGGTGCTTTCGCGGGCCACGGTCAGGTGCAGGTCGATGCGGTCGAGCAGCGGGCCGGAGAGCTTGTTGCGATAACGCTGGATCTGCTCGGTGCTGCAGCGACAGCGTCCGCTGGGGTCGCCCAGGTAACCACACATGCACTGTCGACATAATATCAATGGACAAGCGCTGAAGGCGGCGTAAACGAACGGTTTGAGCTGATCATAAAGTGTCCATGGATATCTTGAATGAACGTGGACATCAGACCCGAAAATGTCCATAGGCGATGGGATTTAGTCATTGGCTGGGCAATTGCACTCCACTTGACCACGATTTTGCATTGCCGCTGACCGGTCATCTGCATTCGACTCGATCAGCCGGTTGCATCGGATCTGACCAGCACAGTAGGAGCGCCTTGACCGGCATCTATCGACCCGTAGCAGTCCTCGACAGCCCTCGGACTCGTTCCTGGGACACCTGAG
This sequence comes from Pseudomonas sp. Je.1.5.c, assembly GCF_051129895.1. Taxonomy (NCBI): domain Bacteria; kingdom Pseudomonadati; phylum Pseudomonadota; class Gammaproteobacteria; order Pseudomonadales; family Pseudomonadaceae; genus Pseudomonas; species Pseudomonas sp. Je.1.5.c. The sequence continues at coordinate 13,642 of NZ_JBCPSP010000029.1, forward strand.
AACGAACTCACTGACGTCCGTGGAGGCGAGTTACCTGTGGTGACACCGAGTTTGTGTCGCCAAGTTCCTTCACCATGTAAACCGCAGACGTCGAGCAGAGGCTGTTGAACTCCTCCGAACTGGAAATTGCCTTTGGGGCTTGGGATCGGTCTCTCTGCGCATATCCCCGAGCCTCGAAGAACTCGGGTGCTGTTGTGGTCAGCAGATGAAGGCTTTGGGCTCCGTCAGCTTCCGCTATTCGCTCAAGTGTTCTGAGCAGCAGGGTACCGATCCCTGACTTTCGCTGGGCCGGTACGACAACCAGTGAGCGAATCAGACGAGTCCGACCGCTTCCTTCAATGCCCCCATATCCCAGCTCCGTTTCTCCCCGGTGAAAGGAATAGAACATTCGACCGGGCTGCAAAAGGTCTTGGGTCGGCAAGCCCGCTGCAGTCAGATGCGCAGCTAGGCCTTGGATTTGATCGGTACCAAGCAATCGGACAGAGATATCAGACTGGTTCATTGGCGACTCTGGGGTGGTATCGACGCCCAGTATAGGGCCCAGAGCGCGGGCTTTTTCCAGTTCTATGACGTCTCGTAAGGAGAGGCGATTGTAAATATCTGCTTTACCGCATATTCGATTCAACATATATTCGGATTTCCAGATATTGGCCGTGCACACATTCCTCAGGAGGGCACATGCGGGAAACACTGACTCCCCCCATCGTTTTCAAATGCCTGGCTGATGACACCCGGGCCCGGATGACCCTGCTGATCGCCCGTGAAGGCGAACTCTGTGTCTGCGAACTTACCCACGCGCTGGAGCTGAGCCAGCCGAAGATCTCCCGCCATCTTGCCCAGTTGCGCGAGGCTGGAATCCTGATGGATCGACGCAAGGGTCAATGGGTGTATTACCGACTGCACCCCGAACTTCCGCATTGGGTGGACGCAATGTTGAAGGGAGTGGTCGATGCCAACCAGGAATGGTTGAGCCCCGATGCATTGCGCCTTGCCGAAATGGGCGAGCGGCCGCAGAACCCTATTGCTTGTGCTTGAGACTTTCCTTCGCTGATTGAGTTGTAGTCATGCTGATCGCATTTCTGATTTTTCTTGTGACGATCGTTCTCGTCATCTGGCAGCCCAAGGGCTTAGGCGTGGGCTGGAGTGCAGCTCTAGGAGCTGTCGTGGCGCTGGTGGCCGGCGTCGTGAGCCTGTCCGATATTCCAGTGGTCTGGCAGATCGTCTGGAACGCCACCGCAACATTCATCGCCGTCATCATCATCAGCCTGCTACTGGATGAGGCGGGGTTCTTCGAGTGGGCGGCATTGCACGTGGCCCGCTGGGGCAATGGCAGCAGCCGCAAGCTGTTCGCCTTCATCATCCTGCTGGGCGCCGCCGTCTCGGCTCTGTTCGCTAACGACGGTGCGGCACTGATCCTGACCCCGATCGTCATCGCCATGCTGCTGGCCCTGCGCTTCTCTCCGGCGGCGACGCTGGCATTCGTCATGGCGGCGGGCTTCATCGCCGATACCGCGAGCTTGCCGCTGGTGGTGTCCAACCTGGTGAATATCGTTTCCGCCGACTACTTTGGCATTGGCTTCAGCGAATACGCCTCGGTCATGGTGCCGGTGAACCTGGTCAGCATCGCTGCCACCCTGGGAATGCTGCTGTGGTTCTTCCGCAAGGACCTGCCGCGTACCTATGAACTCGACCAACTGAAGGCTCCCGAGGCCGCTATCCGCGACAAAGCGACGTTCGTTGCCGGCTGGTGGGTGCTTGCGCTGTTGCTGGTCGGCTTCTTCGCCATTGAGCCGCTGGGCGTTCCGATCAGCGCCATCGCTGCTGCCTGTGCGCTGATCCTCTACCTGATCGCCGCGCGCGGGCACGTGATTTCTACCCGCAAGGTGCTCAAGGACGCGCCTTGGCAGGTCGTGGTGTTCTCGCTTGGCATGTACCTCGTGGTCTATGGCCTGCGTAACGCCGGGCTCACCGAATATCTGACGCAGATCCTCAATGTTTTCGCCGGCTACGGGATCTGGGGCGCATCCCTCGGGACGGGGCTGCTCGCTGCTGGCCTGTCGTCGGTCATGAACAACATGCCCACTGTGCTGGTAGGGGCCTTGTCGATCCACTCCGCCGAGGCCACCGGCATCGTGCGCGAGGCCATGGTCTACGCCAACGTCATCGGTTGTGACCTTGGTCCGAAAATCACCCCTATCGGCAGCCTGGCCACCTTGCTGTGGCTGCACGTGCTGGCCCGCAAGAACATCGTCATCACCTGGGGTTACTACTTCCGTACCGGCATCGTCCTGACGCTGCCGATCCTGCTTGCCACCTTGGCCGCATTGGCCATCCGCCTGAGCTTTTGAACCGGAGATACCTGATGAAAGTCTTGTTCATGTGCACCCACAACAGCTGCCGCAGCATCCTGTCCGAGGCGCTGTTCAATCACCTGGCCCCCGAGGGTATGGAAGCTGTGAGCTCTGGCAGCTTCCCAAGCGGCAAGGTCAATGAGCGGGCACTGAAAACCTTGGAAGCCGCCTGTATCTCCACCGCTGGTCTTTCAAGCAAGGCCTCGGATGCCTTCGAGAGCTCTCCTCCCGACATCGTTGTCACCGTGTGCGACCGCGCTGCCGGCGAAGCCTGCCCGATCTTCTTTGGTCCATCGCTCAAAGCCCACTGGGGCCTGGCCGACCCTTCGGCGGTCACCGGGAGTGAGGAAGAAATCGAAGAAGCCTTCCAGACCACACTTGCGAAGATCAATGAGCGCGTGCGCGCCTTCATTGCGCTGCCTTTCTCGCAACTGAGCCAGGACGAACTGAAAGCCGAACTTGCCCGCATCGGTGCGCTGTAGACCCTGGATCAATGGAGACCGAAATGAACGACCACCTGCCCAATGTCCAACCAGAATTGATTGATCTGCCGTCGCTGGAGCGGCTGGCGCCGAAGGATCCTTCTACACACAAACCGCGCATTCTGCTGCTGTATGGATCGACCCGCGAGCGCTCATTCAGCCGCTTGATGGTCCAGGAAGCTGCGCGCCTGCTGGAAGAGTTCGGCGCCGAAACCCGTATCTTCGACCCTTCCGGCCTGCCGCTGCCGGATGACGCTCCCGACTCCCACGAGAAGGTGCTGGAGCTCCGCGAGCTTATGCAATGGTCCGAGGGCCAGGTGTGGTGCTCGCCCGAGCGTCACGGCTCAATGAGTGCTGCCTTCAAAGCGCAAATCGATTGGGTACCGCTGGCCATGGGCGCCGTTCGCCCAACCCAGGGCAAGACCCTCGCGGTGATGCAGGTATGTGGAGGCTCGCAGTCCTTTAACGTGGTGAATCAACTGCGCGTGCTTGGCCGCTGGATGCGTATGTTTACCATCCCGAACCAGTCGTCGGTGCCGAAAGCCTTCCTGGAGTTCGATGAAGCCGGGCGCATGAAGCCATCTTCTTTCTACGATCGACTGGTCGACGTGATGGAGGAACTGACCAAGTTCACGCTGCTGCTGCGTGATCGCCAGGATTATTTGGTAGACCGCTACTCCGAGCGCAAAGAGTCGGCGGAAGAACTATCCAAGAGAGTCAATATTCGGTCTATTTGAGGTCATGAGCATGTCGCATCCTTACTCATTGAAATCGTTGCCCCATGCTCCGGGTGTACTGATTTTTACGCCTTGTCCGGGCACCCAGACCAGCGCTCTCGCTGAAAGCCTGGATACGCTCAAGCAGGCCGGTGCCGTAGCGCTGGTTACGCTGATGTCGGACGCAGAGCTTCAGGAAAACGGCGTCGGCGAGCTTGGCATCGCGGCCAAGCAGCATGGGTTGGAGTGGTACCAGCTGCCGATCGAGGATGATCAGGCCCCGGATAAAAACTTCGAGGCCGGGCTGGGAGAGATCCGCCACCAGTTGGACGCTTTGCTCGCATCCAACAAGGCTCTGGCCATCCACTGCAAGGGCGGCTCCGGCCGCACCGGGCTGTTCGCTGCCCGTCTGCTGATCGAAACCGGAATGCCGCGCCGCGAGGCGATCGCATGGGTGCAGGAACTGCGCCCACGCGCGATTCAGAAGCCTGCGCACATCAACTACATCAACCAATTCGGCGAAGATTGAGCGCTCCAGCCAGACAGGAGAGACCATGGCCACCGACGGCGAACTACTCGATGTCATCGTGATTGGCGGCGGGCAGTCCGCGCTTACGGTGGCCTATTTCCTCAAGCGGGCCAAGTTGTCATTCCTGTTGCTCGACGCCGAAGAGGCCGCGGGTGGGGCATGGCGCCATGGCTGGGACTCGCTGACGCTGTTCTCTCCCTCCGCATGGAGCTCGATTGCGGGCTGGCCGATGCCACCAGTCGCCGAAGGTAATCCAAATAGGGATCAAGTGATCAGCTATCTGGAGCAGTACGAGGCACGATACGGGTTCCCTGTCGCTCGACCCGTTAGCGTCACGGCTGTGGAGCGGACCGGGCGTGGCCTTCGTGTACGCTCGAAGGACCGCGACTGGGAGGCTCGTGCCGTCATCAGCGCAACGGGGACCTGGAGCAACCCCTATGTTCCGGCCTATCCGGAGATAGAGCTGTTCCAGGGACAGCAGATTCACTCCGCCCATTACCAGTCACCGAAGGCTTTCGAAGGAAAGCGCGTGCTGGTCGTTGGTGGTGGCAACTCGGGGGCGCAAATCTATGCGGAGCTGTCCGAGGTCGCCGACGCAACGTGGGTAACCACGGAGGAACCGGCGTTTCTGCCTGATGACGTGGATGGTCGGGTGCTGTTCGAACGGGCTACCGAGCGTCTCAAGGCTCAACAGGAGGGCGGTGTTATCGACGCCCCGGTCGGTGGGCTTGGCGATATAGTCATGGTGCCCCCGGTGGTCCGGGCCCGCGAGCGAGGAGCCCTGCGGTCTGTAAGGCCTTTTGTCTCATTCGCGCCTGACGGGGTCGTCTGGCCCAATGGTGAGAAAACCCAGGTCGATGCGGTGATCTGGTGTACCGGTTTCCGGCCGGCTCTGGATCACTTGCGGGACTTGGACGTGCTGGATGACAGCGGTAAGGTCGAGGTTGACGGGTCGCGCTCTATTCGCGAGCCGCGCCTCTGGCTGGTCGGATATGGCGACTGGACCGGACTAGCCTCGGCGACGCTGATCGGCGTCACCCGTACCGCGCGCAGCACCGTAAACGAAGTAGTGGAATACCTGAGCAGCTGGAGCAGACGGATGCATAGCGGAATCGAGATTCGTGTCGCCCTACCAGAGGATGCAGAAGAGATCCAGATCATCTACACGCCCATTGTGCTCAACACGGCCATCTCATTCGAAGAGGCGGTGCCGAGCGTGGAGCAGATGCGTGAGCGGATTACCACGACGGTGCAAACCTACCCCTATCTGGTAGCGGTGCAGGAGGGGCGGGTAGTCGGCTACGCCTACGCCAGTCAGCACCGGGCGCGTGCGGCGTACCGCTGGGCGGTGGATGTGACGGTCTATGTCGCCGAGGGCCAGCGCCGCAGCGGGGTTGGTCGGCAGCTCTATGACGTGCTGCTGCCAGTTCTGAAGCGTCTGGGATATCGCTCGGCGTATGCCGGCATTGCCTTGCCTAATGAAGGCAGTATCGGGCTGCACGAGCGACTCGGGTTCCAGCACATCGGTACGTTTCCGCGGGTCGGATTCAAGCTCGATGCTTGGCATGATGTGGGGTATTGGCGGTTTGACTTCGGAGACGAAGGCCTTCGCCCCGAGGCTCCAATAAGCTTCCTATCCCAAATTCCAATGCCACGTTAGAGCGTCCCAGTGAGTTTAGCTGTCTTCCGCGAAAGGCAGCTAAGCGTCTAAGTACTCGCGGGACTCTGCAGCTAACGAAGCATTCTGCGCGGCCAAGGTGGCATCAATTGATGCTCCCAGACATCGAGTAAACCAGCAGCGTTCGCCCTCGTCCTGCTCAGCTGGTCGTCCTGCATCACACCGGCTATCAACAAGACGGCTACCCATGGGCCTGGCATCGTCTATCTGAGATTTATGCCTAACCCAGCGAAAGAGGTCGCCTAAAGCCTTTCACGCTAGCCAATTGACTTGCTGCTTGAGTTCATCCAACGCAGTCTGAATGCGTTCGTCGGGGTTTTCTTCCAGGCTCAGATACAGCGATGCCGCGTCTGCTATGTAGTGTCTTTCGGTGAGCGACGGATAGGCCCAGATCTCAACCCATTCCTCGATCTCGTCCAACGAATCTATGACTTCGAACGCATCAAGCGCCAACATATCGTTGAACACTTTCTTGGTCATTCCCCATACGGCCTGCTTAGGCTCCGCCAGCATCGTGTATTTGGCCAGGGCAGTTTCCCCCGCGAGACACACGTCGGTCGCCATGGGGAGAGTGTTGCGGGTTATGCCAATTCTCTTTCTGACGGGGGACCGTAGGTATTGCTTGGCCTTTCGGAACACCTCAGCTGGTGTCCCGTTGAACGCATAGGTCTTCCAGTGAAGCTCGCTCTGTGCAGGGGTAATCACCTCAAGGGAGGTCAGCTGCTCCACAGCCTTCGAGAGAGTTACCCGGCTGTAATTGAGGTCGCCCAGGAGGGCGTTCGTCGTGAAATAGGCTTCGTAGGTTTTGCCGGCATACAGGCATGAGAGCAGCATGGCTTGGGCGGCGGGGAAGAGGGCGGACACCTCGCTTTTCTCTCGACGCAGGCGGAAGCTTTCGCGCAGGTCCAGTGCTATTTCCGGTATGAACATCTGGGATCTGGGCTGGATGAAGTTGACTTGATGCGTGATGAGGCTACGGCGCTCTTGAATCGTCAATGATCTGCAGACGTAGACTACTACCTGGTTGGTGACCTTGTGCACGAGCTCGATGTGCTTCTGCAGGCTCACGATGCCCGGATAAACAACCTCATCACGCGAGACCAGCAGCATAATATTGAACACCGAGCTTTTCCCCATCGGCATTCTCAATTCGTAGGTCTTGTAGCTATCCCGGATGGTGTAGGGGACCCGAAGTGCCATCGGCGTTAGGTGCGCTTTTACACCTAGAGCGGACTCGATGTAGGTCTTAGCTTCGTCTTGTAAATCCGGCATGTCCTGGCTTCGTGTTAACTACTTTTTTTCACTGTAAACCACAGTGGTTTACAAGTAAAAAAGTAGTTTACAGGCCAGTGTTTATGGGAGTGAAAAAGGATTGCTGGACCTGTCCCGTGACAACGGATGCCAAAAAGCGATACTTAGATCGCTATCTTGGAGGTTGCTAGGTACCCGAGCACTCTCCGTAACTACACCGATGAGTTCAGGGCTCAGGCTGTTGCGCTAGCTGAAAGCGTTGGCAGAACCGAAGCTGCCCGCCAGCTAGAGATGCCCGTTAAGACGCTCGACAACTGGGAAGGTGCCATGCACAGGGGTAGGCCGTTGAGCTCCCCTGACCGGAACCAGTCTTCTGCATTCGTGCTCATCTTCGATACCACGATTTGCCATGCACACATTTTGACGATGATCGGCAAAAACGGAACGAAGCGATCGTTAACTGACGTAATCTTGCTGGTGTGACTTGCAGTCACAGGGCAGATCTAAGCGCAGGTGCCCATCATGGTGAAAAATAGAAGCTCAAAAAGACATGGAGGGACGGTAGTGCTCAATCATCTATATAGGTTTCGTCCTGTCAGTAGCCTGCTTGGCGGTACCAGAGAAAGCGAGCTGGAAGGGTGCTATATCTATTTCTCGCCACCGGAAAAGCTCAACGACCCACTGGAAGGACATCGAGAGATCATATGGAAAGGAGACTCGGTCGTATGGGAGAATTTCTTCCAGCACTTCATGGACTGCTTACTCATTCGAAATACACAATATTTTACTGACGAGTTTGAAGCTTTAGATTTTCCGATATTTCCAAATTATGATGTTCAAGCAATACCACCTGAAAATTACAAAGAGATCGCTGGTCTTGTATCGAGATTTTTTGACTCGCCAAATGTAAAAAGACATATCGCAGTTTTGGCTTTTAAGGGGCGGGAAGTAAACGAACACGAGCTAATACTGCATCTGCGATCGATTCAATCCTTTGCAATGCATATTATTTCTGAAGTGTTAGTTTCCTACAATCTTGTTGAAAAAGGTTTCGGTATAAATGGCGCTTCGCATGAAGAGTTGCTAGCAGTTTCAACCAATCTTCTAGATTATCTAGAAGGGCTAGGTGACGAGCTTTTAAATGCTGAGTTCGATAGTTCTGCATTGGCTTTTTTAAGAAGTGATGATTTGGTAAAAGGTTATGCTAGATCTAAAGTAGGCGAATCCAAAAATTGGACACGGCTTTGCATAGATTTTCCAGAAGAGTTTTTGAGATCCAGGATCAGACTCACAACCTCTGAATGGTTCGTAAGCTGTTTTATGGAGAATTGTGAGAACTCGGCAATCTGGGGTACGTATGGCAATAACCACCAAGGCGTCTGTCTAAAATTTAAAGTAAATAATGAGGAAGGGCAGCCTGGGATCTCGCTTATGAAGCCCGGATTAAAACAGGGCATAAAGTGGTGGACTCAAACCAAATTTCATTTCACTAAAGTATCTTATACAGAAAAAAGCCCGAATCTTGATTTTTTTTGTAGCCTAGCTGCATATGGTGCACAGGAAGTTATAGATAAATGGTATACCGATAAAAATGGAAATGTAAGCTCGAGAAAAGCAGATGTCTTCGAGAATAATTCGCAATGGCGGGCTAATTACCACAGGGACAATTTTAAAAGTCTTACAGTGAAAACAAGGCACTGGTCGAATGAACAGGAGTACAGGCTTATTCTTAAGTCTCAGTTTAACTCCTATCTTAACGAAGAAGATAGGAAGCTTCGTTATACCTTTGATGATCTAGACGGAATTATATTTGGGATAAAAACAGCGGATTCAGACAAATATAAGCTTTTAGAAATGGTAGAAAAGATGTGTCAGATAAGAGGTCGCGAAGAATTCACGTTTTACCAATCGTTCTATGATTCATCCACGGATGCCATTCGTTATCGGCCTGTTGCTCACGTTAGTAAGCAAGGTGTTAGAACTCACAGGGACTGAGCACCGAGCCCCAGCTGAAACGGTGAATGCTCAGAGCGATCCCATCGAAGCTCGAAGTAAAAAAGATGTGAAGACCTCTCACCCTTCGAGCTTCCATTCCATTTCCGATTTCAACCCCAACGAACTTTCACCCGCTGACAATAATATCTGTGGAGTTGCGAGATCGTCAGAATGATCAAATCCGTCGGAAATATCTGGTCATGCCGAAATGCAAATGGGTGAGAAAATCTCGGCTTACCTGCCTAACTTGGAAATGTTGCTTTTTGGCTTTGATGCTTGGAGCCGTTGATTTTCCATCGTGAGTTCAAGGATTTTTGAGTCAGCCTCCACTAGCAGAGCCAGAGCATTATCCCGTTGGCTTTTGAGGGCCTCAATTTGCTCCCGTAGCGTCCTATTGCGATTGCGCTGGGCGTAAATTGATTGTGATGGAGAGCGGGGTTGCTCATCACCGTACTGGTTGATCCAATACTGGATCTCCTCAACAAGTGTGGGAAACCTGGCTTTTTTCAAAGCCGATGGATCTAAACCCGCCTCCCTGGCCACATTATTTTGAGTAACCCGCGCTCCTTTAGGTAATAGGTTCGGTTTACCACGCTTGAGCCTGTCAAAAGCCTCACGGAACGCTGTCTCGGCACGCCCGCCGCGAGGTGAATTAGGAATTTTTGATGACATCCAAGACGCTCTCTACAGCCTGCAGCTGATACTTGATTGATATATGGAATGGAGATCCATCTTCGGCATCTCTCGAACGCTTTTGAAGGACGTCCCGCAATTTTAGGATTTGTTGTTTTTTACCCTTATCAATCAGCAGATCAAGACACGGGGGTTTGCCATCGCCACCACCACATCTGCCAACATAATCTATCCCCCCATAGGGGCAGGGCATAGGGTTGGCGCATGCTCCTAGAAGAATTTCGCGGTAACCAATCGCGCCGTCTTTCGCAGCCTTTACAAGCTTGTTGTGATCTTTCGCGCTGACCAGATTTAAAATTTGGTCTTTTCTCTTTTCGCCATGTGGGCTTACGAAGGTAGAGGTGTTGAGTGCAGAGAAGCTTCTAGCCACTGATTCATACATGGCGCGGATATACTCAGCCTGCGCTTCTTGATTTAAGTTAGCATTGAGATGGTAATACCCATTTCCATAATACCTAGTCATGGCTCGACTCGCATGCTTCAGTTGATACTGAACTGAGGGGTCGCTCACAATCCCTGAGGCGCTCATGTTAACCGCCCCCGTGCGCCGAAGCTGATGCCATGCAAGCGGCCAGATTTTACCCACAGCATATTTTGCAGGGGATAATGTTGGAGTGATCAAAAGAGCCCCTACTAAATCGCCTTCCTGGATCTTAAGCTCGTTCGTATCAAATAATCTTGGATATCTGCTTAGAAACATACTGTAATGGAGTTCATGGCAGCGGATATCGGGGGCGGTATCAAATCTGGTACTTCTACGCCATGGCTCGTAAGCTCTAAGTGCAAGAAAAGGATTTTTTTTGTCTTCCTCAGTCAATGAAATATTTGAGTTGAAGGAGGCACACCTGGTCCTAAATTTGCTAACTGAGTTCATTACCTCAATGGCCATATTAGAAGATGGGGAGGTGATCCAGCATGCTTCATCGTCCTCGACTGTTTTGTTAGTCGAGCCTCTAAGGAGGTAAATGTCCTCTTTTGTAATCTTGTCTTTTTCAATCACCAAGCAATCGGATCTGAGCGAGGATGTTTCGTCGATACGCATTAGCGTAAAATTTAGTAAGTATGCTTTACCGATATTGCTAGCCATTGAAAAATACTGCGATAAGATGGTTACGCCATTATGTCGGACATCTCCACACCATTTCTCTAGCAGATCCAATATCCCAAAATTTTCGGCGGTGATATAAAAAGGGCCAAATTGATGACCGCTAAATAACTTAGACTTCAAAGCTGGATTGCTTAGTGATACAAAGGGGAGATTATATTTTGTCAATTGTTGTGAGCATGCAGCTCCCACGCTTCCGGCATTTAGAGCATATGCTTGAAGGCAGTATTCCGCACATGCCTCCAAAGCACCCAAGTTATTCCTGAAGTCTTCAAGGAAATCACGGAGTCGACTTAATTGATACAGCCATATACGGGGTGGGATATAAGCTGTCTGTGATTTTTCATGTGCAGGGATTTTTGACTGTAATTCGGCTATTCCTTTGGCGTCAAGAATGTATACGCCAGAATGCTCGCGCCGCTCCCATAAGGTATGAAGCAGTACGATAAGATGACGAGCCTGAGACGGCCAGACGACCTTAGAGAAGCTTTCAATAACTTTTGGGAATCGATACAAGTCAGTCGCTACAATATTGTTTTTTGTGCAGTATGTGAAGACCTGTCTAAAATTTTCATATTGACTCACTAGTGTCCGGATTTCTCTACACGGATTAGGGCCGTAAATCCAAAATGCTACAATGCGTTTGAAGATTTCAGAGTTCTCCGGGCTGATATCTCCAGATTTTTTTCTCTTAGATTCTCCAAAGTTTAGCTTTAGTACAAAGCCTGCCCATGGTGTTAGGTCCCACTCGTTATCGCCATACCTCGCTGTGATTTCACCCTCGGTAGATATGCAGATTGGAAAGTCAGGTGCGGGCGGCCATGAGCTCGGCATAAAATTCACGTCGCTTGGCGATACCGTGGCTGTAACTATATTCAATCCAGCAAAAACCATACTCGGCATTACCGCGCTAGCTCCATAAGTTGTATCAGTCCCTCATAGTTGTGATGAAAGCGGCCTTCTCTCATTCTGTTCTCAGATTCTATCACCCAAGATGTGCGAGGCTCACCACTTTTGGAAAAATGGTTAAGCTTTGCATCGATGCGTTTTATCAGTGTAATTATGGGGTGATCTTTTTTTGTTTCCTTGGAAGGAATAGAACGATCTAGCTCCAACGCTTTTAGGTATTTATAGGTAGCTAAGGACCACACGTAATCTTCGCTATCTACATCGCGTTGGTATTCGCAGAAAAGGCAACCTGCAGGTGTTGAGCAATCAGGCTTATAGGCTCCATCCAATAACGTGCCCGACATCATGGGATGAACTGGTGCTATACACATTCCGGGGCCCACTGACGCGACAGCTGGATCGGTCATTCGATAGAATCGAGATATCTCTACAGCCGCTGCTTGGTGATGTGGCTCCTCATATATATGTAGCAAGGTTTCTTTTGTATGCTGGGCCATTTCAGCCACGAGGTCAGGACTGCGACTTTTCCGAAGTAACCAATTGATTCTAGACTTGCGCAAGGCCATAGGGCGGAAATGTTTTATTCCTAGCGTTCTGCACCGAGAAATAATACCCTGAAATGTTGGAAAGCTACCCTCGACGGGTATCTTGTTTGAGTACACAAAGGGGAACAATCGGTCGTCGTCAGCGAATCCTAAAATTTTAACCCATTCTAGGTATCTCTTGAGCAGTGGTACATATTCTTTGAATATTACAAACTCAGCTTCCCCGCCAAGACGCCCCTTGTAGACTCTGTAAACTACAACGTCATTCCCATCAGTCTTATATCTAAAACTTCCAACTTTCAGTCTGGCGGCTTGGGAAAGATTCATTCCGGTCTGGGATATGAAAATTAAAATCTCGACCTCTATCCGGAGGTTTACCAATGATTTCCGCTTTTCAAAAACCAGATGAGGTGGAATTGCCGCTCTGCGCTCTAAAAATCTATTTTTTTCTGAGGCGGCTTGGCAGGAATCTTCGATTTTTATGTTTAGCAGCCCCGGTTGTTCAGTAAGCACATCGCCGGATTTTAATTTTATTAATAACGGCAGAGGTCCAGTCATCGCCTCCACCGTTAAGTTATTTGATAGATCCATCAATAAGCTGCCGAACCTAAAGAGCTCCTCTAAGTTTTGTTTATCAGCCTCTGTGCCCAAGGCTCTATTTTTTTTTGAGCTCACCCTAAGCCTAGTTGTGGATAGAAGGCCGACAGTGAGCCGGAGGCAAGGCTTTAGTAAGTTGTCAATCGTTTGTGCCTGCCTGTAGGCGGTCATATTTTTTAAGTCTCGATTGACCCGCACTCTCTGGATCAAGTGTTCTACCCAAGATTGGTAGGACGCAGCGACTTGCTCTATAGTCGCCTGGGAAGTGTTCTGGTCACACCATGAGAAAAATGTGCGCAAAGTGCGGATTCTGGTTTTGACAGTAACTTGCTGAACACCACGGACTATCTGTGCGCTTAATTCGTCATGCAATGCCTGAACTAGCGGCAATCGCTTAGCGTCAGGGAGGCCGAAATGGCCAGCCTCAATCAATTTCATAACCTTGTCAGCGGGGGCTTTAGAGGCCCCGATGTATAGCAAAGAAGCGAGGTCAAACTTAGCTTCATGCGTGCCATAGGGGAGCGCTGGAAAGGTTAGGTCTAGAATTTTACTCATTGCCGAATGCATCCGAGCCGGCTATTCCTAAGAAGTCACGTGTGAAAGCGTCCGCTATTTCTGACATAACTTCCATCTTCTCGATGAAGCGAATATAGGTAAGGGAGGTTTTTTCGCTTTTATGTAGCAGTGCTTGTCGAACCAGTTGAATAGCCGTGCTAACTGTGCCGTGTTTTAATGCAATGCGAGCGAGTTCAGTCGCGAAAGTGCACCTACTTTGATGAAATCGAAAGCTCCGAAAGGCACTAATCCCATTTGAAATTCCGTCTTTTCGCAGCCTGCCCAGTTGTACACTGATACCGCGACTAGCGTTGCCATCTCCGTGGCCGAAAGCTTTCCCGTAACGACTCAGGAAGATCACATCGCGGCTATCAGGGGCAGCTTGGCTCTGCCGGGCTAACCTTCGTGTCGAGTAAATGTATTCATTCAAAAGCTTCAGATCTTCGTCGCTGATCCAGATCTGACCCGTCACACCAAACTTAGTGTGTACTGGCGGGTGCGCTCCTGGGCCAACTGCAAGCTTGTTGAAGCCTGGGAACATGGGATCAGGCACGGCCCGCTTAATTGTGGCGATCCTCAGATCACATAGCGTACCTATCCGCATCCCTGTGCCGAAGCCGAGCCTCAATAGAAGGTAGAGCTCATAATTCCCATGGGTTAAAGCGAAGCTAACCACCTGACTGGCAGCCTCTGCGGTGAGTGGGATGAGCCCATCTTCAAGTTTTTCTCCCTGAGCCTTGCGATTTGGGATCGCCAAATTTGTGGTCGCGACCATCATCGTTCTAGCAAAACCGAACTCATCCACCAGCCGGACGCCGACTTGCTCGTCAGTCCACATGGGCCATTCTGTAGACAGCAACCGGGACGCTGCCAACCATTTATAGAATCTGACAACTGCCGCCATGCGTTGAGACGCCGTAGACGGTGCCAGCTCTCCGCAATCTCTAGCCGCGATCAGGTCGCCTCGGAATCGCACTAAGCATCGATCTGCCTCACGCGCCGGAAAATGCCACCACTGAACATCCTGGACCTCTAGCCATTTGGCATAAGCGTGAAGGTGCGTGATCGAAGATAAAGTGGTTTTCGAGTCGGTACTTTTGCTCGCCTGCTCGAATGCCCAAAGGTTCGCTTCTCTCCACGGGGTCTGGTCAGCCCAAACGATTTGCGGGAGTGACTCGATGATGTTCTTAGCTGACGCTGGTGTTCTGTGCAACTCACCGTCTAGCAGCTTAATTTGGCTGGGGGTGTAGCGAATTCTTTCTAGGGTTGCCATTTAGGTGTGAGGGTCTAAATGTCCATGGGGAGCGCAATGTAGACTATGTCTGTCCACGTCGTCCATGTCGACCGTGCAGGGGCAGGGGTTCATTGCCGCCACCAACTGGAAGCGGGCAGGGAAGCGGACTTTGTCCTTGGCCCGGGCGACGACGATTTCGCCCGATTCCAGCGGCTCGCGCAGTACCTCAAGCACGCGGCGTTCAAACTCGGGCAGTTCGTCCAGAAACAACACGCCGTGATGGGCCAGGGTGATCTCGCCTGGCTGGGGACGACTGCCGCCACCGACCAATGCCGGCCCGGAGGCCGAGTGGTGCGGGTGGCGAAAGGGTCGCTGTGGCCAGCTGTTCAAGGGTGTGCACCCGCTGACTGACTGGATGGCGGCAACTTCCAGCGCTTCGTGTTCATCCAGCGGCGGCAGTAAACCCGGCAAGCGGCTGGCGAGCAGGGTCTTGCCAGTACCTGGCGGGCCGGTGAACAGCAGGTTGTGCGCACCTGCCGCCGCCACCAGCAGGGCGCGTTTTGCCGCGATTTGGCCCTGTACCTCGCTCAAATCTGGGTAAGGCGTGCTCTGCAGGACCAGGCCGTTCGCGGCATAGGGTGGCAGCGGCACCTGGCCATTGAGGTGAGCGACCAGTTCCAGCAAATGGCCGATGGCATACACCACCAGCCCGCTCGCCAAGCTCGCCTCTTCGGCGTTATCGCGCGGCACCACCAGGGCGCGACCGGCCTCGCGGGCAGCGAGCGCGGCGGGTAGCACGCCTTGCACGCTGCGCACCGCCCCTGAAAGGGCCAGTTCGCCCAGGCATTCGATGTCGCTCAGGGTCGCTACCGGGACCTGGCCATCGGCGGCGAGAATGCCCAAGGCAATGGCCAGATCGTAGCGTCCGCCATCCTTGGGCAGGTCGGCGGGGGCGAGGTTCTGGGTGATGCGCCTGGCGGGGTAGTTCAGCCCGGAATTGACGATGGCGCTGCGTACGCGGTCCTTGCTTTCTTTGACCGTCACTTCCGGCAAGCCGACCAAGGTCAGGCTGGGCAGGCCGTTGGCCAGATGGGTTTCAACGCTGACAGCCGGCGCCTGCACGCCGACCTGGGCGCGACTGTGGACAAGGGCAAGGGACATGGACACTCCGTGGTCGCTGAGATGTAGGCCGCGTCCTGCGGCTTTTCAAAGCGTAGCGGCGCCGTCACCGAGGCAACCGCAAAGAGTGAGTCGAGGTTTTACCGGCACGCGCAGGTGCGCGGCTCACGCTCTGGTCAGCCACTCGGCCATGGCGGAATCTTCCAGTGCGTATTCGCCGCGATTGGCTTTCCATACCAGCTCTTGCTCGCGCAGCACCTCAAGGGCTTTCTGCACATTCGGAGCCGTCGCGTTCGGCAGGTTCTGGCTCAGCTCCAGCCGATGGTTGATTTCTGTGAAGGTCTGTTCACTGAACGGCGAAAACGGCTGTGTGTCGATGACGCGCCGCGCCATCACCTCCAATACCGCCTGCTGCAAGGGCGAAAGCTCGTTGAAGGCACTTTCGTAATCACTCCAGACCCCGGCCTGATGATTGAGTGCACCGGTCTTCAGCAGCTCGCCAAGATTGCCCGCTTCGCCCAAGCCGACACTGACTTCCGCGAGCAATTTGGCGAGCATTTCCGGGCGTCTGCCGACCAGGCCGAATGCATACTCGAGATCTTCGACCTTGAACTGGTTGGTAGCGGCCAGGCGTTGGTTCCACACCTGGGTGATGAATGCGACGAACTCTTTGCCCAGGAGCGGAAAGGGCGTGATGTTGGCGCCATAGAAGGGCTGTTTACTTTTGAGTACCAGGTTGGCCAGTTTGTCGCGACTGGATCCGGTGAATACCAGCCTTAGGCCGTCCGGGTCGCTGCCACGGTTGAGCTGATCGCGGGCAGCCTTGAGGGCAAACATGGCGTTGATGCCGCTTTCGGTATTGAGCGCGTGCTGCGCTTCATCGATCACCAGCACGACCATCTTGCCCGCAACCTCATGCAATACCCCCAGTGCCTGAGCCAGGGTGGTGCCTTGTGGCAGGCGCGGCTTGCTGAAATCCCAACTCAGGGTACGTAGCAAGTTGATCTTGTCGATTCCCGCCTTCTTGGCGACTTTTTCTAACGCGCTTTGGTATTGGCCCAAGGCGTTGCCGATGGCGGCGCTGATCAAGTCGGCGGGGTCGGCTTCGCGGTCTGCCCAGAGGTCGACATACACCGGCAGCCAGCCACGGCGTGCGCACTCGGGGATCAGGTCGTTGTTGAGGAAGGTGCTCTTACCCGTACGCCGCGGGGCTGCCAGGAACATCCCCGAGCTATAGTCGACCAGCGATTCCCCGGCCAGATCGTTGGCAAGTGTCTTGGCCAATAGCTCTCGTTTGAAGATCGGGCGGGAAGGGCTCATCGAATTATCCTAAATTATCTCGCTTGGTATAATTTATACCTAAAAAGATAATGTTGGTATAAAACAAAATTCAGACCCGCGCGTCTGCCCCCTGGAGGGCAGGGCTAACGAAGCCAAATGACGGCCTGCATCAATCTGCTGCTGGATTATCCGTTGCTGGCTGGGGCGCTGCAGCGGGAGCCATTCGCGCATCCAGCTCGGCGACTTGTTTCTCCAGGGCCTCGAGGCGTGCGCGGGTGCGCGCCAGGACCACCATCTGGCTGTCGAATTCTTCGCGGCTGACCAGGTCCAGCTTGCTGAAGGCGCTTTGCATGAGGACTTTGAACTGGCTTTCCAGTTCGGCGCGCGGTTGCGCGGTGTCGCCGCTGAACAGGCGTGAGGCTTGGTCGCTGAGGGCGTCGAGGAGGGCTTTGGGCGCGAGCATGTTCGGCTGTCCGCTTGATCAGTGAAAAGAGCGCCAGTGTAGCACGCTGCTTTTGGCTCCCTGGCGGCCCGTGCGTTGCACAGTTTTTGCGCAGCGCCCCTGAATGGCGCGCACCGAAGTTGTGCATGTTTTTGCTGGTGGCGACTGGCCAATCCCCGGTTTTCTACGCAACACGCTGTTTTTTGGCGGTTTATCCGACCTGGCAAGGTTTCTGCAAAGACCTCTGCGAGCCATGCACTGATGCAGTTCCTTGTGACCAGGCAGTGCGCAGGCCGAGCCGAAAGGCTGTTCAGCACCGTCGAGGCGTGCATCGACGGTGAGGAGGGTGCCAACGATGCGTTACAAAGCCGGGCGCTGCGCTTAGACTTGAGACGGGTTTGTTTTCCTGGGGCAAGTCCACCAAATCGGGAGAGAGTTTCATGAAGCTAGTCACTGCCATCATCAAGCCGTTCAAGCTGGACGACGTGCGCGAGTCGCTGTCGGAAATCGGCGTGCAGGGCATCACCGTCACCGAAGTCAAAGGCTTCGGTCGGCAGAAGGGCCACACCGAGCTGTATCGCGGTGCTGAATACGTGGTCGACTTCCTGCCCAAGGTGAAGATCGACGTTGCCATCGACGACAAGGACCTGGACCGGGTAATCGAGGCCATCACCAAGGCCGCCAACACCGGCAAGATCGGTGACGGCAAGATTTTCGTAGTCAATCTGGAGCAGGCGATCCGCATCCGTACCGGCGAAACCGATACCGACGCGATCTAAGCAACAAAAAAAGCCTCACCAAACCCAACGCCCCAGGAGAAAACAACATGACTCTGCGTAAGATCGCAGGGCTAGGAGCCCTATTGTCCCTCGCAATGCCAGGCCTCGCCCTGGCCGAGGAAGCTGTCCCCACACTGAACTCCGGCGACACCGCCTGGATGCTCACTGCGACGGCGTTGGTCCTGTTCATGACCATTCCGGGCCTGGCCCTGTTCTACGGCGGCATGGTCCGCTCCAAGAACGTGCTGTCGGTGATGATGCAGTGCTTTGCCATTACCGGCCTGATGAGCATCCTGTGGATGGTCTACGGCTACAGCCTGGCTTTCGATACCACCGGTATGGAAAAAGGCGTTCTCAATTTCAGCTCCTTTGTCGGCGGCTTCTCCAAGGCCTTCCTCAATGGCGTTACCCCTGACAGCCTGACCGCGGCCTTCCCGGAAGCGGTGTTCATCACCTTCCAAATGACCTTCGCCATCATTACCCCGGCGCTGATCGTCGGTGCCTTCGCCGAGCGGATGAAGTTCTCGGCAATGCTGATCTTCATGGCCGTGTGGTTCACCCTGGTCTATGCGCCGATTGCGCACATGGTCTGGAGCGGTGACGGCGCGCTGATGTGGGACTGGGGCGTACTGGACTTCGCTGGCGGCACCGTGGTGCACATCAACGCCGGTATCGCAGGCCTGGTCTGCTGCCTGGTACTGGGCAAGCGCAAAGGCTACCCAACCACCCCTATGGCCCCGCACAACCTGGGCTACACCCTGATGGGCGCAGCCATGCTGTGGATCGGCTGGTTCGGCTTCAACGCAGGCTCGGCTGCTGCGGCCAATGGCACTGCGGGCATGGCCATGCTGGTCACGCAGATCGCCACCGCTGCTGCGGCGCTGGGCTGGATGT
Source organism: Pseudomonas sp. Je.1.5.c (assembly GCF_051129895.1). NCBI lineage: Bacteria > Pseudomonadati > Pseudomonadota > Gammaproteobacteria > Pseudomonadales > Pseudomonadaceae > Pseudomonas > Pseudomonas sp. Je.1.5.c. The sequence goes on from NZ_JBCPSP010000029.1 coordinate 32,797, forward strand.
TCGCCGAGTGGATCTTCCACGGCAAACCGAGCGCCCTGGGTATTGCTTCGGGTGTGGTTGCCGGTCTGGTCGCCATCACCCCGGCCGCCGGCACCGTCGGCCCGATGGGCGCCCTGGTGATCGGCCTGGCCTCGGGTGTGATCTGCTACTTCTGCGCCACCAGCCTCAAGCGCAAGCTGGGCTATGACGACTCGCTGGACGCCTTCGGCGTGCACGGTATTGGTGGCATCGTCGGCGCGCTGCTGACGGGTGTGTTTGCAGCACCGGCCCTGGGCGGCTTCGGCGCGGTCGAGGACATCGGCGCGCAGTTCTGGATCCAGGCCAAAGGCGTGATCTTCACCGTGGTCTACACCGCCATCGTCACCTACGTGATTCTCAAGGTGCTGGATGTGCTGATGGGCCTGCGGGTCAACGAAGAAGAAGAGTCGGTCGGCCTCGACCTGGCTCAACACAACGAACGCGGCTACAACCTGTAACTGCGACGCTGGAAAAACTTGCCCGGTTCGCCGGGCATTTTTTTGCCTGAATTTTGCAGTTTCGCGTACAGCAAACGGTTTATCTGCGCCGTTTGCGACGCGCGCAAAAAACTTACAACACATAGGGCGTTTATGGAGCTTTGCTTTTTCTGCGAGCACGCTAGAATGCGCGCCGAAGGGTGTTAGACGAGTAGTCCCCACACTTCGCTACCCTTTGCTAGGCTTGCCAATATCGTATGGCCAGCAAGGGCTCAAAAGATTTCGTCAGGTCCTGCCAGGAGCAGGGCCTGCAGGGTCCCGCCGCCCATCAGGAGGCGGATGCCCAGGGCAGTGGCCAACCCACGGCCAGTTGAATTTTCACCGGTGGCAGCCGGTCTACGGCTGCACTGGTCTATAACTAACCTGCTTTTCGCAAGTCATGAGGTAGAACATGAGCGACGACGATCTGGAAAATGATGACCTCGAAGTAGGCGACGAAGACGAGGCTGATGACGGCCTGGAAGCTGCGGCTGACGACGGCGCGGAAGACGCTGGCGACGATAGCCCCGCTCCGGTTGCCAAGGGCAAGTCCAAGGCGGCGGTCTCGGTAGACGAGATGCCGAGCATGGAAGCCAAGCAAAAGGAGCGTGATGCGCTGGCCAAGGCGATGGAAGAGTTTCTGTCGCGCGGTGGCAAGGTGCAGGAAGTGGAGGCCAACGTGGTCGCCGATCCGCCCAAGAAGCCGGACAACAAGTACGGCAGCCGCCCTATCTGAGTGGTTGTTTGCAAAAGAGCCCGCCGTCGCTGCGGGCTTTTTTGTGGGTGATGTCGCGGGGCACGCCCGCTCCCACCCAGTCGCTTGAGTGCTTGCTGATTGCCTCAGCGCCAGCGCGCTAGCACCTCGGGTAATTGCGACAGCCGCTGAATCTCGGCGTCCGGCGCTTTGTCGCCGGCCCAGGCCTTGCCTTGCGGGTTGAACCACACCGCGCGCAAACCAGCGCGCTGGGCCCCGGCGATGTCATCGCCAGGATGGTCGCCAATGTGCACGGCATGCGCCGCCTGCACTTCACCGCGCTTGAGCGCTTCGAGGAACGGCGCCGGGTCTGGCTTGCCAATCCCCAGGTCCTCGGCGCACAGGGCGAACTTGAAGTAGTCCGCCAGGCCGATCCGGCTGACGTCGGCATTGCCATTGGTGACCACGCCCAGGGTGTAGTGGTGGCGCAGTATCTCCAGCACCGGCTGCACTTCAGGGAATACCTCGACCTGATGCCGCGCATGCAGGAACACCTCGAAGCCTTCGTTGGCCAACGTTTGGGCCTGCAGTTCGCTATAGCCGACCTCTTCCAGGGCATGGAACAGCACCCGCCGGCGCAGGGCGCTGATGCGGTGCTTGAGCCCAGGCTCAGCCTGGACCAGGCGTTCGCGGATGGCATACAGGTGCTCGACCGGCACACCGCCCAGGCGCGGAGCGTTGGCTTCGAGCCAGTCGCGCAGGACGGTTTCGGCGCTGAGAATGACCGGTGCGGTGTCCCACAGGGTGTCGTCCAGGTCGAAGGTGATCAGCTTGATGCTCATGAGTCTGTGCCTTTGCTGCGTTTGGCCCGGGGGTGGGCGCTGTCGTACACCGCGGCCAGGTGCTGGAAGTCCAGGTGGGTATAGATCTGCGTGGTGCTGATGTCGGCATGGCCAAGCATCTCTTGCACGGCGCGCAGGTCCTGGGACGATTCCAGCAAATGGCTGGCGAAGGAATGGCGAAGCATGTGGGGGTGCAGGTGCTGGCCCAGCTCGCGCTCTCCGGCCGCCTTGACCCGCAGCTGGATGGCCCGTGGGCCCAGGCGCCGGCCTTGGCGGCTCAAGAACACCGCGTTGTCACGGGGAGCACTGATGCCGCGCAGCTTGAGCCACTCTTGCAGCGCCTCGCGAGCTTTGCGACCGACTGGCAGGACGCGGGTCTTGCTGCCCTTGCCCTGGACCTGGACCAGCCCGGCGGCCAGGTCCAGATGTTCAAGATCGAGGTTGGTCAGTTCCGACAGGCGCAGGCCTGAGGAGTAGAACAGCTCAAGAATGGCCTGGTCGCGGCGGGCGATGAAGTCGTCGTCGACGCCGCCTTCGAGCAGTTGCAGGGCGCGGTCGGTGTCCAGTGCCTTGGGCAGGCGCTTTTCGCCCTTGGGCGGCGTCAGGCCATTGGCTGGGTCGTGCGCGCAAACGCCTTCGCGGTTGAGATAGCGATACAGCCCGCGCACTGCCGACAGCAGCCGGGCGATGCTACGTGAAGACTGGCCATGGTGATGCTGGCGCGCCACCAGCTGGCGCATCTGCTGTATCTGCAGCGCTTGCCAGCTGGCGATGCCCTGGCTGTTGCAGTATTCGAGGACCTTTTCCAGGTCGCGACGGTACGCCAGCTGGGTGTGCTCCGATACCTGGCGCTCGTTGCGCAAGTGTGCGCAATAAGCCTCCAGCTGGCGCTCCATCAGCGCACCGGTCGCAGGGTCTGGGTCAGACGCGGGACGACCCGGCCGAGCACTTCGGCGATGTAGCTGAGGAACAACGTGCCAACCGTGCTTTTGTAGTGCTGCGGATCGCGGCTGCCGATGGCCAGGACGCCGTGCAGGCCCTGGTATTCCAGCGTCGCGACCGCGCTGGAACCGACTTCCTTGCGCTGCTCGTCACCGAACAGGAAGGCCAGCTCGTGTTCGCGCAGGTTGCCGCTGACGGTCTTGCCGCTGCCCAGCAGAGCCCCGATGGCCTGTTGCGCCTCGCTGTTGCTGACCCAGCGGCCGACAGGCGTGGCGTTCTCGCCAAACAGGATCAGGCTGACGAAGGGCACCTGGAATTCCTGGCGCAGGCTGTCTTCGACGGCCATCACCACTTCTTCCAGGCTACTGGCATCGAGCAGGTCGAGAATCAGCCGGCGGGTTTTTTCGAACAAGCGGTCGTTGTCGCGGGCCACGTCCATCAGTTGCGACAGACGATGGCGCATCTCGATGTTGCGGTCGCGCAGCAGCTTGAGCTGGCGCTCCACCAGCGACACGCTGTCGCCGCGCTGGTGGGGGATGCGTTGCTCGATGAGCAGTTCGTCGTGCTCGGCGAAGAACGTCGGGTGGGCACGCAGGTAAGCCACCACCGCCTCGGCATCGAGGTCGGTGGTTTGTTCGGGTACAACCTGTGGCTGATCGGTCATGGCGGTTACTCGCTTAGAGACGAACCTGTCCTTCGTAGACACGTACGGCCGGGCCGGTCATCAACACCGGTTGGCCTGGGCCAGCCCATTCGATGCTCAGGCGTCCGCCCGGCAGATCGATGGACACGGGCGAATCCATCCAGCCCTGGCTGATTGCGGCCACCGCAGCGGCGCAGGCGCCGGTACCGCAGGCCTGGGTTTCGCCGGCGCCGCGTTCCCAAACCCGCAGGTTGGCGCGATGACGGTCGATGACCTGGATGAAGCCGGCGTTGACCCGTTGTGGGAAGCGCGGATGGTTTTCGATCTTCGGGCCCAGCGCGTGTACTGGCGCGGTGTGCACGTCGTCGACGCGCAGTACCGAATGCGGGTTACCCATCGAGACGGCGGCGATCGAATAGCTCTGGCCGTCGATTTCCAGCGGATAGCTCAGGGCCTGTTCGGGCGCCTGGAATGGAATATCCACTGGATTGAGCCGTGGTGGGCCCATGTCGACGCAGATCTGTCCGTCGTTGCGCACGTCCAGCTCGATGATGCCGCCTTTGGTTTCGACGCGGATCAGCTTTTTCGCGGTCAGGCGCTTGTCCAGCACGAAGCGCGCGAAGCAGCGCGCGCCATTGCCGCACTGCTCGACTTCGGAACCGTCGGCGTTGAAGATCCGGTAGCGGAAATCCACGTCCGGATTGTTCGGCGCCTCGACGATCAGCAGCTGGTCGAAACCGATGCCGGTGTGCCGATCACCCCATTGCTTGGCGTGCTTGGGCTGGATGTGCGCGTGCTGGCTGACCAGGTCGAGGACCATGAAGTCGTTGCCCAGGCCGTGCATCTTGGTGAAACGCAGCAGCATGGTTTCACTCCGGCAGCAGGCTTTCGCCAGCGAACAGTTCAGCAATGGTCTCGCGGCGACGTACCTCGAAGGCCTGGTCAGCGTCGACCAGCACCTCGGCGCAGCGGCCACGGGTGTTGTAGTTCGAGCTCATGACAAAACCATAGGCGCCCGCCGACTCGACGGCCAGCAGATCGCCTTCGGCCAGGTTCAGCACACGGTCCTTGGCGAGGAAGTCGCCGGTCTCGCAGATCGGCCCGACCAGGTCGTAGGCACGGCCTTCGCCTTCACGCGGCTGGACCGCGCTGACGCCCATCCAGGCCTGGTACAGGGCTGGTCGGATCAGGTCGTTCATCGCCGCATCGACGATGGCGAAGTCTTTGTGTTCGGTGTGCTTGAGGTATTCGACGCGGGTCAGCAGGACGCCGGCGTTGGCCACGATGTAGCGGCCTGGTTCGAACACCAGGGCCAGGTCACGGTCGCCGACGCGTTCGCGGATGGCCTTGACGTAGTCGCCGGCCAGCGGCGGCTGTTCGTCGCGATAACGCACGCCGACGCCGCCGCCCAGGTCCAGGTGGCGCAGCAGGATGCCGCATTCACCGAGGCGGTCGATCAACGCCAGCAGGCGGTCGAGGGCATCGAGGAACGGCTCCAGGGTGGTCAGCTGCGAACCGATATGGCAGTCGACGCCGACCACTTCCAGGTTCGGCAGCTGCGCGGCGCGCACGTAGACTTCTTCGGCATCGGCGATGGCGATACCGAACTTGTTTTCCTTGAGGCCGGTGGAGATGTAAGGGTGGGTACCGGCATCGACGTCCGGGTTGACCCGCAGCGAGACCGGGGCAACCTTGCCCATCTCGGCGGCCACCACTTGCAGGCGCTCCAGCTCATCGGTGGATTCGACGTTGAAGCAGTGCACGCCGACTTCCAGGGCGCGGCGCATGTCTTCGCGGGTCTTGCCGACACCGGAGAACACCACGCGGTCAGCCCGGCCGCCAGCGGCCAATACCCGCTCCAGCTCACCGCCAGAGACGATATCGAAGCCAGCGCCCAAGCGGGCCAGCAGGTTCAGCACGCCGAGGTTGGAGTTAGCCTTGACCGCGAAGCACACCAGGTGCTCGACGCCTTGCAGGGCATCGGTGTAGCTGCGGTATTGCGCCTCGATGTGAGCGCGCGAGTAAACGTAGGTCGGCGTACCGAACCGTTCGGCGATAGCCGAGAGGGCCACGCCTTCCGCGAACAGCTGGCCGTCGCGGTAGTTGAAAGCGTCCATTGGATTTCCTTACTGCGCTGGCTGCTGCTCGGGTTCTTGCTCTGGCTGCGGCGCTTGCTGCTGCGAGGGCTGAGCGTGCTGGTGCTGGTGCGATTTTTTGGCCTTGCCGTCTTTGCCGTCTTCTGGCAAGTACAGGGGGCCCTTCTGACCGCAGGCCGAAACGAGGCAGGCAACCGCGACCAGCGCCGCGAGGGAGGAAATCAGGCGCTTCATTGGTGAAATCCTTGAAATATGCAGTATTGCGCCCGAGTATACCGAGCGCCTGCCTGATTGCCTATGCAAGGGCCGGTCCGCCTGGCGGGCGCGGGCCTGCCTCGTGATTGGGTTATCCTTTGCATTCGCCGGCCAGCGTCCGTATCGTGCCCCGCTTGCCGTAAGCAGCCAATTTCGAGGTTTGTGTAATGAGTTTGAGCGAAGCGCGTTTCCACGATCTGGTCGACGCGACCCAACAGGCCCTGGAAGACCTGTTCGATGAAACCGACCTGGACCTGGACATGGAAAATTCCGCCGGCGTGCTGACCATCAAGTTCGACAATGGCAGCCAGCTGATCTTCAGCCGCCAGGAGCCGCTGCGCCAACTGTGGCTGGCCGACAAGTCTGGGGGTTTCCACTTCGACTACGACGAAGAAAGCAAGAAGTGGGTCTGCGAGAAGAGCGAGGAGCTGCTCGGCGAAATGCTCGAGCGCATCGTTTGGGAGCGGATCGGCGAGAAGCTGGACTTCGACGAGATCTGAGATGAGCGAGCAGCCGCGGCCACCCAAGCCGCTCTACAGTAATGTCAGCACCGCGGTGAAGTCGCCGTGCATCAGCGTTTGTCGTTTGGATGAGCAGCGGGTCTGCACCGGTTGCCACCGCCATGTCGAGCACATCCGCGAATGGCGCTCGGCCGACGACGAACGGCGCCGGCAGATTTGCCGCGAAGCCGAGGCCCTGCGCGCCCGGGCTTGAGTATTTACCCGGCTGTGATACTGTCGGGCTCTGCGTCGGTGCTGCCGAAAGCATTCACAAACCCCGCCCTTGGGCGGGGTTTTGCTTTATCTGCCCACCACAATTTGCCTGATGAACAAGGAGTCTGACTGGATCATGAGCACCAAACCTTCCCTCATCCTCACCCGATTGGACGTGCAACGTCTCGAGCGTCTGATCGACAGCCTCGATGAAAGCACGCCAGGTGTGGAGGCCTTGATGGCCGAGCTTGACCGCGCCGACAAGGTGGTCGGTCACGAGGAGGTCCCGGCTGGGGTGGTGACCATGAATTCGCGCGTGCACTGCCGCGAAGAAGCCAGTGGCAAGGACTACCACCTGACCCTGGTGTATCCGAAAGATGCCGGGCCGGAAGGCAATGTCTCGATCCTCGCGCCCATTGGTTGCGCGCTGCTGGGGCTGTCGGTGGGCGACCAGATCGATTGGCCGGCGCCGGCTGGCAAGACCCTCAAACTCAAGCTGCTTGAGGTTGAGTACCAGCCGGAAGCCTCGGGTGATTTCGACCTCTGATCACCCTTTTAGCGATCAAGGGATGTTGCGTGCCCGCAACAGGCTGGCATGGATGCAGTTGTCGACGATGCGGCTGCGCAGTGACCAGTCGGTGTTGATGATGTGGAAGTTCTGAATGTAGCTTCCCAGGTCGCGGGACTCGAACCACTCATCGATCTTGTCGCTGAAGTCGTCGGGGGTGAAAACCCCTTTGTTGTACTTGGCGCACTGGATCGCATGCAGCGGATCAAGCTCTCGACCTTCGGCTGCGACCTCGTCCATGAACGCCTTCAATTCGCTGGTTGTAGGTGTATTGCGGCCAATCCAGGCCTGGTACACACCATCCCAGTGCGCCCCTGGGCTCTCAGTGTTGTAGGCGATCACCACGGTTTTGCCAGGGTGGTCGCGCCATAGCTGGTCGAGGGTCAGATCCTTTAAGTGCCATGGAATCAATCGCTGGCCAATGTACTTGTCCAGCACCCCCTGCAGCCAACGATGCTCATTGGGGCTGAAGTTGTCGAATTGATGAAAGTCGAGGATGACGATCTCTTTGGCGTTTTCAGGTTTGCCATAGAATTTGTTCAGCTCGTAGATGACATCGCCCAGCAGGGTTCGCCCTGATGTATTGAGGTGGAACAGCTTGTATCGGTTGGGTGAGTCCGGCAGGTACTCACGGTTGGCCCTTACACGCAGGTCAAGAACACGAATGCCGCCGCGAATTTGCTCGATGCAGGAAACGTCTTGGGTGATTTCCTGAGGTAATGTCAGGCTGTCGGATTGTTTGTCCGCACCAGAATCGTGACTGCCAGGTAGCACCAACTGATCAATGCGCAGGCGACCCAGCTCGGGCAGGGAGCCCATCCAGTTTTCTTTGTTCATCTCGCACTCCGGTTTTGGATTCGAGTGCGCAGGATGTGGCGCCCCCACGCCGTCTGGCATAGGGAAAGTCCTCCTGTTGAGCAGGGTCAATCAGGGTTGCAAGGTCGCCTGAAGTTGCGCCAGACCCGCATTCAGTGCCTGCTCCAGCTCGCGCTTGTAGCGCAGGTAGAGAATGGTCGAGCCTTGGTCGTCGTCGAGCAGTTCGGAAAGATCTAGGTCAGTGATATAGCAGCGGTAAGTGCCGGCGCTACGACGCTTGCTGAGGATTTGCCGGGAAACCACGCTGTATAGCTGGTCTGCGTAGTCCAGCTCGGAAAACTCCTGCTGATTGCAATACAAGGTGACATGCACCCCGTCGCCAGCGCTTTTCTGCAAGATAGCCTGGACTTCGTAATAAGGCTGGTCGCTGCCATCGACGGGTACTGGCCGTTGTTCAATGCTGCGAGTTTTGCCGCTTCCCGGCAGCAATTGGTAATAAATAATGCTCAGCGAGTCTTGCAGGCTGTCCAGCGGTAGCTGGGCATCACGGCGCCTGACCACCGAACAAAGGAAGCGCTGCAGCGGCAGCAGCAGGTGGGTTTCATCATCCAGCGGCAGGCGCTGTTGCCACAGCGCATTGTATTCATCCAGCACATACAGGTCGGCCCAGCCATCGAGCAGACGGTAGAACACCTGAATGCACTCGGGCTGGCCGAGCTCAAGAATCCGCGGCAGGTCGTGGTCCTGCAGGGCATTGGCATCCAGGTGCAAGGGGCTGTACTGGCCGCGCTCCTCGCCCAGGTAGCTGAGCACGTCTTCATGGTTGGCCAGTGTGGCCAAGGTGACATGCCCAGGCAGCAGCTCCAATGCGTGGGTGTCTTGGGCAATCTGCACCAAGTAGCGGTGGTTCAAGTTTTGATCGAGCAGCAGTTGCGCGGTGTCGAACAGTTCCTCGACCCGCTGGGCGATTGCCTGGGCGCGGTTATGGCAGAAACAGCGCACCCGCACTCGCGGGCGATGACTGCGCTGGCCCAGGCTGTTGAGGAAGTCGCGTAAACAGCGCATCAGGGCATGCTCGCCGTCGTAGCGCTGCACCAGCACTTCGTTCCAGCTGTTGAGGGTGATCTGGTCGAGGCTAAGCACCAGGTTTTCGCGCACGCCGGCATAACTCAGCGAGTCGGTCCGTTCGGTGGTCATGAGGATGTTCAGGTCGCGGTGGTGGCGCAGGGGGTCCAGGCCAACGTTGACCAGCAGCAGGATCTCGTCGGCCACGCTTGGCTGCAACAGGCGCACCTCGCTGACCGGCTCCAGCGGCAGGGCAATGCTCTGCTGCAAGCTGCCCAGCAGGTTGAACAGCTCGAACTCGCTCAAGTCACTGACGCCGGGGTGAAGAGCGAGCCGCGTGCTGCTGTCGATCACGCCATTGCGGTGCGCCCAGGTCAGCAGCTCAAGCAGTTCGCGGCAGCGCTTGATCGGGCTGAAATGCTCCCACTCGTGCACGCCCAGATTGCCGTTGTATAGGCCCCAGTGGTGGGTACCTGGCTCCTTGCGGTTGGGTGATTGCACCAGGGTCAGGGTGTCTTCAGCCAGATCCGGGGCGATCCCAGGGTTGATCACTTCGATCTTGCCGGCACGGCGCTCGAACGCCGCGTAAAGCCTGCGCCCGAGCACATTGAGGTCGCGCTGGTCGGCGCGGCTGCTGGCGTTCTGCTCGCGGGCGAGCTGGCTGAGGAAGCGGTAGCTGTGGTTGAGCTCGGCGACCAGCTCGCGGCGCTCGACCGCGACCTGGCGCACCTTCCACTGGCTGCGGCTGTCGAGCAGGGCCAATTGGCGTTCGTCCCAGCCCCATTCCTCGACCAGTCGGGCGAGCAAGCGCCGCTGCCAGTCGCCATTGCGCGAACGGCCAAGGCCGCTGAGTTTCTTGTTGATCTTCAGGTACAGGCTGCGGCGCACCAGCTCCAGGCGCTGCTGGTCACCGCGCCGCTGCAGGTATTGCTCGATGCGGCGATAGACCATCACGTAAGGGTCGAGCGCATCGAGGTCGAGCTGGTTGGCGAATACCGCCTGTTTGTAATCCAGGCTCAGGCAGCGCACGGCCGGCTGTTCGCTGGCATAGACCTCGGTCAGCAGTAACTTGAGCAGCGATTTGTACGGTGAGTCGATGCCCTTGAACAGCTGCCACAGGCCGGCTCCGACAAACTCGCCTGCCGGGATGTGCGCCAGGTGGCCAAGGTCCAGATCGTGGTCGGCGCGAATGAACCGCTTGGACAGCAGGGTTTGCGTGTACGCCTGGTAATTGTGTTCTTCATACACGGGTACCAACCACCACAGCGGGGTGCGCCCGGCCAGCCAGATCGCGGTGCGATAGAACTCGTCGAGCAACAGATAGTGCTGGGTGGTGCCGCAGTCATCGGAGCTCAGCTGGCTGTCGCGCTCGCCTTGGACGAAGTTCTGCGGGTCGATCAGGAAAAAGTGCGCCTCGGTGCCCAGGCTCATCGCCCAGGCTTCAAGCAGCTGACATTTGCGTCTGAGCTCCGCCAGTGCACTTTCACCAAGCCCCGGGGCGTGGCAGACCCAGAGGTCCATGTCGCTTTGTTCGGCCTGAGCCAGGGTGCCCAGGCTGCCCATCAGGAACAGACCGTGAATGGGCCGTGGCGCATTGCCCAGGCGCGCCTTGTGGGTAAACGAGCGGGCCAGGCGCTGGGCTTCGGCAACCAGCTCGGGCTCAGGCTCGAAGCCTGACACACCCGCGGGGGTGTTGCCGCTGACATACCCCGGTAGCAGTGGGTGATTGACGTGGAACAGTAGCGGCAGCAGCGTGAGCACCTGCTGCTGGCGTGTCGAGAGGCCGTCCATCGCCCGTTCCAGCCGACCGTTATTGATGAGCAGAAAGCGCGCGCGCAATTTCGCCAGCACCTTGCGGTCGATGCCTTCATCCAGATCGGGGCGAATTTCGTGGGGGTGGTTCATTGCGCACTCAGGGTCAGGCCGGGGCTGTGGCGAGTTTAGCCTGAGCGGGGAAGTCGGATAAGGGCTATGTGAATTTTTGGCGTCAGATTTTTAGCGGGGCTGTAGGCCTCTTCGCGGGCAAGCCCACTCCTACAGGGATATGCAGGGAGCGAGGCTTGGCCGCGAACAGGATTACAGAAATCAGGCGGTCTCTGCGCTTTTCAGAATGATCAGCAGTGACTGGACATGCTCAGCCGCATCACGCCCCAGGCTGGTCAGATAACCACCATCGGGCTGGTCGGTCAGTTCCTTTTCGTGCAGGCGCTTGGCGGCGGCGATCAGCGCGGGGGAGGCGTTGTTGTGGACTTGGATGCCTTCCTGGCTGCTGTCCAGATTGAACAGGGCAAGGACTTCCAGTTCAGCGATCAGCTCGGGGGTAAGGGACATGGCAACTCCTGACTTCCAGACAAGGATGGGGCACCGCAATGGGTGCCTGAGCGTGGAGTGTAGTCAGACTTTTTACTGGTCGCCTTGATCCGCCTCAGGTGGCAGCTCCGGCAGTGCCCGCAAGGCGTTCTCGTACCACTCGGTATTGAACGGGCGATCTTCGTCGAGCAGGGCGTCGATCTCGATGGCCAGCACGTAAGCCATCAGGTTGAGGATGTCTTCGCGCTCGTAGCCGACCAGGGTCAGCTTGTTGAAGGTGGCCTTGGCGGCGGGGGGCTCGCCACTTTCAATCTGGTTTTCGATGGCCTGGGTCAGGGTGGCCTCGGCGAAGGCTTCTTCTTCATCAGTATCGATGTCGCGGGGTTCGCTCATGGCGGTGCTCCTGTAGTGAAGTGCACAGTTTGCCATGCTCGCGCAGGCAATGCCCGGCCATCGACGCGGTGCATGACGCTGGTCATGGCGAGGGGTTGCGGCTATAACTCCGGGGCCATCCCCACACGGCCTGGAGGCTGTATCAATGCTCAAGCTTCACGGATTTTCGGTCAGTAACTACTACAACATGGTCAAGCTGGCCTTGCTGGAGAAGGGCCTGCCGTTCGACGAGGTGACCTTCTTTGGCGGGCAAACCCCCCAGGCCTTGGCTATCAGCCCACGTGGCAAGGTGCCGACGCTGGAGACCGAACATGGCTTTATCAGTGAAACCAGTGTGATCCTCGACTATATCGAGCAGACCCAGCCAGGCAAGCCGCTGCTCCCAGCCGATGCCTTCGGCCAGGCCAAGGTGCGCGAGCTGCTGCGGGAGATCGAGTTGTATATCGAACTCCCCGCGCGTACCTGCTACGCCGAGGCGTTCTTTGGCCAGGCGGTCGAGCCGCTGGTCAAGGAGAAGGCGCGTGCCGAGCTGATTGCCGGGTTTGCCACGCTCAAGCGTAATGGCAAGTTCGCCCCGTATGTTGCTGGCGAGCAGCTGACCCTCGCCGACCTGATGTTCTGTTTCTCGGTCGATTTGGCGTGTGCGGTGGGCAAGAAGGTGTTGAACCTGGACTTGCTGGAAGACTTCCCGCAGGCCAAGGCGCTGCTGGCGCTGATGGGGGATAACCCGCACATGGCGAAGATTCTCGCGGATAAAGCAGCGGCGATGCCGGGCTTCCTGGAGATGATCAGCAAGAAGCGCTGATCTGAGCGAAAGGCTGCGTTGCAGCCATCGCGGGACAAGCCCGCTCCCACGCCTTGCGTAGAACGGTACGAGGGCGTAGCCCTGGCAATCAGGCTCCCACGCCTTGAGTCGAGCTGCGCGTGGGAGCGGGCTTGCCCCGCGAACGAGGGCGAAGCCCTCGCAATGAAGCTTATCGCGCAGCCAGCAACGCCTTGCCGCGCACTACAGCCGCACGCACCTGCGCCGGTGCAGTACCGCCAATGTGATTACGCGCATTGACCGAGCCTTCCAGGGTCAACACGGCAAACACATCCTGCTCGATCTGATCGCTGAACTGGCGCAACTCGTCCAGGCTCATCTCGGCCAAGTCTTTACCAGTATCGACACCGTACTTCACCGCATGGCCAACGATCTCGTGGCAATCACGGAACGGCAGGCCGCGGCGTACCAGGTAATCGGCCAGGTCGGTCGCGGTGGAGAAACCACGCAGCGCCGCTTCACGCATGATCGCGTGACGTGGCTTGATCGCCGGGATCATGTCGGCAAAGGCGCGCAGCGAGTCGCGCAGGGTATCGGCGGCATCGAACAGCGGCTCTTTGTCTTCCTGGTTGTCCTTGTTGTAGGCCAGTGGTTGGCCTTTCATCAGGGTCAGCAGGCCGGTCAGGGCGCCAAACACGCGGCCGCTCTTGCCACGTACCAGCTCCGGTACGTCCGGGTTCTTTTTCTGCGGCATGATCGAGCTGCCGGTGCAGAAGCGATCAGGCAGGTCGATGAACTGGAACTGGGCGCTGGTCCACAGCACCAGCTCTTCGGAGAAGCGCGACAGGTGCATCATGGCAATGCTGGCGGCGGCACAGAATTCGATGGCGAAGTCACGGTCGGAGACGCCATCGAGCGAGTTGCCGGCCACAGCTTCGAAGCCCAGCAGCTTGCAGGTCAGTTCGCGGTCGATCGGGTAGGTGGTGCCGGCCAGCGCGGCGCTGCCCAGGGGCATGCGGTTGGCGCGCTTGCGGCAGTCGACCAGACGCTCGTAGTCACGGCTGAGCATCTCGAACCAGGCCAGCAGGTGGTGGCCGAAGGTAACGGGCTGCGCAGTCTGCAGGTGGGTGAAGCCCGGCATGATGGTCTCGGCTTCGCGCTCGGCTTGCTCCAGCAGGCCCTGCTGCAAGCGCGTGATTTCGGCCAGGATCAGGTCGATCTCGTCACGCAGCCACAGGCGGATGTCGGTGGCCACCTGATCGTTACGGCTACGGCCAGTGTGCAGCTTCTTGCCGGTGATGCCGATGCGGTCGGTCAGGCGCGCTTCGATGTTCATGTGCACGTCTTCCAGGTCGACGCGCCAGTCGAAGTTGCCGGCCTCGATTTCGCCCTGGATGGTCTTCAGGCCATCGATGATGGTGTCGCGCTCGGCGTCGCTGAGTACGCCGACCTGCGCCAACATGGTGGCGTGGGCGATCGAACCCATGATGTCGTGGCGGTACAGGCGCTTGTCGAAATCGACCGAGGCGGTGAAGCGGGCGACGAAGGCGTCGACGGGCTCACTGAAGCGGCCGCCCCAGGACTGATTGGTCTTGTCGGTGCTCATGGATTCACTCGTTGAAGGCGTGAACGATAAAAAGTGGCGCCGATAATAGCAGGGTTGCGCGGGCTGCCGCAGGGCGCCGGTCGATTGAAATCGCGAGAAAACACCAGACCCTGTCTTGCGTAAGGATATTTAGCGATTGAACGGCAGTGTTCCACGGACCGTCTACAGTTGGACAAAGGACTGGCAGTGAATCTGCCGGACCAGTGAATCTTTGGCCATTGCATCGGTCTAGAGCGTGACCGCGGTGTCGGTCGACCCACACCTGTCTACGCTATACCCGTGCGAGACTCATTCAGGAATCCAGCGCAATTATGAATGTCCTGATCGTTGATGACGAACCCCAAGCCCGCGAACGCCTAAGCCGCTTGCTAGGCGAGCTGGAGGGCTACACCGTGCTGGAGCCCAGCGCCACCAACGGCGATGAGGCCCTGGCCCTGATCGAAAGCCACAAGCCCGACGTGGTCCTGCTGGATATCGACATGCCCGGCCTTGATGGCTTGCAAGTCGCTGCACGCTTGTGCGAACGCGAAGCGCCGCCAGCTGTGGTGTTCTGCACCGCTGGCGATGAATACGACAGTGAAGCCTTCAAGGACAGTACCCTCAGCCACGTCGCCAAGCCGATTCAGCCGCAGGCGCTGCGTGATGCCCTGCGTAAAGCCGAAAAACCCAACCGCGCCCAGTTGGCGGCGCTGACACGCCCGGCCAATGAAGGGGGTGGCAATCCGCGCAGCCATATCAGCGCGCGAACGCGCAAGGGCATCGAGTTGATCCCCCTGCCGCAAGTCATCTATTTCATCGCCGACCACAAGTACGTCACCCTGCGCCACGAGGCCGGGGAAGTATTGCTCGATGAACCGCTCAAGGCGCTTGAGGACGAGTTCGGCGAACGCTTCGTGCGCATTCACCGCAATGCGCTGGTGGCCCGCGAGCGTATCGAGCGTTTGCAGCGCACGCCGCTTGGGCATTTCCAGCTGTTCCTCAAAGGGCTGGACGGTGATGCGCTGACGGTCAGCCGCCGGCATGTGGCCGGCGTGCGCAAGATGATGCAGGGGCTGCACTGACACAACCCAGGCAGCTGCTCGCGCAGGGCAGCACCGCGCCTTTGCGGCGAGGGCCGTCGATTGCTGATCTGGGTCTGCAGGCAGACCCGGAGGAGCTGTTATCATCGACAGCATCTCTCTGCATCGGGGCGTTACATGTCCACTCGCGAAATCCGCATTGCCACCCGTAAAAGTGCCCTGGCCCTGTGGCAGGCCGAATACGTCAAAGCGCGCCTGGAACAGGCTCATCCAGGCCTGCGGGTGAGCCTGGTGCCCATGGTCAGCCGCGGCGACAAGTTGCTCGACGCGCCGCTGGCGAAAATTGGCGGCAAGGGCTTGTTCGTCAAGGAGCTGGAAACCGCGCTGCTGGACAACGAAGCCGACATCGCTGTGCATTCGATGAAAGATGTACCCATGGACTTCCCGCAAGGCCTGGGTCTGTATTGCATCTGTGAACGCGAAGATCCGCGTGATGCGTTCGTTTCCAACCGCTTCGCCAGTCTTGAAGCGCTGCCAGCGGGCAGCGTCGTCGGCACCTCCAGCCTGCGTCGTCAGGCCCAACTGCTGGCGCGTCGGCCGGATCTGAAGATCCAGTTCCTGCGCGGCAACGTCAACACCCGCCTGGCCAAGCTCGATGCTGGTGAATACGACGCCATTATCCTCGCCGCTGCCGGTTTGATTCGCTTGGGTTTTGAAGACCGTATTACCTCCAGCATCAGCGTCGACGACAGCCTGCCAGCCGGTGGCCAGGGCGCGGTAGGTATCGAATGCCGCAGCGCCGACAGTGAAATCCACGCCTTGCTGGCGCCGCTGCACCACATTGATACCGCCGACCGAGTGGTGGCCGAGCGCGCGCTCAACAAACACCTCAATGGCGGCTGCCAAGTGCCGATTGCCTGCTACGCGGTGCTCGAAGGCGAGCAGCTGTGGCTGCGTGGCCTGGTGGGTCAACCGAGTGGCGGCACCTTGCTGGTCGCCGAGGCGCGTGCGCCGCGCGCGCAAGCCGAAGCCTTGGGCGTGCAGGTCGCCGAAGACCTGCTGGGGCAGGGCGCCGAGGCGATCCTCAAGGAAGTCTATGGCGAGGCTGGCCATCCGTGAGCCCCTGGCGCTTGCTGCTGACCCGACCTGAAGAGGATTGTGCGGCACTGGCGCACAGCCTGGCGCTTGCCGGTATCGCCAGCAGCAGCCTGCCGCTGTTGGCGATCGAGCCAGTTGCCCTGGACCCGCCACAAACCCTGCGCCTGAGCAAGCTACAGCGCTACCAGGCCTTCATCGTGGTGAGCAAGCCGGCTGCCCGCTTATTGCTCGAACGGCTCGCCCAGACCGGCCTGCAAGCACCCCGCGAGGGCTGGTTCACGGTGGGTGAAGCGACCGCCCGCGTGCTTGAGGATGCTGGGCTTTTGGTGACTTGCCCTACTGCAGGTGATGACAGCGAGGCCTTGCTTGAGCTACCCGATCTGCGTAAGGCTACCGCCAGGGCGGATTCACGGGTATTGATCATCCGCGGTGTCGGAGGTCGTGAACTGCTGGCAGAGCGTCTTGCTGAGCAAGGTGCTAGTGTCGATTATCTGGAACTGTATCGCCGCTGCCTGCCGCAGTACCCGCCGGGCACACTGGTACGCCAGATCGAAGCGGAACGCCTCAATGGCCTGGTGGTCAGCAGTGGGCAGGGTTTTGCACACTTGCGCCAGCTGGCAGGTGCAGATTGGCCACGTTTGGCGCATTTGCCGTTGTTCGTGCCAAGCCCGCGGGTAGCCGAGCAAGCGCGAGCGGCCGGCGCCCAACACATTGTGGATTGCCGTGGCGCCAGTGCCACGGCCTTGCTGGCAGCTGTGCAGCGCAGCGCTGCACCTGCCTCTTAAGGCGCTAAGCTCAGAGCGACGCGCCCCCATGCAAAGGATGGATACGTGAGCGAAACTGTCTTGTCCAACAACGAACAGCCCACCGCAGCCGACGCGCTGGAAACCCCAGCCGCAAAGCCCGCCAAGCGTTCAGGCAATGGCCTTGCAGTGCTGGCGTTGCTGCTCGGTGCCGCCGGGGTCGCGGTCGGGGGCTGGGGCGTCTGGCAGGTGCGACAGCTGCAAGGCAGCGAGCAAGGCCAGGGCCAGCGCCTCGAAGCGCTGAGCGAGCAGACCGCTGCCTTGCAGCAGCGCGATCAACAAATCAGCGCCCAGCTGGCCAGTCTGCCGGCAGCCAGTGAGTTGGAAGATCGGCGCCGCCTGGTGTCGCAGCTGCAGGGCGATCAGCAGCGCCTGAGCCAACGCCTGGAAACCGTGCTGGGCGAGAGCCGCAAGGAATGGCGCCTGGCTGAAGCCGAACACCTGTTGCGCCTGGCGACCCTGCGCTTGTCCGCCCTGCAAGACATCACCAGTGCCAAGGCCCTGGTCGAAGGCGCTGACGAGATCCTGCGTGAACAAAGCGATCCAGGTGCCTTCGCCGCTCGCGAGCAACTGGCCCGCAGCCTGGCTACCCTCAACAGCACTGCGCAACCTGACCGCACCGGCCTGTTCCTCAAGCTGGCTGCCCAGCGCGAGCAAGTCCAGCAGCTGAGCGCCCAGTCGCCAGAGTTCGATGGCAATGCCGACGCCCTCGGCGCGCTGACCTCCGACGGCGATGGTGCCAGCCGCTGGTCGCAGTGGTGGGCAGAGATTTCCAAGTACTTCCAGATCGAATTCAACGCAGACGACAACGTCCGCCCACTGCTGGCCGGGCAGTCGCTCAATCAGTTGCGCCTGGCCCTGAGCCTGACCATCGAGCAAGCCCAGTGGGCGGCCCTCAATGGTGAGGCGAAGGTCTATACCCAGGCCCTGGACGATGCCCGCAGCGTGCTGCTGGCCAACTTCAACGCCGACAACCCGCAAAGTAAGGCCATGCTCGACAGCTTGAACGCCTTGGCCGAACAGCCGGTCTCGGTAGTTACCCCCGATTTGAGCGAAAGCCTGGCCGCAGTGCAGGCCTACATCCAGCGCCGCCATCTGCCGACTGAAGCAGAAGGGGGCAAGCCATGAAGCGGGTCTACCTGCTGGCAGTAGTGGCGATCGTAGTAGCCGCAGCGTTGGGCATCGCCATTGCCAAGCACAGCGGCTACGTACTGATCGCCTATGGCAGCTTTCGCTACCAGTCTGGCTTGTGGGCCGCGTTGGGCGCGTTGGTGGGTATCGTCCTGGCAGTGTGGCTGCTGCGTTACCTGATTGGCCTGGTGTTGACCTCAAGTGGTGTGGTCAACCCTTGGTCGCGGCGCAACCGCCGTCGGCGCACGCGCATCGCTGTCGAGCAAGGCCAGCTGGATCTGGCCGAAGGCCGCTGGGCCAGCGCTCAGCGTCACCTGCATCGCGCCGCCGAGGCCGAGCGCCAGCCGCTGCTGTACTACCTCGGTGCTGCGCGTGCAGCCAACGAGCTGGGCCGCAGCGAAGACAGCGACAACCTGCTGGAGCGCGCCCTGGAGCGTCAGCCGCAAGCAGAACTGGCGATTGCCTTGACCCATGCGCAACTGCAGATGGACCGTGGTGAAGCCGATGGCGCCTTGGAAACCTTGCTGGCGATGCACGAGCGTCACCCGCACAACGGCCAGGTGCTGCGTCTGTTGCAGCGATTGTACCTGCAGCGCGGCGATTGGCCGGCGCTGATTCGCCTGCTGCCCGAGCTGCGCAAGGGCAAGGTGTTGCCGGCTAACGAGCTGGCCGAGCTGGAACAGCGTGCCTGGGGGCAAAACCTGAATCTGGCGACGACCCGAGGAGAAGACTCCCAGAGCGCGCGCCAAGCCTTGGAGCGCGCCTGGCAGCAGCTGACCTCGGCCCAGCGCCAAGAGCCGCAACTGGTCTTGGCCTACGCCGAACAGCTGCGTCAGGTGGGCGCCCAGGGTGAGGCCGAACAGGTGCTGCGCGCGGCACTCAAGCGTCAATACGAGAGCCACCTGGCCAGGCTCTACGGGCTGGTGCGCGGTGAAGACCCCGCGCGGCAGTTGCAGACCGCCGAAGGGTGGCTCAAGGACCACCCGCAAGACCCAAGCCTGCTGCTCACGCTGGGCCGCCTGAGCCTGCAGAATCGTCTCTGGGGCAAAGCTCGTGACTATCTGGAAAGCAGCTTGCGCCTGGAGCGCAATCCAGAAACCTGTGCCGAGCTTGCGCGTCTGCTCGCAGGATTAGGCGAGATCGAGCGCAGCAATCAGTTGTTCCAGGAGGGCTTGGGGTTGCTGGATGAGCGCCTGCTGGCGCTGCCGCTGCCCGAGGGCGTACGCGCCTGACCCACCTCCGGACCTGCGCAATGATGTGCAGGTCCGGGGGTACGGCGTTTAGCCACAAGCATTCGGCCGGGTTACAGGACCGCCATCAGAATCTTCCTACGCAAAGTTGAAACTTTTCCCGCGCAATCAGCGACTTGTCTCTACTGTAGTGCCTTGAAACAAACTGTCGCTTTCCTCTACCGTTTCAAGTCACGTCACTGACTACCCCGGGACCTACATCGCTCATGTCGCTGGCCCGTTATCGAATTTGCTACCTGCCTGCCTTGCTCGCCTCGCTGGCGATCCTGAGCGCAACCTTCGTACTGGAAAACAGCCTGGGCCTTGCGCCGTGCTCGCTGTGCTATAGCCAGCGCCTGCTGTTGGCGCTGTACGCCATGGTCTGCTTGTGTGCAGTTGTTCACGCGCCGTCGGGGCTGGGCTGGCGCACCTATGCGCGGCTGACGCTGGCCTGCTCGGCAGGTGGCGCGCTGTTGGCGGCGCGGCATGTCTGGCTGCAGGGCAGCGGCATGCCTATCGAGACCTGCCCGGCGCCTATCGGCAGGCTTTTCGAGCACTCCTGGAGCCAGGGTCTGAAGACGTTTTTGTTGGGCGGCCCGGACTGCGGCTCGCTGACCTGGAGCTTTCTTGACCTGACCCTGCCCGAATGGAGCCTGCTGGCCTTCCTGCTGCTCGCGGCGCTGCCCCTGTCGCGCCTGTTGGCGTATCGTTTCCGCACCCTCAACACGCTTTGACTTGGCGCAAGCCTGGGCCGGTTGCTCGACCAATGGCGTAATACCCAGGGATGAAACGCTTGTATGAACTTTGTCCAATGCGTACCTTGAAGGGCAGCACGTGCGGGAATAATCTCCCTGCACGGATACCGAAAAACACAACTGCTCGATGCCGTCCTGCTGATGTCACCTTTGTGCCGCAGAGTTGTGGAACGAGGTGCAGCGGCATCTACCCAGAAGGGAAGAATCGCCATGCTCGATAGTTGTCAGAATGCCCAGGAACGCTGGGGCGGGGTTCACAAGCTGATTGACCGTTGGCTCCAGGAACGCGAGGAGCTGGTGCAGTCTTTCCGTGCCCTGCGCGATGCCAAGCCGGCCTTCGCCGACAAGGACAAGAACAGCGGTTTCTGCGCGGTGTTGGTCGACTATGTCTCGGCCTGGCATTTCGAAATCAGCGAACAGCTGGTCAGCGAAGCCAAGGCCTTCGGTGATCAGGGTGCCTTGGAGCTGGCTACCCAGATCAACCCGCGCATCGATGACAGCACTCAGATCGCCCTGGCGTTCAACGACCACTGTGCCAAAGGTGAGTGCACCGACCCTGAGCGATTCGCCGACAAGTTGAGCAAGCTCGGTGCCTTGCTACGTGAGCGCTTCGAACTGGAAGACTGCCTGATCGAAGTGCTGCACAACGCCCACAAGCAAGAGGATGCGGTCCAGGCCTGATGGCCCGGATCAGTCCGCCACCGACAGCAGTTCGATCTCGAACACCAGCGGGGTGTAGGGCGCGATCAAGTCGCCCGCACCTTCGGCGCCGTAAGCCTGGGCCGATGGAATCACCAGCCGCCACTTGCCGCCCGCCTTCATCTTCGGCAGTGCCACCTGCCACCCTTCGATTACCGAGTCCAGGCTGAACCATTGTGGTTGCTGGTTCTGATCGAACACCGAACCGTCCGGCAACTTCCCTACGTAGCGCACCTGCACCTTGCCGGTGGCCTTTGGCTGAGCACCAGTGCCTGCGACCAACTCGCTGTAGAGAATACCTTCGGGCAATTCGTGTACGCCTTTGCGGGCGCGTTCGTTAGCCATGAAGCGCGTTTCCACGGCCTTGAGTTGGTTCACCTGAGTCTGCTCGGAAGCGGCATTGGCCTGCTCTTCGTGCTGCTCAAGAATGCGCTGCATGCGCGCCTTGTCGAGCTTCAGGGGTTTGTCCTGATAAGCCTGGCGCAGGCCCTCGACCAGGGCATCGAGTTGCAGGCCGGGGACTTCCTGGCGCAGCCGTTCGCCAAGGCTGGCGCCCAGGCTGTAGGCCAGGTCCTGGTCGTTGGACGATGGTTTATCAGCGGCGGCGAGGGCGAAGGGCGCCATCAGGCACAGGCCAAAAACAAGATAACGAGGCACGGTCGACTCCTGCTGCGAAGAGTGGCAAGTATGCCAGCCTTGTTGTCGGCCCCGTGTAAATATCAGCAATACTTTAATGGCGAACTACACTTGCACGGAGCTGCAAGATAACAACTTTGCCCAGGCATGCAACGCGGCGCTAACAATACTGTCAACATGCCCTAGCGGCGGTAGCAGCAGAAGCATAGTATGAGCCGCAATCTCGTCAGCCAGGAGGTAAACCATGTCGGCCAAGAAGAAGCCAGTAAGTACGCCGTTGCACCTGCTCCAGCAACTTTCCGGTAGCCTGCTCGAACATCTGGAAGATGCCTGCTCGCAAGCGCTGGCGGATGCAGAGAAACTGTTGGCAAAGTTGGAAAAGCAACGTGGCAAGGCGCAGGAAAAACTGCACAACTCGCGTCTGAAATTGCAGGACGCGGCCAAGGCCGGCAAAGCCAAGGCGCAGAACAAGGCGCATAAAGCCGCGGGTGAACTTGAAGCATTGCTCGATTCACTCAAGGAGCGTCAATCGCAGACCCGTACTTATATCCAGCAACTCAAGCGTGATGCTCAGGAAAGCCTGAAACTTGCCCAGGGTGTTGGCAAAGTGCGTGAAGCAGCCGGCAAGGCACTCGGCCAGCGTGCTGCTGCCAAGCCTGCTGCCAGCAAAGCTGCAGCCAAACCTGCTGCGACTAAGTCGGCTGCCAAGCCAGCGGTGAAAGCTACCGCCGCCAAAGCACCAGCAAAAACCGCTGCCGCTAAGCCAGCAGCCAGAACCGCAGCTAAACCCGCTGCCGCCAAGGCCCCGGCGAAAACCGCCGCAGCCAAACCTGCTGCCAAGCCAGCTGCTAAGCCAGCCGCAGCCAAGGCCCCGGCTAGAACCGCTGCCGCCAAGCCAGCTGCCAAAACTGCCGCGAAACCGGCAGCCGCCAAGGCCCCGGCCAAGACCGCTGCAGCCAAACCTGCTGCCAAGCCAGCCGCCAAGCCAGCCGCCAAGCCAGTAGCTGCCAAAGCGCCTGCTAAAGCTGCTGCAGCGAAACCTGCAGCCAAACCAGCCGCCGCCAAAGCACCGGCCAAAACCGCTGCTGCTAAACCGGCTGCCAAGCCCGCCGCGGCCAAACCTGCTGCCAAACCGGCCGCTGCCAAGGCACCCGTGAAAACCGCTGCCAAACCCGCCGCCAAGCCCGCTGCCGCTAAAGCACCGGCCAAGCCAGCTGCCGCCAAACCAGCCGTAGCCAAGCCTGCCGCTGCCAAGGTCGAAAGCAAGCCAGCCGAAGCCAAGCCTGCACCGTCCGCGAGCAGCTCGGCCTCTGCGACCAACTCGGCAGCGCCAGCCTCGACCGCTTCGGCCCCGGCCAGCGCCCCAGCTCAGACGCCGTCTTCGGCTTCCTGAAGCTGTTGCGCCGCGACGCGCAGCTGATGCAGCGCGTCGTGGTCGCGGCAACGGTCTGGTGCCAGCCGGGCCAACCAATCGTCCGTGGTCTCGTTCGAGCCCGCGGGCCATTGTCGCGAGCACGCTTGCAAGCGCTCCAGTAGCGTTCTCTCTGCCTGCAATTCCAAGCCCTTGACCTGCTCACGCAAGGCGGCCAACTGCGGATCGTTTTGCCCAGCGCTGCGCCATTGTTGGCGCAGGCTACGCAGGGGCATCACCACCTCCTGCTGCCAGGTCCGGGCCAGGTCGCCCAGGGCCTGCGCGCGCTCGGCATCAGCGCTGACACCCTGCGCCTGCAACCAGGTTGCGCAGAGCAGCAGGCAAACGTCCGCGCCCAATTGCTGAAGGCTCAGGCAGGCCTCTTCGACACCCGGCTTGGCGTACAGGGCCAGGGCGTGATTCCACAGGTCGGTGTGCATGGTTCCACTCGCGCTTGTGGCCGAGGAAGCTGGTAGACTCCGCGACCATCATGATCAGACTATCCAACCTCACTTTACAGCGTGGTCCGCAGCGCTTGCTAGATGGCGCCGAGATGACCCTGCACACCGGTCACAAAGCCGGCCTCATCGGTGCCAACGGCGCCGGCAAATCCAGCCTGTTCGCCCTGCTGCGCGGTGAGCTCACGCCCGATGGCGGCGATTGTCAGCTGCCCGGCGACTGGCGCATCGCTCACATGCGCCAGGAGGTCGACACCCTCGACCGGGTGGCGGTGGACTATGTGCTCGACGGCGACATCCGCCTGCGCCAGGTTCAGGCCGAGCTGGCGCTGGCCGAACAAGCCCATGACGGCACGGCCCTGGCCCGCTTGCACAGCGAGCTGGAGATCGCCGACGGCTATACCGCCGACGCCCGTGCGCGCAAGCTGCTGGCTGGCCTTGGCTTCAGCAACGAGCAGATGGACCGCCGCGTCGGTGACTTCTCCGGTGGCTGGCGGATGCGCCTCAACCTGGCCCAGGCGCTGATGTGCCCGTCCGACCTGCTGCTGCTCGATGAGCCGACCAACCACTTGGACCTGGATGCCATCCTCTGGCTGGAAGACTGGCTCAAGGGCTATCCAGGTACGCTGCTGCTGATTTCCCACGACCGCGACTTCCTCGATTCGGTGGTCGATCACGTGCTGCATGTCGAACAGCGCAAGCTCAACCTCTACAAGGGCGGCTACACCGCCTTCGAGCGCACCCGTGCCGAGCGCCTGGCGCAACAGCAGCAGGCCTACGAGAAGCAGCAAGCGCAGCGCGCGCACATGGAAAAGTACATCGCCCGCTTCAAGGCCCAGGCTACCAAGGCCCGTCAGGCGCAGAGCCGGATCAAGGCCCTGGAACGCATGGAAGAGCTGTCGGCGGCGCATGTCGATTCGCCGTTCGACTTCGTTTTCCGCGAGTCGGAGAAGATCTCCAGCCCACTGCTCGACCTTTCCGAGGGTCGCCTGGGTTATGGCGACAAGGCGGTGCTGGAGAAGGTCAAGCTGCAGCTGACCCCAGGCGCCCGTATCGGCTTGCTCGGCCCGAACGGCGCCGGTAAATCGACCCTGATCAAGAACCTTGCCGGCGAGCTGCAACCCCTCGGTGGGCGGCTGGTGCGCGGCGAAAACCTGGCGGTGGGCTACTTCGCCCAGCACCAGCTCGATTCGCTGGATGACAAGGCCAGCCCGCTGTTGCACCTGCAACGCATCGCTCCAACGGAACGTGAGCAGACCCTGCGCGACTTCCTTGGCGGGTTCGACTTCCATGGCGCCCGCGCCGAGGAGCCGGTGCTGAACTTCTCCGGTGGTGAGAAGGCGCGTTTGGCGCTGGCCCTGATTGCCTGGGAGCGGCCGAACCTGCTGCTGCTCGACGAACCAACCAACCACCTCGACCTGGAAATGCGCCTGGCCTTGACCATGGCCTTGCAGGAGTTCAGTGGCGCAGTGGTGGTGGTCTCTCACGACCGGCACCTGCTCAAGAGCACCACCGACGACTTCCTGCTGGTGGCCGACGGCAAGGTCGACACCTTCGATGGCGACCTCGATGACTACAGCCGCTGGCTGATCGACTACCGCCAGCGCAATGCGCCGGTCAGTACTGCGCCGGCCAACCCGGACAAGACTGACAAAAAGGCCCAGCGCCAGGCCGCAGCCGCTTTGCGTCAGCAACTGGCCCCGCACAAGCGCGCCGCCGAGAAGCTGGAGACCGAGCTGGGCCAGGTCCACAGCCAGTTGGCCGAGATCGAGACTGCGCTCGGTGACAGCGGCTTGTACGAAGCCGCCCGCAAGGACGAGCTGCGCGACCTGCTCGCCCGCCAGAGCAAACTCAAGCAACGCGAAGCGCAGTTGGAGGAGTCCTGGATGGAAGCCTTGGAACTGCTGGAAAGCATGCAAGCCGAGCTTGAGGCGCTGTCCTGATGGAGGAGTTGCAAGGCCTGCTGCCGGGGCAATGGATGGACGCACTGTGGTTGGGTTTGCAGATTTTGCTGATCCTGGTCGCAGCGTTTGTCCTGCAACGCTTCATCGCCCGCTGCCTGAGCCGCCTGGGCGAGCGCTACCCGTTGCCACCGGAGCTGCTGGTGCCGGTGCGCGGCGGTTTGCGTTGGCTGATCATGGGCAGCGCGCTGCTGTTCGTGTTGGAGCGCATGGGCGTTTCGGCGACGGTGTTGTGGACTGCGCTGTCAGGCTTCGTTGCGGTTGCGGCGGTGGCTTTCTTCGCCATGTGGAGCGTGTTGTCCAACCTGCTGTGTGCGGTGCTGATCTTTACCGTGGGGCCGTTTCGCATTGGTGATGTGGTCGAGCTGGTCGATACCCTCGACAAACCGGGGGTGAAGGGTCGGGTGATTGCCATCAACCTGCTGTTCACGACCTTGATGGAGCTGCCCGAAGCGGGTGGGGCGCTGGTGCAGGTGCCGAACAGCCAGTTCTTCCAGAAATCGGTGCGGCGCTGGCGGGGCGCTGAGGTGCCGGGTGTGGCTAAGGATGTTTCGGTTCAAGAGGACTGAAAGGCTGCCTGAACCCGTCCCTGCAAAATATCGCTGGTCATTTTTTCATCAACCTCGTAGCTTAACGTTTTGCAACATGTGCACGAGCGAGGTGTGTGATGTCGATGGAAACGTGGTTGGCCTTTTTTGCCGCGTGCTGGGTGATCAGCCTGTCGCCAGGTGCCGGGGCGATCGCCTCGATGTCCAGCGGTCTACAGTACGGTTTCTGGCGCGGTTACTGGAACGCGCTAGGCCTACAGATCGGCCTGATCGTGCAAATCGCCATCATCGCTGCCGGTGTCGGCGCGATCCTCGCCGCCTCCGCCACTGCCTTCCAAGTCATCAAATGGTTCGGCGTCGGTTACCTGGTGTACCTGGCCTACAAACAGTGGCGCGCGCTGCCGATGGACATGAGCGAAGAGTCCGGCGTGCGGCCGATTGGCAAGCCGTTGAGCCTGGTCTTTCGTGGCTTTCTGGTGAACGTCAGTAACCCCAAGGCATTGGTATTCATGCTGGCGGTGCTGCCGCAGTTCATCAACCCGCACGAGGCGCTGTTGCCGCAGTACCTGGCGATCACCGTGACCATGATCAGCGTCGATCTGCTGGTGATGGCGGGTTATACCGGGCTGGCTTCGCGGGTGCTGCGTTTGCTGCGTACGCCCAAGCAGCAGAAGCGTCTGAACCGCACCTTCGCCGGGTTGTTCCTGGGCGCTGCGACCTTCCTCGCGACCCTGCGTCGGGCGCCGCTCTGATGCAGTTTGGGGCCGCAATGCGGCCCCAGTCATGAGCGATCCCGATCCACCATTCCCTTGAGCAAATCGAGCGGCATCGGAAAGACGATGGTCGAGCTCTTGTCCCCGGCAATCGAACCCAGCGTCTGCATGTAGCGCAACTGCATCGCCCCTGGCTCCTTGCTGAGCATCTGCGCGGCCTGCATCAGCTTTTCCGACGCTTGCAGTTCACCTTCGGCATGGATCACCTTGGCCCGCCGTTCGCGCTCGGCTTCGGCCTGGCGGGCGATCGCGCGGATCATCGACTCATTGAGGTCGACATGCTTGATCTCGACGTTGGCCACCTTGATTCCCCAGGCATCGGTCTGCGCATCCAGCACTTGGCGAATGTCCTGGTTGAGCTGCTCGCGCTCGGCCAGCAGCTCGTCCAGCTCGTGTTTACCGAGCACTGCTCGCAAGGTGGTCTGGGCCAGCTGGCTGGTGGCGTTGAGAAAGTCCTCGACCTGGATGATCGCCTTCTGCGGATCGAGCACACGAAAGTACAGCACCGCGTTGACCTTGACCGAGACGTTGTCGCGGGTGATGACATCTTGTGGCGGCACGTCGAGCACCACGGTGCGTAGGTCTACCCGAACCATCTGCTGGATCACCGGGATCAGCAGGATCAGCCCCGGCCCCTTGACCTGCCAGAAGCGCCCAAGCTGGAACACCACCCCGCGCTCATACTCGCGCAGGATGCGAAACGCCGAGATCAGCAGCACGCCGACCAGCATCAGCAGCGCGCCGAAGCCCAATTGCACGAACATCGTCATTCTCCTTGCGCCGTGGGCGCAGTGGCGCTGACCTCAAGCCGCACGCCGTGGCGGGCGATCACCCGTACCGACTGGCCGGGCTGCAGTGGCGTCGCGCATTGCACTTGCCATTGTTCGCCCTGGGCCTGTACCGAGCCGCAGAACGGGTTGTCCGCCGTGACCTGGGTCACTGTCACCAGGCTGCCGACCAAGCCGGCATCGCCGCTGACCAGCGCCCGTCGTCGTGCCCGCATGGCCATCCCCAGCACGCCACCGAGCAACAGCGCCGAGGCTACCGCCAAGGTGACGATCAACGGCAGCGGAATGCCGTAGCCAGGGGCGTCGGTGTCCATCAGGATTACCGCGCCGACCACGAACGCGACGATGCCGCCAAAGCCCACAACGCCAAAGCTGGGCAAGAACGCCTCGGCGATCATGAACGCCAGCCCGAGCATGATCAGCGCCACCCCGGCATAGCTCACCGGTAGCAGCTGCAGGGCGTACAGCGCCAGCAGCAGGCTGATGCCGCCGATCACGCCCCCCACACCAGTGCCGGGGCTCATGAATTCGAACAGCAGGCCGTAGATGCCGATCATGATCAGGATCAGCGCCACGCTAGGGTTGGTGATCACTGCCAGCAGACGGGTGCGCCAGTCCGGCAGGTGCTCGACCAGCGGCGCGTCATTGGTTTGCAGCTGGCGCGGCTCGCCGGCGGCTTGCAGGGTCTTGCCGTCCAGTTGCCGCAGCAGGTCGGGCACATCGTTGGCCATCTGGTCGATGACCTTCAGGCGCAGCGCCTCATTGGCCGACAGGCTGACCGCCTCGCGTACCGCCTTTTCCGCCCAGTCTGCGTTGCGTCCACGTAACTGGGCCAGGCCGCGGATGTAGGCAGCAGCGTCGTTGACCTGCTTGCGGGCGAGGGTGTCCTGATCGTCTGGCGTATCGGTTTGGTCGTCCTTGGTCTCGCCTGGCTGTTTGCCGGGCATACCGATTTGCACAGGGGTGGCGGCGCCCAGGTTGGTCCCCGGCGCCATCGCTGCCACGTGGCTGGCATAGAGGATGTAGGTGCCGGCACTGGCAGCGCGAGCGCCACCTGGGGCGACGAACGTGGCGACGGGTACGGGGCTGGCGAGGATGGCCTTGATGATCTGACGCATGGAGCTGTCCAGGCCGCCTGGTGTGTCCATGCGGATCACCACAAGCTGGGCGCCTTGTTGCTGCGCCTGGTCCAGGCCGCGTACCAGGTAATCGGCGCTGGCCGGGCCGATCGCGTCATCGATATCCAGCATCCAGATGCTGCCGCCAGCCGCAGCGTGGCCACCCGTGGCAACGCCGAGCAGCACTAACAACAGCAAACAGCGCCAGCAGCGAGCGATCACCTGTCGTCACCTCGAGTGTCTCTATCAGTGAAGTTTAGTCGTGCCCTTCGAGGCAGGGCCTAAACTTGGAGAGGGGGCGAGGCCAGCGCTGTTCATGCGCAGGCGCTCGGGCGGCTTTGCTGCCCAATCGCGGCACAACGCCGCTCCTACAGGTGGGGGCGAAACCGGAGGTGCATCATGCGTATGGCCAAGACCCTGCAGCAGCGCCTGGACCAGGCAAACTGCGACTATGACATTGTTCCCCATCCACATTCCGCGACCAGCCTGGAGTCGGCGCGCACCGCAGGCGTACCGGCCGAGCGGGTCGCCAAGTCGGTCCTGCTCGACGACCGCCACGGCAACTACATCATGGCGGTGCTGCCGGCCAACCGGCACCTGGACATGAGTAAGGTGCGCATGACCGGCGCCTGGCAACTGACCCGCGAAAGCGGCCTGCCGACCCTGTTCGGTGATTGCGAACGCGGTGCTGTTCCGGCGTTGGGCGATGCCTATGACATAAAAATGCTGCTCGACCCGACCTTGACCCGCCAAGGTGATGTCTACCTTGAGGCAGGTGATCACGATCACCTGATCCACATGAGTATGGAGCAGTACCTCAAGCTGGTCCCGCAGGCCGAAGTGCGCGAGCTCTGCTGATGAATCTCAACCCAGTGCCGGGCGGGCGTCGTGGACGACCTTCCCGGCCAAGGAGGAACCCATGGAAGCACCGAACCATCCGTTTTCCGATCTGTTCAAGCAACTAGGGCTGGCGGACGATGCCAAGAGCATCGATCAGTTCATCACCTCGCATTCGCCGCTGAAGAACGACATCAAGCTGGTCGATGCGCCGTTCTGGACCGACTCCCAGCGCGCGTTCCTCAAGGAAAGCATCATCGAAGATGCCGATTGGGCGGTGCCGTTCGATCAACTCAACGAGGCCTTGCGTCGCCCGCGAAAATAAAGCGCCGAGCGGCACCTGATGGGTGATTTGGTCGTTGCTATGCTCAGGTAAAACAATAAGGGGATAGCGCGATGAAAGATCCCTACGCACCAGGCTTCTGGTGCACCGTGACGATCTTGGGCACCCTGACCGCCGGCTACTTCTACGGTATCCGGCACACCCACCAGATGAACCAGGCGGTGCAGTTCATGTACGCCGCTGCGGCGGTGACTGCGGCGGTGGCGCTCTGCGGTCTGGCCTGGATCGCCTGGCAGCAACTGCACTTGAACAAGCGCGAAGTGAGCCAAGGGCGAACGTTGGTGACCATCTGGAACACCAAGGTCGCGCTACGCCGGGTCGAGACGGTCTTCGACCGCTATTTCTGGGGCAGCTACTGGCATTCGGGGCGCACCTTCGAAGAAGTCATGGGCGAGCTCAAGGGCACGCCGCTGGAACAGAGCCTGGACGCCCTCAAGTGCCAATGCCGTGAACTCGACCGCGAGACCCACGACCCGCACCATCACTGGCTGGCCTTTGCCCGCGACCTTTCCAGCGTGGCCACGGCGATGGCCCGCGAGCGCTACCAGTTGGATTTGTGCGATACCCCGGATAACAGCCGGGGCGGCACTGCGCTGCTCAACCGCGATCTGGAAGTGCTGGTGTACACCTGGTCGGCGCGCCTGCGCAGCTTCGACCATCAACTGGACGAGCTGGAGAGCGCCTATCACTGATCATTCGCCGCGAATGTACTGCTCCAGTTGGCGGATCAGGCTGGCCTGCTCGGCGATGGTTTCCTTGACCAGGTCGCCGATCGACAGCAGGCCGAGCAGCTTGCCGTCCTTGACCACGGGTAGATGGCGCAGGTGACGGTCGGTCATCAGGTTCATGCAATGATCCAGGCTCTTGCTCGGATCGACCGTGAGCACATCTCGGGTCATGATTTCGCTGACCGGGGTAGCGGCGGATGAGCGGCCTTTGAGTACCAGCTTGCGCGCATAGTCACGCTCACTGACGATCCCCACCACCTGGTCGTTTTCTACCACCGGTAAGGCGCCGATGTTTTTCTCCGCCAACAGCTTCAGGGCTTCGAGCACCGAGAGATCAGGCCCAATGGTGTAGACGGTCTGATGTTGGGACTTGGTTTTGAGGAGTTCTTCGACGTTCTTCATACAGGCCTCGGTGGGTGGGGAATGCTGGTCTTCAGGTAACTAAAGCATCGGCGACGACGCTCTGCACGGCAACGCGGAAAACGGCATGGACCTGATTGAAAAACGTCATGAGCCTGGCTTGTGTCCGTAACTTGTTGGGGCCGCTTTGCGGCCCTTCGCGGGCAAGCCCGCTCCCACAGGAACAGCGCCGCTATAACGGTCGGCGCCGGACCTGTGGGAGCGGGCTTGCCCGCGAAGGGCTGCAGAGCAGCCCCAAAGCTGACTAGGCCTTATGTGAACAGCATTAGCCCGCAGGCCGCCCTCCCATGATCCATGTACACCTGCCGCCTCAGACGATGCCTTTCGGGCTCGGACCAAAGCGGTTGCTGCCCTGGGTGCCGTCCTGGATCAGGAACACCAGGTTGACGATCGGCACCAGCAGCCACCAGCCGCTGCGGTCACTGTCGTGCAGGCGACGCACGGCAACGGCGATGCTCGGCAGCAGCACGGCCAGGTTATAGAGACCGCCCAGCGCCGGCGCTGTACCGATCAGGCCGTCGACAAAACCGACCACGAAGGCCACCAGCATGTTGAGCAGGATGAACATCCAGTATTCCTTGCGGCGCGCACGGCCCTTGAATACGGCGTACTTCTTCATCACTTCGATGTAGGCATTACCACTGGCCACGCTCGTGGTCGCGGTCGCGCCATTGCCGATCGTGCCCGTGTAGGTTGTGGTCTGGGTGGCGCCGCAACCTGGGCAGCTCAGTGCCGACTGGTGAATTTGTTTGGCGCAACCACGGCAGAACACCATGCTCATTTGTTTTCCCTCACGATTAATTAACTGATAGTCCGATAAAGCAGAGCAATGAGAACGTCGTCATGACGAGGCCGGCGACGGCCATGCCGTTGCCGGGTTTTTTCTGGCAGATACTGACAATGCCGCTGACCAGGCCGATCGAGGCGAACAGGCCCAGACCGAGCAGGGTATCGGCGTCCCATTCGGCGTCATCGAACAGGGAGAGCAAGCAGAGGATGCCGAGGATCA
This sequence comes from Pseudomonas sp. Je.1.5.c, assembly GCF_051129895.1. Classification (NCBI taxonomy): domain Bacteria; kingdom Pseudomonadati; phylum Pseudomonadota; class Gammaproteobacteria; order Pseudomonadales; family Pseudomonadaceae; genus Pseudomonas; species Pseudomonas sp. Je.1.5.c. The sequence continues at coordinate 64,761 of NZ_JBCPSP010000029.1, forward strand.
GCGCGGTGACGGCCATCCACGACGACTCGCCGCCGATGCTCTGGGCAGGCGGTGTGACAGCGAATTGGGGGGCGCCACATTGGGGGCAGGCGGGTGCCGTTTCGTGCAGCTGCTTGGCGCAGCCGCGGCAAAATACCATTGCCATTGCAAATCCTTTTGTGGCGTCTTTCGAACGCGTCCTGTGTCGAAACCCGATGCCAAGGACTTCAATGTCCGCTGGGCACCGGTTGAAAAATTTTCTAACTGTCAGGCGGCCAGGCCTTGCGAAGAGCCGGGCTGAGCGCGCAAGCGGCGCAGAGATTACCAAATATTTCGATTATGGCGAAATGCTGGCGCCAATATTTCTCTGGCTATAGCGCAGGCCTTGGAAAAAGGCGCCGTAGCGCCTTGTTCAACCATTGAGCTAAACCTCAAAGTTTTGGCATCTGCCCAATCCGCGCGACCATCTCGCTGACGATCTGCAAGTCCAGCATGAATTGCTCCACAGTCTTGAACTCGTTGTCGTTGTGCCCGGTGTATTTCACGTTGGGCATGGCCAAACCAAACTGCACGCCATTTGGCAGGTCATGCACCGAAGTGGCGCCGGCAGAAGTGCCGAACTCATGAGGCATGCCGAGGTTCTCGCTGGCTACTGCGAGCAGGGCCTTGACCCATTCGCCTTCAGGATTGCGGTACATCGGCTGGTCGAGGTTGGTGTCGAAGGACACTGCCACAGCGCTGGCCTTGACCCAAGCACCGAGCTTGTCGGTCAGTTCGGCCTTGAGCGTGTCGACCGACTTGCCTTTAGGGACGCGCAGGTTGACCGCCAATTTCAGGGCTTTGTCATCCAGGCCAACGAAGGTCGGCGAGGCCGTCAGCGGGCCCATGAATGAATCTTCAAAGCCAATGCCCAGCTTCTTGCCGGTGTAGTCCAGCCCCCAATTGTCGGCGGCGTAGCGGGCTGCGTCGGTGATGTGGTTGTGCTTGAGCGGCACTTGCTCACCCAGCCCGTTGATGAACACCAGCATGCGCGCGACCGGATTGACCCCGGACTCAGGCTCGGAAGAGTGCGCCGAGACGCCTTTGCTGGTCAGCAGCACTTGCTTGCCTTCGACTTTCGCCTCGATGCTGAAGTTAGCGCCGTTATCCTTCACGAACTGCGCACCGGCTTTGTTCAGGCGAGCGGCGAGATCGGCAGGGTTGTCGCCAATCAGGGTCACCACCGAAGTGGTGGGGATCTGGTTGTTGGCCAGGCCACCCGTCAGGCTGGTGAGCTCGGCACCTTGGCCGCTGGCTGCGCGGCGGGGGAAGGTGGCCATTACCGCGCCGGAGCCTTTCTCGGCGATGACTACCGGGTAGCCGCCGTCCAGTGCCAGGTTGTAGTCCGGCACCGGGTTGCGCTCGAAGTAATAGGGGATGGCCTCACCGGTGGTTTCCTCGGTGGTGTCGACCAACAACTTCAATTGGCGAGCCAGCGGCAGCTTCTCGTCCTTGGCGACTTTCATGGCGTACAGCGCAACGATGATGCCGTTCTTGTCATCCTCAGTGCCGCGGCCGTACATGCGATCACCCACCAGGGTGACTTTGAACGGGTCAAGGTGAGTGCCGTCGTCGAGCTTCCAGTTGTCTGGATTGACCGGCACCACGTCGGCGTGGGCATGAATGCCGACCACTTCCTTGCCTTCTCCGAGCGTGATCTCGTAGACCCGGTTGTCGATGTTGCGGAACGTCAGGCCGAAGCTCTCGGCCAAGGCTTTGATCTTGTCGGCGATCTTGTGGAATTGCGGATTGTCATGCTGGGCTACGCCTTCGACCTGAAAAGTCGGGATCGCGACCAGCTCGCGCAGGTTGTCAGTGGCGGCCTTGCCGTACTTGATGCGGGTATACAGGCCGAGCAGGCGGTTGATCTCGTTGTGCTGTTCGGCGGCCAGCGGCTTGCCGGCCAGGTAGGCCTTGAGGGTGTCACCCAGGTTGTCGGCCTTGGCCAGGTCGCTGCTGGCCAGCTTGCCGATAAATTGCTTGAAGTCGGCCGGGTCGCTGCCGTCGTAGGCTTTGAGGATGGCGGCCGATTGCTGCTGGGAAAGATTGGCTTGGGCCTGCGAGGTGAACAGGCCGATGCTGGCCAGCAACAGGGTCAGGGCAGAGAATTTTTTCAGGTGCATGGGTAAGCGCATTCCTTTGCTGATGCATGAAAGGAGGTACCCGCTCGGATGAACGGGAAGCTGCTCACGCTAACATCAAAGGACAGCGGCACGGGAGTACCAGAAACGCGACGCGGCGCACAAACGAAAAAGCCCCGGGACAAGTCCCAGGGCTTTTCAAGATATGGCGCACTCGGCGGGATTCGAACCCACGACCCCTGCCTTCGGAGGGCAGTACTCTATCCAGCTGAGCTACGAGTGCAACGCGGCGCAATGATACCCATCTTGGGGAATGACGTCCATCGCCTTGATCTGTGGTGTTTTTCCCTGTGCATCTTTAGGCCGCTCGCACCGGGGGCGCTCCTTGCCTGTCAGCAATATCCATATTCGATATCAGTATTTCCCTAGCCATTCTTATGCTCGCTATTCTCTGGTCACAACTTGTTATAACAAGTCACCGATCAGCGAAGAGAACCATGGCCCAATTGCTCCCCCTGTCCCCGGTACCGCTCTACACCCAGCTCAAGGAACTGCTGCGCGAGCGCATTCTCGACGGCAGCTACCCACCGCACAGCCGCATGCCCTCGGAAAACGAGCTGGGCAAGGCCTTCGATGTCAGTCGCATCACTGTGCGCCAGGCGCTGGGCGATCTGCAAAAGGAAGGGCTGATCTTCAAGATCCACGGCAAGGGCACCTTCGTCGCCAAGCCCAAGGCGTTCCAGAACGTCAGTACCTTGCAGGGTTTGGCCGAGTCGATGACGCAGATGGGCTACGAAGTGATCAACCGCCTGCGCAGTTTCCGTCACGTGCCAGCCAGTGCGCTGGTGGCAGCGCGGTTGCAGGTTGAGGAGGGAGAGCTAGTCACCGAGATCCGCCGCGTGCGCCTGATCAACCGCGAGCCGGTGTCGCTAGAGCTGACCTGGCTGCCCAAGGCGGTCGGTGAAAAGCTGGAAAAAGCCGACCTGGTCACCCGCGACATCTTCCTGGTGCTGGAGAACGACTGCGGCATCCCGCTTGGCCACGCCGATCTGGCCATTGACGCGGTGCTGGCAGATAGCGACCTGACCCAGGCACTGGAGGTCGAGGAGGGCGCGCCGATCATGCGTATCGAGCGTCTGACCCACGCCGCCGACGGCACGCCGCTGGACTTCGAACACCTCTACTACCGCGGCGATGCCTTCCAGTATCGCCTGCGCATCGACCGCCAGAAGGGGGGCAAGGCATGAGTATCGAGACCCAGGACTACGACATTATCGTCATCGGCGGCGGCACCGCCGGCCCGATGGCGGCGATCAAGGCCAAGGAGCACGACAAAAGTCTGCGCGTCCTGCTGCTGGACAAGGCCAACGTCAAGCGCAGCGGCGCCATCAGCATGGGCATGGATGGCCTGAACAACGCCATTATTCCCGGCCACGCCACGCCCGAGCAGTACACCAAGGAGATCACCGTCGCCAACGATGGCATCGTCAACCAGACCGCAGTGCACGGCTATGCCACTCACAGTTTCGCCACCATCGAGCAGCTCGACCGCTGGGGCGTGAAGTTCGAAAAGGACGAGACTGGCGACTATGCGGTGAAGAAGGTGCACCACATGGGCGCCTACGTGCTGCCGATGCCCGAGGGCCACGACATCAAGAAGGTGTTGTACCGCCAGCTCAAGCGTGCGCGGATCGAGATCAGCAATCGCATGGTATGCACGCGGGTACTGCTCGATGGCCAGGGCGCCGCTGCCGGAGTTCTTGGATTCGACTGCCGTAGCGGTGAGTTCAAGGTCGTCCGCGCCAAGGCCGTCATTCTTGCCTGCGGCGCCGCCGGCCGCCTGGGCCTGCCTTCGTCGGGTTACTTGATGGGCACTTACGAGAACCCGACCAATGCCGGTGACGGCTACGCCATGGCCTATCACGCAGGAGCTGAACTGGCCAACCTTGAGTGCTTCCAGATCAACCCGCTGATCAAGGACTACAACGGCCCGGCCTGCGCCTACGTCACTGGCCCCTTGGGTGGCTACACCGCCAACAGCAAGGGCGAACGCTTCATCGAGTGCGACTACTGGAGCGGGCAGATGATGTGGGAGTTTCATCAGGAGCTGGAGGGCGGTAATGGCCCGGTGTTCCTCAAGCTCGATCACCTGGCCGAGGAAACCATCCAGAACATCGAAGAGATCCTGCACAGCAACGAGCGCCCCAGTCGCGGCCAGTTCCACGCCAATCGTGGTACCGACTACCGCCAGCACATGGTCGAGATGCACATTTCCGAGATCGGCTTCTGCTCCGGGCATTCGGCCTCGGGCGTGTGGGTCGACGAGAAGGCCCAGACCAGCGTCAAGGGCCTGTACGCGGCGGGCGACATGGCTGCGGTGCCGCACAACTATATGCTCGGCGCCTTCACCTATGGCTGGTTCGCCGGGGTCAATGCCGCGCAGTACGTGGCCGGGCGGGAATTTGCCGAGGTCGATGTCGAGCAGGTCGAGCGCGAGCGGGCGCGGGTGTTCGCGCCGCTGCAGCGTGAGCACGGTCTGCCGCCAGCGCAGGTCGAGTACAAGCTGCGGCGCATGGTCAACGACTACCTGCAGCCGCCCAAAGTAACGAAAAAGATGGAGATCGGCCTGGCGCGCTTCGCCGAGATCGAACGCGACCTTGCGCAGATGAAGGCCAGCAACCCCCATGAGCTGATGCGGGCGATGGAGGTCACGGTGATTCGCGACTGCGCCGAAATGGCCGCACGCGCCTCGCTGTTCCGCGAGGAAAGCCGCTGGGGGCTGTACCACCATCGGGTCGACTTCCCCGAGCGCAACGATGGCGAGTGGTTCTGCCATTGCCACCTGAAGAAGGGCGAGGACGGTGAGATGACCAGTTTCAAGAAAGCGGTCGAGCCGTACCTGATTGCCCTGGATGCCGACGAACAGACCGCGTACGACCGGCTGCGTGTAAAGGCCGATGCCGCCTGATCGCGGGGCAAGCCCGCTTGTATGGTTAGACTTGAAGGGGTGGTGGGACTAAATGCCCGATTCTGACTGTTCGCAGCAGTACAGACCGTGGGAGACATCGCCCCACCCCTTCCACCAAAGCGCCGA